>DQVI01000123.1 GCA_015661825.1 Novosphingobium capsulatum
ACCCCCGCACAAAAGCAGGGGTCTAGCAGGACTGGCCCATTTTTAATCCGGTGCTACCGGCCGATCCGTGGCCCCTTTTATTCCCGGTGTTCTCAAAAGGGAAAAAGCGCGAAAAGATCGCTCCAGACAGCGCTGACGGTTTGTTCCATGGCTTCGGCGGGTGGCGGCGCCTCCAGGGTGCGCAGGTCGCCAGTGTGATCAAGATGACCGAGTTCGAGGGCGGAGAGTATCGCCGAGAGAGTGCTGGTCATGAGCTTTGCCTTTCGTTCCACTTGGGGCCAGCGGCCCATCCGCCGGATGCGCAGCCTCCGGGCCATCGAAGGAAGCGGCGGCAGCACCGCCGGGCAAAGCCCAAGGGAAACCCGGGACAATGCCGGGTGGAGCGGGCAGGCGCGCAAGCGCCAACACGGCCGGATTGGCCCCGGGTTGCGACCGCCAGCGCGATGGCCCAAGCATGCGCATCCTCTGGCGAGGGGCTGAGGCCTTATGGAATCAAGGAGCAGCGATTTTCCAGCGATCGTATCAAATCTCGGATGCTGGATCTCGTCGCATCATGATCGACGCCTCCCGGACAGGCAGAGTCTGGGACTTTCCTGCCATTCAACAGTACAACCGTGAACGACGGGTTTCGGGTGTGTCGGCCGTTCGCGGGGCGAGGCGCGGCAAATGGCCGGCATCAGCGATGGCGTGCTACGGCTTTCGATTGGGCTTGGGCATTTGGACGATCTGATTGCTGGTCTGGAGAAGGGGTTTGGTGCATGAGCGAGACCCCGGATTCGATCCCGCTCTGCCGCTTTGAGGAGTTGGTTCGCCGAGAAAACTGGCAAAGGGCGGCACGCGCCTCAGGTTCGGTCGCATCGCCGAAGAAGCTCTCCGCTGCCGATGACCTCAAATGTGGTGGGGTCGATATACCGGACAGGCTCTCCGGTAGAGAGAGCTAGGCGCTGCGCACCTGGGTAACGGCGTCGGCCGGGTTTCGTTTCAGCTTGACCGAAGTATTGAAACTCCAAAACGGTGATCGGCGAGCCATCTTCTCCCTCACAACGATAGCGCGCGCATTCCTCCTCCATCGGCAGAGCCTCTATACCGCTTCGGGTGCAAAGAGACTGAGCATATCGACCCGCCTCGCCAACAGGTCGTCGAGCGTGTAGCTGTCGAGCACGGCCATGAATGCGGCAAGCGCCTCGCGAAGAACGCCCGTCGCTCCGCACGCCGGCGCGATGATGCAGCTTCCGCAATCGACCAGATCGAACCCATCCTCCGTGTGCCGCACGACCGATCCGATGATAATCTCACCCGGCGGTCGCGCGAGCCGAATTCCGCCAAGACGTCCCCGAGCGCTCGCTACAAAGCCTGCTTTTCCGAGGTCGTGAACCACCTTCATCAAATGGTTTTGCGAGATCGCATAGGCACCCGCCATCTCGGAAATCGAGCATAGCCGATCAGGCCGCGCTCCAAGGTAAAGCAGCACCCTAAGGGCATAGTCGGTGTAGCGCGTCAGCTTCATGTCGCTTCCCGGTCACAGCGCCCAATCGACGCTGCACTAATATATATGCATTCTTGTTGCATGTTTCCAACCCGGTGATACATGTAGCATAGATACATGATTTCGGAGTCGGTCAATGGATGACGATAGGCAGGTTGACGAAGAAGGGCTGAGCCGTCTCGTGACGCTGTTCTATGCGCGGGTACGAGAGGATGCCGAGTTGGGGCCGATCTTCAACGACGCGATCAGCGATTGGCCGGAACATCTCGAAAAGCTGGCGGCATTCTGGTCATCGGTAATGCTCACCAGTGGTCGATACAAGGGTCAACCGGTGCCGGCTCATTTAAAGCACAAATCGCGTATTACGCCGGCGCTCTTCGACCGATGGCTAACGCTTTGGGCTGAAACGACCAACGAAATGATGTCGCCCGAAGCCGCCGCCGCTTTGCAAGCGAAAGCGAAGCGGATCGCCGAAAGCCTGCAGCTCGCCGTGTTTTTTCGGCTCGATCGGCAACGCGCGGAAGGCTCGGCAATCAATTCCGATACGCTGGATTGCCCAAGGCGGAGAGTGCAAAGCCATGCCTGACATCCTTCCCTATCGTTCCACACCGGTGTTTGATCAGGATACGCTACCGGCTGCCTTGCGGGCGCGACACGATACCAAGGGCGGTGTCTGGGGCCTGATCCGCGTTTTGGAAGGCGAGCTTAAGCTCACCTATCTCGATCCGCCTTCGGAGATCGTGCTGACACCGAACCAGCCAGGATTGGTTCTGCCGCAGCAGCCGCATTTCGTGACGCCGATGGGGTCAATGAAGATGCAGGTCGATTTCTACGATCAGCCGCCCGCGCGCTGACATTGCCGGAAATTTCAACGCATTTCAGAAGGAGAAGTTCATGTCGCAACCTCTTAGCGATCAGACGATCGCGCTCGTCAAGGCGACCGTTCCCGCGCTGGAAGCGCATGGTCTGGACATCGTACACGAAATGTATTCCCGGATGTTCCAAAACCCGGAAATCCGCGACCTTTTCAATCAGTCGCATCATGGCGACTCCGGATCGCAGCCGCGTGCGCTCACGGGCGCCATTCTCGCCTATGCCAGCAATATTGAAAATCTCGGTGCGCTTGCGCCTGCTGTTGAGCGGATCGCGCAAAAGCATGTGGGCCTTCAGATTTTGCCCGAGCACTATCCGCACGTTGCCGAGGCGCTCCTTGGCGCGATCAAGGCGGTGCTGGGAGATGCAGCAACGGAGGAAATCCTTGCGGCATGGGGCGAGGCCTACTGGTTCCTCGCCAATATCCTGATCGCACGCGAGCAGCGGGTCTACACAGAGCAGAAGGACGCGGCGGGCGGATGGAATGGCTGGCGTGACTTCCGCGTCGAAGACGTCTTGCGCGAGAGCAGCGTCATCAATTCCTACATTCTCCGCCCGGTCGATGGCGGACCCGTCATGCAGCACAAGCCGGGGCAGTATCTGACTTTCTGGCTGGAGATTCCCGGTCATCCGCCGGTCAAGCGCAACTATTCGATTTCGGCCGCCCCCAATGGGGAAACGTACCGCATTTCGGTCAAGCGTGAACCACATGGCCTGGCCTCAGGATGGTTCCATGACGAGGCTAGGCCCGGAACGGTGCTAAAGGTGGCCGCGCCAGCGGGGGAGTTTTTCCTTGCCGATCATGTCGAACGTCCGGTCATCCTCCTGTCCGGTGGGGTAGGTCTGACCCCGATGGTGGCGATGCTCGAAGCGCTCGCGCAGAGCGGCGCCGAAGTACCCGTTCATTATATTCACGGGACCCATGATCGCGACACGCATGCGATGCGCAACCATGTTCGCGCTGTCGCCGGCCAGGGCAAGGCGGTGTCGGTTACTGATTTCCATCAAACTCCGCTTGAAGGCGAAGCGCAGGGCCAGGACTATGATGTCGCCGGCATCATCACCGATGAGTGGCTCGTCGCCAACACGCCGGTCGGTGAAGCCGACTACTACATTTGCGGACCGCGCCCGTTCCTGCGTCACGCGGTTTCGACCTTGTCGCTCGCCGGCGTGCCGTCCGACCGAATTCACTACGAATTTTTCGGCCCGGCGGACGAACTGCTGGCAGCCTGATGGAGTAGGGGATGGGCGATATCACCATAGCCCGGGCAATTCATGTCCTGGCGGTTATGTTCTGGATCGGAGGCGTTGCCTTTGTCACGCTCGTGGTGATGCCGTTCATTCGCCGTGCGCATCCGCCAACTGACAGGCTGGCGGCCTTCCACAAGCTCGAAGGCAGTTTCGCGGCGCAAGCGCGTGTGTGGGTGCTGCTTGCCGGCGTCAGCGGCTTCTGGATGGTGGAGCGCGGGCAGATGTGGGATCGGTTCGCCGATCTGCGTTTCTGGTGGATGCACGCGATGGTTGGCCTCTGGGCGATTTTCGCGGCGATGCTGTTCGCGATCGAGCCGCTGTTTCTTCATCGGCGCATGGAGGAGTCGTTGAAGCCTGCCGCAGACTTCGATCGCATGGAGGTCGTTCATCGCGGGCTTCTGGGTCTTGCAGTGGTCACGCTTCTCGGCGCCGTGGCAGGCAGTCATGGATTGCTGTGAAGGAATTGACTGGTGACCGGCATCGTGCCGATTGGCTGCTCGGAGCAGCCGTGGCGGGAACCCGGAGCGGACTAAGGTGTTGCAGCTTATGCGCAAGTTCCGTGGCCCGCTCCCCGGAGGCAATGCTGCGCTAAAAAACCGCATGGCAGCAACCAAAAAGGGGGGATGGATCGGCCATGATTTTGACATTGACCGAAGCCGAGCGACAGATCGCACTCGGAATTTCTGTCGCTGTCGCCTTGGGCGGGTTGGTTCTCGCCGCCGCAGGCACCCAAGACACGATGGAAGTTCACGGGTGGTTGATCCTGGTGTTCGGTGCCATTTGCGCAGTTGTCGTAATCCGAGATTTATGGGGACCGGAGCCGCCAAGATCCCGCCTCGAGAGCTACTATGATGAGCCGATCAAGGCCGGCATCATCGCGAGCATGGCCTGGGCGGTGGTCGCCATGTTCGTGGGAGTATGGGTGGCGGCCCTACTCGCGTTTCCCGATTGTCCGTCGTCGAAACATTTGGCGCAGATTTGGCGTGGCGGTAACGGAGAGCAGGCCTCGTCTGGGGTTTGCTTTTAGGCGGCGAGGTTGCGGTGCTGCAAGCGTCGATGTTCGATGGTCTGCTTCTTGATGGCGGCACGCTGTGCATGGATCTGCCGATCGCGCCCGAAGTAGGCATCGGCGGGCGTCACATTGCCCAGACTTTCGTGATAGCGCTGGTGATTATAGTGCTCGATGAAGGCTTCGATCTGGGCTTCGAGATCGCCGGGCAGGTAGTAGTTTTCCAGCAGGATGCGGTTCTTCAAGGTCTGGTGCCAGCGTTCAATCTTGCCCTGTGTCTGCGGATGGAAGGGCGCGCCGCGCACATGGCTCATGGGCTGCGCTTCGATATAGGCGGCCAGTTCGCCCGCAACATAGCTTGGGCCGTTGTCGGACAGCAGGCGCGGCATGTGCAGCACAGTGGCGCTGTCACAGCCGGATGCGGCCAGCGCCAGATCCAGCGTGTCGGTCACGTCGCCCGCCGTCATGGTGGTGCAGAGTTTCCACGAGATGATGTAGCGGGAATAGTCGTCGAGCACGGTCGAGAGGTAAACCCAGCCCCAACCGATCAGCTTGAAATAGGTAAAATCGGTCTGCCACATCTCGTTGGGCCGGGTCGTCTTTGTGTGGAACTCGTCGCGGGCCTTGATGACGATATAGGCCGGGCTGGCGATCAGATCCTGCGCCTTGAGCAGGCGATAGACCGTGGCTTCGCAGACAAAGTACTGCTTCTCATCGGTAAATTTTGTGGCCAGTTCGCGCGGCGAGAGCTCACTGTTCTCCAGCGCCATGTCGATGATCTGCTTGCGCACATCATCGGGCAGCCGGTTCCACACCCGGCTTGGCGCCGAAGGGCGGTCTTCCAGCGCTTCAGGCCCGCCATCAAGATAGCGGGCATACCAACGGGCAAAAGTGCGCCGGGCTATGCCCAGTTTCTCCAGCGTTTGGCGGGTGGGCAGATGGGATTGCTCGACGAGGCGGATAATCTCGAGCTTCTCTGGGGCGGGGTACCTCATTCCTGCTCGCCCCCATCCGCGGTCAAACTTTTTTTAAGCAGGCGGTTCTCGAGCGTCAGGTCGGCCACACATTCCTTGAGGGCCAGCGTTTCCCGGCGCAGGTCCTTGACCTCGTCACTGGTGGCAGCCCGGGCGGTATCGCCCGCCAGACGGCGCTTGCCGGCCTCGAGGAATTCCTTCGACCAGGAATAATACACGCTCTGGGCAATGCCTTCGCGGCGGCACAGTTCGGCGATGCTCTCCTCGCCGCGCAGCCCTTCGAGCACGATCCTGATTTTATCCTCGGCCGAGAAATGTCGGCGCGTGGCACGGCGATCTGCCGCCGCTGCGTCGCGAGTTCGTCGACCAGCGTCGCGCTGAGCCGGGAGGTCGCGACCTTGCCGGACGGCGCCTCGGGTTCGCCGTCCTCTCCCGCCTGACGAATGGCGCGCTCGCTGAACATGCGGCTGTGCACCCGCGGGGTGCCGTCAGGGGCAAGATAGATGAAGGTGCCCAGCTGGTCCTTGACCGCATCGTCGACCATCGTGCGCGCCGCCTCGATCGCATCGAGTTCCCGCTCGATGTCGGCGAGCCGCACCGAAGCCGCCTCGGCCTCTGGTGTGCCGTCCTCAAGTTCGGTTTCCAGTTCACGGATGAGCGCATCGCCCTCATCGGAAAGACTGTCGACGCGATCCTGCTCGTCCTCGCTCAATTCGCGCAGCGCCGGATGATATTCGTAGAGCTGGCACTCCATGTCATAGGGCACATGGGTCGCGAGGACCGGTGTCACGAATGCCAGCTTCTGCTCGGCAGCGAGTATTTGTGCCGCTGCTTCGAGCTTCTGGGCGGCAAGCTGCTCGATGATCTCCACGTCGATCCAGCTCTCGTCCGCATCATCGCCGAACAGGTCGCGCTCGATCCGGCCGCCCGCACCGACATAGGCATCGCGGCCAACGAACCGCGCCTTCGCATCGGTCGCCTTCACCGTCCCGTTGAGGAGCGCACGGCGGACATTGTCGGGATTGTCACCATAATAGGACCGGCTCATGCTCTGGAACACGCGCGCCTGGCGGTCGACATCGGGCGTGACGGCATAAGCCTGTGCGACCCCGAGCGTGATCTCGCCTGCGGCAAGCGCCGCGAAGACGACGGGAGCCAGTTCGGCAAGCCGGACCCGCTGCTCGACGAAGCGGGTCGTGACCCCGAAGCGTTTCGCCACATCCTCGCCGCTCGCCCCCCGGTCGAGGAAGTGCTTGAAGGCCGAGCATTCATCCGCCGGGTTCATCGCTACGCGATGGAAATTCTCGGCAAGGCTCGCTTCGGCCGATCCGGCATCATCCTCGAGCACCAGCACCTGAACCTCATGGTCCGCGGCAAGCCGGTTCGTCTCAATCAGGCGTTGGAGCGCCCGCAAGCGGCGGCCGCCCGCCTTGACGGTGAAGTGCCCCGCCTTTTTTAGCGGCGTGACCACGAGATTCTGCAACAGGCCATGCGCAGCGATATTCTCGGCCAGACTGTCGAGGTCGGCATCGCGATTGGATTTGCGTACATTATCCTTGGAGAGCGAGAGGTTCTTGACCTTCACGGACTGGATCATCGGTTGTCTCCTTCGAGGGTTGCGCCGACGTCGTCGGCCGGCTTGAGCCACTCAGGCCCACCCGGCCGAAGGCCCCTCCCCTCTCTTCGTTCGCTTGACGCTGCCGCTGCTCAGCCTGCTATCTCGCCAAGGATCTCGACGGCGCGGCTCGGTGGGACGAAGAGCCGCGTGCGGTGTTGGATGATCTCGGTGAAGCAGCCCGCCGCCTTGAGATGAGGAAGGGCGTCGGACTTCCAGTCGAGCAATTCGAGGCGTTGGTCGCCGGCGACCAAGGCCCGCTTCAGTCGAAGCGACCCGATCGGCATGATCTCGCCCGAGGTGTGAACGTGCTCGACCCGCGCGCCTAGATCGATCGCGACATGGGCGGCGATGCCGAATGCGCTGGCGATCCGCTCCACCAGCGGCGCCGGAATAAGACGCCCGAGAAGCGACTGGCCGTCATCGCTCGTCAACCGCCAGACCTGGACATGATCGTCGGGCAGCTTTCCCCAGACCGGGAGCAGCAGGCCCGTGACCAGATAGATGATCTGCGTACGCGTCTGCGCGGCCATCGCGTCGCATTCGGCCTGCCAGGCTTCATCGAAGTTCGCGCAGTCCGCGTCGGTCCAATGGGTTTCGGCGAAGAGGTCCTGCCGGTGCCGTTCGGTGCGCGTTGGACGCACCAGCTCGTAGCGGCGCACGGTCCGCCCCTCTTCGTCCGTCAGCGAGAAGGTCGGCCGGCAAATGGCGGCCTTGCCGGAACGCGGGTTGATTAACCCACGCGCTTCCGGGTCGGCCAGAAGCCAATGCGCGCGCTCCAGGGTCAGCGGTCGATATCGTTCCTCGGTTTCGATGCGCAAGATTTCGGTTTCGGCGCCGCTCACGGGATCGCACCGGATCACCGTGCGGTCGAGGATCGAAATGCGGTCGGCCGCGATCGTTTCGACGCCAAGATCGAGGGTGCCAGCCTCGCGGGCCTTTTCCACCCGTGCTTCGATCAAGCCCAGATATTCGTCGAAGATCGCGTTCTGCAGGTCGATGCGCAGCGCCAGGATGCGGTTCAACCACCGCTGGATCGTGGGCAAGGTCTCAGTGAGTCCCCCACCCTCCCCGGCCAGGTTCAAACCGGTGAGCAACTGGAATTGATCGAAGCGCACCGATTGGAGCTTTCCCTGGAACAGCAGGCGAAACCACTGGTCGAGCGATTCCCGCGCGAAGTCGGACTCCAGATTGTCACGGGGATCGAAAAGTCCCTGTCCACCGGTCTGGCGCTGGCCGCGGGTCCGAGCGCACCGTGCCGCTATCGTCGGTATAGGTGCGCATCTGGCGCACCGGAAAGGCCGCCGTCAGATAGTCGACCAGGAATTCGCGCGGGGACAGCTCGATGTCGAGCCAGGCGCGCTCCTCAGGGGACAGGTCGGCAAGGGCACGATCGAGCATCGCTTCCGACGTCGACACGAGCTGGACCACGGCGCAGTCGCCCCGCGCGAGATCGGCGGCGATCGCCGGGATCAGCGACGGCAGCTTCATCGACAGCAGGATCTGGCCGAAGAAGCGTTGCTTGGTCGATTCGAAGATCGACAATGCCGCGGCCTTCGCGCCGCTATTGTAGGTGGCACCGCTGAAACCGTCGGTGACGCGCGTGGCGGCGAGCGCGGCCTGCAGATTGTTGTGAATGATCGCCCAGGCATCGGCATAGGCATTGTATACGGCGATCTGTTCTTCGCTGAGCCGATGCTCGAGGATGTCATATTCGACGCCGGCGAAGCTGAGCGCCCGCGCGGCATAGAGGCCCTGCGCCTTGAGGTCGCGGGCGATCAACTCCATCGCTGCGATGCCGCCGCGGCGAAGCGATTCCACGAAGGCCCGCCGGTCGGCGAAGGCCGTCTGCGGTCCCCACAATCCGAGGCGTGTCGCATAAGCGAGGTTGCTGACGTCCGAGGCGCCCGTCGCCGAAGCGTAGAGAATCCGGGCGCGCGGAGCGAGATTTTGGAGGCGGACGCCGGCGATGCCCTGTTCGGATCCTTTCGTGGCGCCGAACCGGCCCTCGCCACCGGCCACCCCGGCCATCTCATGCGCCTCGTCGAAGACGATGACGCCGCTGAAATCCTCACCCATCCATTCGATCAGCTGGCGCAGCCGCGTGCCCCTGTCACCGCGGTTGGAGCGCAGGGTGGCATAGGTCAGGAAGAGGATCCCATCGCCCAGCGCGATCGGGGTGCCGAGCTTCCACTGGTTGAGATGCTGGATGTCGAGCGGCAAGCCGCCAAGCGCCGACCAGTCGCGCCGC
This sequence comes from Novosphingobium capsulatum, assembly GCA_015661825.1. Classification (GTDB taxonomy): domain Bacteria; phylum Pseudomonadota; class Alphaproteobacteria; order Sphingomonadales; family Sphingomonadaceae; genus Novosphingobium; species Novosphingobium pituita. The sequence goes on from DQVI01000123.1 coordinate 9,460, forward strand.
GCGTCTTCGATCAGCGTCTCGCTCTTGGATATCCAGAGGTGGCGGCGGTTGCCGCGCAACCACTGGTCGAGGATGACGCCCGCCACCTGCCGCCCCTTGCCGGCGCCCGTGCCATCGCCAAGGAAAAAGCCCGTCCGATAGGCATTGCCGGCCTCTGCCGGCAACAGCGAAAGCCCCTCCTCGCTAGATACGAACCGGCCCGGAAGGTCACGCTCGAACGCCGCGCCAGCGTAGATCAGCGTTTCGAGCTGCGCGTCCGAGAGCAGGCCGTCGTCCAAGATCCTGGCCGGCAGCACGGGTTCATAAGCGACCGAGGGTGCGGCAATCGATCCCATTGCCTGCGATTCGACCAGCGCGCTTGGGTGCTCACGGGCATCGGCAATCAGCAGACGGCTCGGCCGATAGGGCAGGTAAATCCCTTGCGGTTCGCCCGCGGGCGCCGGCGCGTCGAGACGGTGATAGGCGACCGCGCGGATCGTGGGCAGGGTTACCGCCACACGCGAGCTTACGGGGCGGGTCCGCCGCGTAAGGCCCCGGAACAATCCGCTGGGGCGGGAGATCGGTTGCGGCGTGGGGGCGCACGGGGTCGCCATCGCATCGACGGCCGCGAGCGCAGCGCCGAACGTCGTACAGGTCTGGCGTGAGACGCAATCCCCTGCCCCGCCCTTTTCGAGGAGAATGAGCTGAACCGCTTGCCCGGTGCCGTGCTTGGTATAGGCATTGGGCGGCAGGTCGAGATGCAGCCGGAGATGTGCGCCCGCGGTGGCGTGCAGCCAATCCGCGTCCCCTGTCTCGATGCGATCGGGAAGAATGACGGCGCAGCGCCCGCCTGGTGCGAGGCGCAAGAGCGCGGAGCGCAGGTGGCGAAGCGCAGCGTGGCGGTCGCGCCCCCGTCCCTGGCTCCGCGAGAAGGGCGGGTTGATGAGCACGACGCTCGGCACCAGTTGCGGATCGAGCATGTCGTCGATCAATTCGCCGTCATGCGTGCTCAATGTGCCCTCGGGAAGGGCATGACGCAGCAAACGCGCGCGCCAGGCATCGATCTCATTGAGGAGAAGGCGAGCGCCGGCAAAATGACCGTGTACGGCCAAGAGCCCGGTCCCGGCCGAGGGCTCGAGTACGATATCGCTTGCCGTGATCGCGGCTGCCCTGGCGGCAAGGAAGCCGATCGGTGCCGGTGTCGAGAATTGCTGGAACGCGACCTGCGTTTCGCTACGCACGCTGTGCGTCGGAAGCGCCGCCGTCATGGCGATCAGCTGGGCGAGCCGCACATTCGCATCTGCCGGGAGTGTTGTGTTCTTCAGATGGAGTATCTGCGCGAGTTCGAGCACATCATAGGCGTCGCGCAATGACCATGAGCCATCCGCGCTCGAGCCACCGAAGGCGGAGGTCATCCCGGCAAGGAGGTCGTTACGTGCAACCGAACGGCCTTCGGACAGCCGGTCGGCTATGCCTTGAGCAGCGGTCCGGGCGGGATCATCGAGCGGCAGCGTGAGCGCGAGGGGTTGTGTGGCCATGGGGTATCTCCGGGTCTGACACCTGGTATCAGCGCCAGGTCATCAGCCTGAAGGCCCCCTCCCCTCTCAGGCCGCCTCGGTGGCCCGGCGGACACGCCAAGCATCATTCCAGTCCGCGTGCCGTTCCGGGAGGCGGAGCACCAGTTCGCGTCCATGGGCTGTGAGATGCGGCCGAGCTTTTTTGAGCATGGCGGCAGCGGCGGCACCGCGATCGCCATAGACGATGATACGCTTGACCCGTTCGGGGATGGCGACAAGCCCAAGGCGTTCGACCCCGCCCAGTGCCCAGGTCGGCGTTCCGAACCAGGCCATTGCTGAAAGGGCGTCCTCGATGCCTTCGGCAAGGCCAAGCTCCTCGTCGGCCGGCGCCAGACGAATGGCCGCGTCGCCGAGAAGGCCAAGGGCAATCTTCGGTTTTGGCAAGGGTTTGTGCAGGATGTCGGCGAGATCGAGGCAGGTCCGCTGGACGGCGACAACTCCCAGATCATTCTCGACCGCGGCGATCATCGCCGGAAAGTACCGGCGACGCTCACCGGCCCCGACGATGGTGCGCGGATTGTAGCGCAGACAACGCGGATAGGGAGGAGCAAGACCGCGTGCGGCAAGGTAATCGGCCGCTGGCGAGCCGGCTATGGGCTGGCTTGCCTTCCATAGCCGAAGCGCGAGAGCGCGATGGTCGGCCATCGCCTTCGGGCGCGGCATGGTGAGCGGCACCGCATCGTGAAGTTTCCGCCGGCGCAGGGCAGTCAGAACGTCGCGCGTATCGCAGCCAGCAAAGCAGTGGAACAAGATCGCCCGTTCGCCCAGGCGCACTGACAGGCTGGGGCCATGATCGTCATGAGCCGGGCAACGGCATTCGCCGCACGTCCCGCGCCACGTTCCGCCGAGGGCTTCGACAATGGCTTTGGCGCGATGGGAAGCAGCTAGGGGCATCAACTAATCCTTGCAAAGTGGTGGAGCGCCGCTGCCGGTTGCGCCCTCCCCTCTCCGCCAATTCAGCCAGGCATGCCCTTGGCTGCGAGGATACCGAATTCCTCGACGATGCGATCGGTTGTGTAATGGGTCACGCCGTCGCGTTCATAGGAGCTGTCCTTGAGCCGCCCGGCAATCCGCACCAGATCCCCGACTTGGGCTCGGTCGGCGATATGCTTGCGCTGGCCCTCGCTGAAGACGCTCACGCGGTTCCAGTGACTGTCTTCCTGCCATTCGTCATCGTCACCCTTGCGGCGGTAATTCGCGCAGACCGACAGCAGGGTGACTTTCGGTCGCGCATCGATTTCGCCGATCCGGCCGATGATCTCGAACTTGGCGAAGTTGATCATGCACCCTCCATTCGTGACGTCCTTTGGCGAGGAAGCCTATCGTGGACGGCCAACTTCGCGTATCCCTCCAGGCAGGGGGATTGAAGGTTTGCTTCAAGCGCAGCGCCAATCTCTTTCTCAAAATAAAAATATCAAAACGCCGCTGCTCGCAGCGGAAGCTTTTCCGATTCAAAAGGATTCAGATTCGGGAAGCCGAAAGCCCAGCGTTTCTGCGGGCTTGAGCAAGCCTATCCTGACCGGACGGGGGATTTTGCCTGCCCTTGTGGGGGCTCATTCCTGACCGATCGGGGGATGCAACCTGACCGGTTGGGGCTTTCCTGACCGCATGGGGGCCAGGCTCTGTTGGGCGCGATTCGCTCGTCATATCGCTCGTCAGGGACGTTCTTCGCCCTCCCCGCGGCCGTTTGCGAGGGTCAGATCGCTTTGAAACGCGACTCGGCGTACTTCCTTGTGTTTTGTCGTTTCGGGGTGAAGTTCCATCCTGACCTCTTGGGGGCCGAAACCGCCGTCTATCCTGCCCTGACTTGACACAAGAGGACAGGTCAGGCAGATTTTCTTCCACGCCGGACGAATCGGTGCAGACTTCATGGCATGGATGACGAACAAGCCCTAGACCACGCTGTAACGCCCTCCCCCGCCGGTGATGATGCTTCTCCGGGGCGGGCGATGCGGGTGGCTGCCGCCCTGCAGGCCAAGGGCGGCGACGAGTTCGCCAAGCCCGGCAGCATCGTTGAGGTCAAGTTCGTCAAAGGCCAGTCGCTGAGCCTGACCGCTTCGCGTTTGCTTGCGCTGATGATTTTGACTGCGGGCGGTGATGCCTGGGAGGACCGCCCGCACAAGATGCGAAAGGCGGATATTCGCCGCGGCCACAAGGGCAATGAGCGCATCTCGGATATGCTCGAGGAACTGCATCGCACGCTTTTTGCGGTCGATGATAAGTCCTGGCGCGGCAAGAAGGCGACGCTGCGCTTTTCTCTGATCTCATCATCGCGCGAAGAAGTGGAGGACGAGGAGGGCGCTGAGGCAGGGTGGATCGAGTGGGAGTTCACGCCCGAGGCTCGGAAACTGATTCAGGAATCGGAGACCTATGCGGTCCTGAACCGGCAGGCGGTGCTCGGCTTTCGGTCGACCTATGCGCTAAAGCTGTACGAGATCGGGGCATTGCGGTTGCATCGACGCCAGTCGCTATGGAAGGGCGACATGACGGCACTGCGTGCGCTGCTCGGCATCGCGCCAGACGTTTACAAGGACTTTGCGCAGCTGCGCCGCAAGGTTCTCGAAAAGGCGAAGGCCGAAATCGACCAGCTCGCTCATTTCCGTGTGGAGTGGCGGGAAATCCGTCAGGGTCGAACCGTCACCGAGATCGAATTTCGTTTTGAGCCAAAGGATGCGCCTGAGCAGATAGCGACCGTGGATGAAATTGCCCGACACTCTGCGGGGAGGAAGGCGAGGCGCGAGGACGAGGTCGAGACTGTGGCCGTCGAAGCCGTCACGCAGGCGGCGGTGGCGGCCTTGGTGTCAAAGGATAAGACTGGGGCAGGGGAGGTTACCTTCCCAAACGGCACGATCCGATTTGGGTCGGACACGCTCGCGGCCATTGGCCGTTCGGCCGGCGGTGGTTGGGACATCGACCTGATTGCCGACGCCTATCGCGCGCAGATGGGTGAGAGGCTGGCGAAGCTGAAGGGCGCCAAGCTGATCGCGTCCTGGACCGGCTTTTGCGAGAGCTTCCTGGCGCGGCGCGGGCGCCCTTGAGCCGAAATTGCACCGGTGCAATTTCAGGGTGGCTAGCCCCCAAGAGGTCAGGTTGTAGGCGTGCACGAAAGGCTGGCGACGCAATTCGAGGCAATTGGGCCGACCGGGCCTACTCACTTGCGAAAATAAGCCTTTCATTGACCTAAAAGTGCAAATTGAGCTATGCCCCCTACAGTTTCGCAAGGGGGCCTATCTTGGCTGCATCACTCGATATTGAGGGCACGCAGGATCTGCTGTCCGTCTCAACGCTTGCACAACGGACCAGCTCTGTTCTCGAGCGGCTCCGCGACTCTGCGCGTAGCGCCCGGGCGGACGAACGGCGCGAGCCCACCTTCCCGATCGGTAAAGCGGCCGAACTGGTCGGCCGGACCGCGGCGGCCATTCGCGAGGCCGAGAAGGACGGCCGCTTGCCGCCGCCTCCGCGAACCGAAAATAATCGGCGCGTCGGTTATACCCTGGCGCAGCTCAACGACATGCGGGGATTGTTCGGCACCCGGCCCTGGCGGGCTGCCACCGACCCCTGTTGCGTCATCGCGGTGCAGAACTTCAAGGGCGGGGTCGGGAAATCGACCCTGTCCGTGCATCTGGCCCAATATCTCGCGATCAAGGGCTACCGGGCGGCCCTCATAGATTGCGACAGCCAGGCGTCGGCAACGACCCTGTTCGGCTATGTTCCCGACCTCGATCTAACCGAGGAGGACACACTCTATCCGTTCCTGCGGCACGACGACATGGAGTCGCTCGATTACGCCCTGCGCAAGACTCACTTCGACGGCCTCGAGCTTGTCCCGGCCAATCTGCGGCTCTTCCAGTCGGAATATGAAATCGCGGCGCGTATGGCGCGGGGACAGGGGAACCTCATCGACCGCATGGCGCAAGGCATTGCAAGCATTGCCGATCGTTTCGATGTCGTCGTTCTCGATCCGCCGCCTGCGCTCGGTGCGATCTCGCTTTCGGTGCTGCGTGCGGCCAATGCACTGGTCGTGCCAGTGCCGCCGACGGTGATGGACTTCTCGTCGACTGCAGCCTTCCTCGCCATGCTCGACGAGACCATCGAGACCCTGGCTGATCGCGGCTTGGCCCCGTCGCTGCAGTTTCTGCGCTTCGTGGCCTCCAAGGTCGACGAGAACAAGTCGATGCAGAAGGAATTGCTGAACCTGATGCGGACCCTTTTCGGCCACGCGATCGTGCGCACACCGCTCAAGGATTCGGCGGAAATCGACAATGCGACGGCGCGGCTGATGACGGTCTATGAGCTTGACGGACCTGTCACCAGTTCGGCGGTGCGCAACCGCTGCCTCGCCTATCTCGACGGCGTGAACAGTGAAATCGAGGTCGACATCCGGTCGATGTGGCCCAGCCATCTGGCGCGCTTGCGCAAGGAGGGCCTCGCCTGATGCGAGCAAAATTGCACCGGTGCAATTCCGGGTAGAAGGGGTGGATGATGAGCAAGAAAAACGCCAACTTCGCGGCTGATCTGGTCGCCGGAATCGACCCAGGGGCGCAAGCCCCAGCGGCGCGGCGCCCTGGCATCGGTGCGAGCGTCCTGGCGGGTCGAGAAAGCCGGCTCGCCGAATTGGCGACGGGCAGTGTCGTCTCACGCACCCATGAACTCGTTGATCCGGCACGTTGCCGGATGTGGGCCGGCCACAACCGCGAATATGCGCTGCTTAACGAGGAGCGGTGCGCCGATCTCATCGAAAGCATCAAGGCGCAGGGAAAACAGGAAATGCCTGCCATCGTCCGGCGGGTGAAGGACGATCCTGCTGTCGATTTCGAGGTGATCTGCGGCGCGCGCAGGCATTGGACGATCAGCTGGCTTCGTGCCCATAACTATCCGGATTTCCGCTTCCTCGTCGATATCCGTAGCCTTACCGACGAGGAGGCGTTCCGGCTTGCGGACCTGGAAAACCGGGCGCGCGATGATCTTACTGACCTGGAACGGGCGCGCGACTATTTGCGCGCCCTCGACGCCTATTACGAGGGGCGCCAGAAGGTCATGGCCGAGCGAATCAATGTGACGGAAAGCTGGCTTAGCCGTTATCTCGACCTTGCTCGGCTGCCGGCGGAACTGATGGCGGCCTTCGCCCTCCCGCAGGATCTGAGGATCAAGCATGTCACGGCGATCAAACCGCTTCTGAAACCGGAGGACCGGCGTCAGCGTGTATTTACTGAGGCGACGCGGCTCGCGGAGGCGCAGGCCAATCGCGGGATGCCGATGCCGGTTCCTGAGGTCATCCGCGCGCTCGCTCTGGCCGCCGATCCCCCCAAGAGGTCAGGTTCCCCCAAGAAGTCAGGAAAGCCGGAAACGATCGTGTCCGAAGGGGGAAAACCGCTGCTGAAAGTGGAGGCGGTGGATCGCAAGGGTCTCAAGCTAATCCTGCTTCCGCATGCCGGTGGTACGCGGGCTGAAGCGGAGGCCGCGTTGAAAGCCCTGCTCGATCAGCATTGGAGCTAGGACAATCTTCAGCGGTTCTGAGATGTGAGAGTTTTGTCTTCACATGTTAAATATGGACTGCCCAATGACTGCGGCCTTCCAGGATGACATTCGCGAGAATGAGATCATCGCGCCCCGTCGTCTGGCGGAGCGCCTGCGCTTCTCCATGGCGCATTTGGCTCGCGTTGCTCGCCTGGATCGTAAGGCCATGACTCTGTATCCCTCCGCCCCGACCGTGCAGATTAAACTGGAGGAAATAGCCCGAGTTATAACGCGAGCGGCAGAACTTGCAGGCGAAGAAGGCAAGGCGGTTATCTGGTTCAAGCATCAACCCCTTTCTGGAGTTGGGAAAACGGCTGCGGAATTGGTTGCGAATGACGATATCGATATCGTCATGGAAGATCTCGATCGTATGGCTGCCGGGGTCTATTCCTGACAGGTGAAGCGTCCCGGGTTTTCCGGAGGCAGGCTCAATTGAGTCATGCAGCCATATTGAGGTTCTCAAGGGCTGCATAGTAATTGGCTTCGGCTTCG
>DQVI01000039.1 GCA_015661825.1 Novosphingobium capsulatum
CTTGCTGGGCGGGCTGATCGGCGGTGGCACGGGCCGCATCGTGGGCGCGGGCATCGGCGGCGTCGCGGGCGCGGCCGTAGGCTACACCATGGACAAGCAGATCAGGCAGCTCAAGGAACAGACCGCCGGCACCGGCGTCGACGTGACCCCGGTCGACAACGGCAAAGCCATCCTCGTCAACCTGCCCAACGGGGTGACGTTCGACACCGACAGCACGCTGATCAAGCCCGCCTTCCGCGACACGCTCGACAAGGTCGCCGGCTCGCTGGTCCAGTACCCGGATTCGCTGATCGACGTCTATGGCCACACCGACTCGACCGGCTCGGACGCCTACAACATGACCCTGTCGCAGAACCGCGCCCAGTCGGTGGCCGACTACCTGTCCTCGCGCGGGGTCGCCCCGGCGCGCATCCGTTCGCAGGGCTATGGCAAGACCCAGCCGATCGCCTCGAACGCCACCGAGGAAGGCCGCGCCGCCAACCGCCGCGTGGAAATCAAGATCGTGCCCGTCACGCAGGACGACGTGGCCCGCGCGCGCGGCCAGTAAGCAGCCAGCGCAGGCAACCGGCACAAGGGCCCGGCGCTTTGCCGGGCCTGCGGCCTGAACAGGGCGCCCTCCCACGCGGGAGGGCGCCTTTTTCGTGATCCCCGCACAGGTTGACGGCCGGGGCATCCCGCTGGCATCCATCGGGGAACAAGGAGTTCCCCCCGCATGTCGATCCTGCCCCCCGCCTCTCCCTTTCGCCGGCCCCTCGCCGGACGGGCCCTTGCTCCCATCGGGCTTGGCTGCATGTCGCTCAGCTGGGCCTATGGCGAGCGCCCGTCCGAGGAGGACGGCATCGCCCTGCTCCACCGCGCGATCGAGCTGGGCTATGACCATTTCGACACCGCCCGCCTCTATGGACAGGGCCACAACGAGACGCTGGTGGGCCGCGCGCTCAAGGGCAAGCGCGACAAGGTCTTCCTCGCCAGCAAGATGGGCATCTTTGCCAGCGGCGAAAAGCGCGGGATCGACTGCCACCCCGACACCATCCGCGCCGAGCTGGAAAAGTCGCTGACCCTGCTCCAGACCGACCACATCGACCTCTACTACATGCACCGCCGCGACTTCACGGTGCCGATCGAGGACTCGGTGGGCGCGATGGCCGACCTCGTCCGGGAAGGGAAGATCGGCGCCATCGGCCTGTCGGAAATGTCGGCGGACACTTTGCGCCGCGCCGCCGCCACCCACCCCATCGCCGCGATGCAGACCGAATATTCCCCCTGGACGCGTCAGGCCGAGATCGCCGTGCTCGACGCCTGCCGCGAGGTGGGCACCACGTTCGTGGCTTTCTCGCCGGTCGCGCGCGGGGCGCTGGCCAATGGCGTGCGCGACCCACAGGCGCTGGAAGAGGGCGACATCCGCAAGGCCATGCCGCGCTTCATGGCCGACAACTGGCCCCGCAACCTCGCGCTGATCGACCGTTTCAACGCCCTCGCCCACGAAGCGGGCGTCACCCCGGCGCAGCTTTCGCTGGCCTGGGTGCTGGGCAAGGGCGAACACATCGTGGCCATTCCCGGCACCGGCAAGATCGCCCATCTCGAAGAAAACATCGCCCGTCAGGACTGGACCATCCCGGCCGACCTGACCGCGCAAGTCGACGCGCTGATCAACCAGCAGACCGTGTCCGGGCACCGCTATGCCCAGACCATGCACGCCACGATCGACACCGAGGATTTTGAACCTGCCTGATACCGGGCGCCCCGGTCAGTCGTTCCTGTCCGGTCCGGGCCTGTCCGGTCCGGGCCTGTCCGGTCCGGGCCTGTCCGGTCCGGGCCCATCCGGTCCCGCTCCGTCCTTTGCGACAGGCCTGACGGGCAGCGACAGGTCGACACCCTGCGGCGGGTTCCCCAGCCCGCGCAGGGACTTGGCGGTAGTCGGCGCCACCCGTGCGCGCGCCTCGTCATGAATGGCCGGCGCGCTCACCAGCACGCCAAAGGCGCGCGGATCGGGCTTGTTGAACACGAGCCCCGCGCCATGGGCATCGGTCACCGTCGCGCCCGCTTCCTGCGCGATCAGGGCGGCGGCGGCGATGTCCCACTCGTAGCCCCAGCGCCAGGTGGCCAGAAGGTCTGCCTCGCCCGAAGCGACCATCGCCATGCGCAAGGCGATGGAATTGGGCTTGTCCACCATGGTCAGCTCGACGCCCGAAGGCAGGCGCAAGTCCATCGGCATGCGCGCCCCTTCGAGCCGGGTGCGCGTGCTCGTCGCCAGTGGCAACCCGTTGCGCGTGGCGCCAAGACCGGCCCCGGCCACCCACAGTTCGTCGCGCGCCGGCGCATCGAGAACCGCCAGAACCGGACGCCCCCGCGCGATCAGGGCCACCGAAACCGCCCAGCCGGGCGCCCCGCGCACGAAATCGCGCGTCCCGTCGACCGGATCGACCACCCAGCACAACTCGCGCGCCAGCCGGGCGGGATCATCGACGGTTTCCTCGGAAAGCCAGCCCGCCTCGGGCAGGAGATCGCCCAGCGCCTGATGCAGGAACCTGTCGACGGCAATGTCGGCCTCGCAGACCGGGTTGTCGGGCCCCTTCTCCCAGATCCGCGGCGCATGGCCATGGCCCGGCCAGAGGTCGAGCGCCAGTTGCCCGGCCTGACCGACGATCGGGCCGACAAGAGGCGCAAGTGAGGCAGGATCAATCATGCAACGCCAAGAATTGAGCCAGAAATTGCCCCTTGGCAAGCAAAATAGCATGCTTATGCAAGTGCGCCGCAATTGCGATAAATTTGCCACCCGTAGAATTTGATAGCGGCGTCAAGGACGTTGCAACTACCTGTGGGTGTGCTTAAGGCAACGCAGAATCGCGGCGCAAGCCATCCCTTTTCTCATCTGCAAGCGGGGATTTTTCATGAACGTCCATGAATACCAGGCCAAGGAATTGCTGGCCAAATACGGCGTCGGCATTCCCGCCGGCATCGCAGCCCTGACCGTCGAAGAAGCCGTCGCTGCCGCAAAACAGCTTCCCGGACCGATCTATGTCGTCAAGGCGCAGATCCACGCGGGCGGTCGCGGCAAGGGCAAGTTCAAGGAACTCCCCGCCGACGCCAAGGGCGGCGTGCGCCTCGCCAAGAGCATCGAGGAAGTCGAGACTTTCGCCAGGGAAATGCTCGGCAACACCCTCGTGACGGTGCAGACCGGCGAAGCGGGCAAGCAGGTCAACCGCCTCTACGTGACCGACGGCGTCGACATCGCCAAGGAATACTACCTCTCGATGGTGGTGGACCGCGCTTCGGGCCGCGTGGCGATGATCGTCTCGACCGAGGGTGGCATGGACATCGAGGAAGTCGCCCACGCGACGCCTGAAAAGATCGCCACGATCACCATCGACCCGGCGCAGGGCTTCATGCCCCACCATGGCCGCGCGGTGGCCTATGCGCTCAACCTCACCGGCGATCTAGTCAAGCAGGCTGCCAAGCTCGCCCAGCAGCTCTACACCGCGTTCATGGCGCTCGATTGCGACATGCTCGAAATCAACCCGCTGGTGGAAACCAATCCCGATTCGTCCGGGGCCGCGAAGCTGCTGGTGCTCGACACCAAGATGAGCTTTGATTCCAACGCGCTCTACCGTCACCCCGAAGTCGTCGCCCTGCGCGACGAGACCGAGGAAGACCCCGCCGAAATCGAAGCCAGCAAGTACGATCTGGCCTACATCAAGCTCCACGGCGACATCGGCTGCATGGTGAACGGCGCAGGGCTGGCGATGGCCACGATGGACATCATCAAGCTCAACGGCATGTTCCCGGCCAACTTCCTCGACGTGGGCGGCGGCGCCACCACCGAAAAGGTGACCGCGGCCTTCAAGCTGATCCTGTCGGACCCGGCGGTGAAGGGCATTCTGGTCAACATCTTCGGCGGCATCATGAAGTGCGACGTGATCGCGCAGGGCATCGTGGCCGCTGCCAAGGAAGTGAATCTCCAGGTTCCGCTCGTGGTGCGCCTCGAAGGCACCAACGTGCAGGAAGGCAAGGACATCCTCGCCCATTCCGGTCTCCCCATCGTTCCGGCCAACGATCTTGGCGATGCCGCCCAGAAGATCGTCGCCGAAGTGCAGAAGGTCGCCTGATCCATGAGCATTCTGGTCAACAAGAACACCAAGGTCATCACCCAGGGGATGACCGGCGCCACCGGCACGTTCCACACCCAGCAGGCGCTGGCCTATGGCACCCAGATGGTCGGCGGCGTGACGCCGGGCAAGGGCGGCACGACCCACATCGGCCTGCCCAACTTCAACACCGTCGCCGAAGCCAAGGCCGCGACCGGTGCGACCGCCTCGTGCATCTACGTTCCGCCGCCGTTCGCCGCCGACTCGATCCTCGAAGCGATCGACGCGCAGATGGAACTGATCGTGTGCATCACCGAAGGCATCCCGGTGCTCGACATGGTCCGCGTCAAGCGCGCCCTTTCGGGCAGCAAGTCGCGCCTGATCGGCCCGAACTGCCCCGGCGTGCTCACCCCGGATGAATGCAAGATCGGCATCATGCCCGGTTCGATCTTCAAGAAGGGCTCGGTCGGCGTGGTCTCGCGCTCGGGCACGCTGACCTATGAAGCCGTGTTCCAGACCTCGAACATCGGCCTTGGCCAGACCACCGCAGTCGGCATCGGCGGCGACCCGGTCAACGGCACCAACTTCATCGACGTGCTCGAACTGTTCCTGGCCGACGAAGACACCAAGTCGATCATCATGATCGGTGAAATCGGCGGCGACGCGGAAGAACAGGCCGCACAGTTCCTGATCGACGAAGCCAAGCGTGGCCGCAAGAAGCCCATGGCGGGCTTCATCGCCGGTCGCTCGGCCCCTCCGGGCCGCCGCATGGGCCATGCCGGCGCCATCGTCTCGGGCGGCAAGGGCGACGCGGAAAGCAAGATCGCGGCGATGGAAGCAGCTGGCATCCGTGTCAGCCCCAGCCCGTCGCTGCTGGGCGAAACCCTGGCCGAAGTGCTCAAGGGCTAAGCTTTCGCACAGATGCAAAAGGAGGCCGGAGGGGAAACCTTCCGGCCTTTTTTTGTGCCTTCTTCCCCTCCGTCAGCCCTTCGGGCTGCCACCTCCCCATTTCATGGGGAGGATCTCTATGGTCCTCCCCGCTTGCGGGGAGGTGGCAGGCCGCAGGCCTGACGGAGGGGCCCTTGGCCTAACAATCAGGCCGCATGGCCAACCCGCCCAGACTCTCCGCCTCCAGCACAAGCTCGTCATCGGCCGCCCCATCGGGCACGCTCTCGCGCCCGATCATCACCAGCACGGGCACGGCCAGCGGCGTCACCCGCTCCACCTCGACATGGACCAGTTGCGCCCCTGCCCGCTCCAGCAGGTCGGCCAGCCGCCCCAGATCGGTCATCCGCGTGCGCGCATCGGCCCAGGCCGCCTCGATCAGCACATGGTCGGGCTCGTGGCGGCACAATACGTCGTAGATCAGGTCAGTCGAGAAGGTGACCTGCCGCCCGCTCTTGCGCTTGCCCGGATGCTGCCGCTCGACGAGCCCCGAAATCACCGCCACCTCGCGAAAGGCGCGCCGCAGCAGGTGCGAGCCCTGCACCCATTCGACGAATTCATGGGCCAGAATGTCGGGCGAAAGCAGCGGCACAGGGTCGGCTATCGGGCGCAGGCTCCACACCGCCAGCGCATAGTCGTTGGCCACGAAGCCCAGCGGCCCCAACCCCAGTTCCTCCATCCGCCGGGTGATCAGCATGCCCAGCGACTGGTTGGCGTTCCACCCCTCGAACGTATAGAACACGCTATAGGCCCGCCCCTGATGCGGGAAACTCTCGACCAGCAGTTCGCCCGGATGGGGCAGGCGGCTGCGCCAGTCCTGCATTTCGAGCCACTCGCGCACATCGTCGGGAAAGCGCACCCAGCCGCTGCGGTCGGCCAGCATGGCCTGAACCCGCGTCGACAGATGGGTGGTGAGCGGCATGCGCAGGCCGCCATAGCTCGGGATGCGCCCGGCTTTCTTCGCCGCACGGACGATCAGGTCGAGGTCGCGCACGCCTTCGACCTCCAGATCGAGCCCGGCAAAGCGGAAGGTGTCGCCCGGACTCAATTGCGCGCCGAAGAATTCCTCGACTTTGCCCAGCGAGCGCCCGTTGCGAAAACGCACGTCGAGCATCTCGGAATCGACGATGATCCCGGCGTTGAGCCGGTGCCGCGCGGCCTGCTCGGGATGGGCCAGTCGCCATTGCCCGTCGCGCGTGCGCACGATCCGGCGGAACCGGTCATAGGCGCGCAGCGCGTAGCCCCCCGTCGCCACGAAATCGAGCACGCGCGCCAGAACGGTCGCATCCACCCACGCATAAGGCCAGCACGAGCGGATCTCGGCCAGCAGGGCCTCCTCGTGGAACGGCCCCGAACAGGCGCAGGCCATGACATGCTGGGCCAGCACGTCCAGCCCGCCGGGCCGGAAATCCTCGCCATCGCGCTGCCCCTCGTTCACCGCGTCGCAGGCCGCCATGGCTTCGAGAAACTCGAAGCGGTTGCCCGGCACCAGCACCGCCCGGCTCGGCTGGTCCAGCCGGTGGTTGGCCCGCCCAATCCGCTGCAACAGCCGCGACGATCCCTTGGGCGCACCCATCTGGACGACAAGGTCGATATCGCCCCAGTCCACCCCCAGATCGAGGCTGGCCGTGCAGACCAGAGCGCGCAAGGCCCCGCGCGCCATCGCGCTTTCCACCTTGCGCCGCGCCTCGACCGAGAGCGAGCCATGGTGGATGCCGATGGGCAGCGTCTCCTCGTTGGCGTCCCACAGCAGCTGGAAGATATATTCGGCCAGAAACCGCGTGTTGGTAAAGACCAGCGTGACCCGGTTGGCGCGGATCAGGTCCATCAGTTGCGGCACTGCCCATGCCGCCGCATGGCCGCCCCACGGCACCCGCTCGCCCGCCGGAACCATGATCTCCACATGCGGCGGCGCGCCCGTCTCCCCCTCGACCAGCGCGACGGTGTCCACCTCGCCCCAGGGGGCCAGCCAACTGCGAAAACCATCCTCGTGCGCGACCGTCGCCGACAGCCCCACCCGTTGCAGGCCCGGTGCCAGCGCCTGAAGCCGGGCCAGCGCCAGCGCCAGCAAATCCCCGCGCTTGCCCGTGGCAAAGGCGTGAATCTCGTCGATCACCACGCGCTTCAACCCGCTGAAAATCTCGGGCGCCTCGGGATAGCTGAGCAGCAGCGACAGCGATTCGGGTGTCGTCAGCAAGACATGGGGCGGCCGCGCCCGCTGCCGCGCCTTGCGCTCCGAAGGCGTATCCCCGCTGCGCGTCTCCACCCGCAGGTCGAGCCCCATCTCCGCAATCGGCGCCAGCAGGTTGCGCTGCACATCATGGGCCAGCGCCTTCAAGGGCGAGATATAGAGCGTGTGCAGCCCTTCAGGGGCCCCCGCCCCGCCCAGCCGCGAGGGACAGAACGCCGCCAGCGTCGGCAAAAACCCCGCCAGCGTCTTGCCCGCCCCGGTATCGGCCACCAGCAGGGCATGCCCCCCGGCGTCCGCCACATCGAGCATCTCAGCCTGATGCCGCCGCACCCGCCACCCGCGCGAGGCAAACCATTCGGCGATTTCGGGGGGAAGCGCGGGCATGGAGCCTAGATAGGCATGGTGGGTCGCAAAAACAGAAAGAAAAAGAAAAGGAATCAGGAAGGGGCCATCGCCCCTTCGACCCCATTATCTTTGGCTGCGCCGGGCATGCCAGCCAGCACCTGTTTTTCTATTCCCCGCGCGACAGGCCCGAGGCGGCCAGTTGGGCGTCGATCTGGGCCAGCAGGCGGGCGAGGCCTGCTTCGCTGGTGCTTTCCGCGCGGGCGACCAGCACGTCCTGCGTGTTCGAGGCGCGCAGCAGCCACCAGCCGTCAGGCGTGGTCACGCGCACGCCGTCGATGGCGACCAGGTCGGCCCCTTCGGCTTCGAGGCGGGCGCGAACTTCCTCAACGGCGGCGAACTTGCGGGCTTCATCGACCGGGAAGCGCAGTTCGGGGGTGTTGACCATCGCGGGCATCGCGCTGCGCAAGTCGGTCAGCGAAGTGCGCAGGCGGATCGTCGCGGCGATCAGGCGCAGCGCGGCATAGAGGCCGTCGTCGAAGCCGTACCAGTCGTCGGCGAAGAACACATGGCCGCTCATCTCGCCGGCCAGCGGGCTACCGGTTTCAAGCATGCGCGCCTTCATCAGCGAATGGCCGGTCTTCCACATCATCGGCTTGCCGCCCAGTTGCGCAACGCGGTCGAACAGCGCGCTGCTGGCCTTGATGTCGGCGATCACCGTCGCGCCGGGCTGGCGGGCGAGCAGGTCCTGCGCGAAAATCATCAGCAACTGGTCGCCCCAGACCACGCGGCCAAGGCCATCGACCGCGCCCAGCCGGTCCGCGTCGCCATCGAAGGCGACCGCGAAATCGAGGTGCTGTTCGGCCACGGCGCGGCGCACGTCGGCAAGGTTTTCCTCGACCGTGGGATCGGGGTGGTGATTGGGGAACGTGCCATCGACCGCCGTGTGCAGCAGGACATGGCGGCCCGGCAGGCGCGCGACCAACCGTTCCAGCACGGGGCCGGCCGCGCCATTGCCTGCGTCCCACGCCAGCGCGAGGCG
>DQVI01000129.1 GCA_015661825.1 Novosphingobium capsulatum
AGGAGCAGGCTGGGGCGCGGGTTCGGGCGCCGCGGCGGCCTGCTGCTCGCCCAGTTCGGGCGCGACATCGGGCGCGGCCTGCGCATTGGGATCGGGCGAGGTCGAGCGGTCGGAAATCTCGTTGGAGAGCGTCACCACCATGCGCTCGGGCGGCGCCTTGACCGTCTTGCCCAGAGGCGAGAACGCCAGTGCGCCAATCAGCCCGACATGGGCCGCCAGCGCCACGCCCAGCGCAATCGCTTCCTCGCGGCGGAACCCGCCACGCGGGGGCTCATCCGGGGAGGCAGACGCCGAAGAGAGGGGGATATGCGGGTCCATGGTGCTCAGGGGTTTGCCGAAGTGCCGTTGGTGACCAGCGAGATCTGCTTGAACCCGGCGGCGTTGAGTTCGCCCATCACCGCCATGACCCGGCCATAGTCGAGCCCCTTGTCGGCCCGCAGCGTGACCAGCGGCGCTTCGCCACCGGGCCGGGCGACACCGGCCAGCCGGTCGCTCAACTCGCCCGGCGCCAGTTCCTGGTCATCGAGGAACAGACGGCCCGCCGCGTCCATGCTGATGGTGATGTCGTCCTTCTTTTCCTGCAAGGCCTCGGCCTTGCTGTCGGGCAGGTCGATCGGCACGCCCGCCTTGAGCATGGGCGCTGTGACCATGAAGATGATCAGCAGCACCAGCATCACGTCGACCAGCGGGGTGATGTTGATCTCGGCCATCGGGGCTGCGCGCGAGCGACGGCGACGTCCGCCCCCCCCGCTGCTGCCACTTCCCTGCCCCAGGTTCATCGCCATCGCTTACTGCTCCAGTTCGCGGCTCAAGGTGGCGTGAAAACGGTCGGCAAAGCGGAACAGGCGCGCTTCGAAGCGGTTCACCGCATTGCTGAAGCGGTTGTAGGCGATCACCGAGGGGATCGCGGCGAACAGGCCGATGGCCGTGGCGAACAGCGCCTCGGAAATGCCCGGCGCGACCACCGCCAGCGACGAATTGGCCTGGGCGCCGATGTTGAAGAAGCTGTCCATGACCCCCCAGACGGTGCCGAACAGGCCGACGAACGGCGCCACCGAACCGACCGTGGCCAGGAAGCCCAGACGGCTCGAAAGGCGGTCCGTCTCGGCGGCAATCGCGCTGTCCATGGCCGAGGACAGGCGCTGACGCGTGCCTTCGCGGTCGATGGTCTTGCCCGCCGTGCTGCGGCGCCATTCCGAAAGGGCCGCACCGACCACGCGGGCGGAGGGGATGTCTCCCTTGCCAGCCTCCTTCTGGTAGACGTCGATGTCGCGCGCCTCCCAGAAGCCGTCCTCGTAGCGCTTCGAGCGGCGCGAGGCCCCGCCCATGTGCAGGCTGAACGAGACGATGATCATCCACACCCACACGCTGGCGAGCAAAAGCCCCCCCATCACGAGCTGCACGACAATGTCGGCATGCAGGAACAGGTCAACCGGGTTGAGCCGGGTGGGCACACCGGCGGTCGCACTCGCGGCGGCGGCAAGAAGGGCCAAAGTCATGATCGGGCTTTCTCAAAGTCCGTTTCGGGAAAGGACAGGGTGGAGTCTTGAGGCGGTATTTTCAGGGCAGGCTTCAGGGCATCGAGAGCTTGATGCCACGCAGGCGAGAAACGGCGCGGACGGCCACCAGGCGCGACAAAGGCGACCCGAACGCGTGCGGCGCACAAAAGAGTTTCGTGCCTGAACGCCTGCTGAAGGAGGGTACAACTTGCGCGCGTCAATGTATCAAGACGCGTTTCCACGCGCACCACATCGTCGAGCCGCGCCGGGCTGACATAGCGCAGGCTCATGTCGGCCACGGCAAAGGCGCCCTCGCCCGCCTCGTGGGCGGCGCGCTGGTCGATCCCGACCAGCCGCAGGAGGTCCGAGCGCGCACGCTCGAACCAGCGCAGGTAATTGGCATGGTAAACCATGCCCGAAAGGTCAGTGTCCTCGTAATAGACGCGCACCATCAGCAGATGCGTCGCGCCATCGAGCCGACCGGAGGGAGCATCACCACTCATCATCAGCGTTCGTATGTCTCGCCAGAAAGGTCCGACAAAAACACTAGACCAGATTGCTGCATCGCAAAAGGTTCAGCGTGCCAGCATCGGTCCCAGCGGCGCGCCACCGAACAAATGGACATGCAAGTGCGGCACTTCCTGCCCGCCATGGTTGCCCACGTTGGCCAGCAGGCGATAGCCCGGCTCGACCAGCCCCAGATCGCGCGCGACTTTGCCCACCGCGCGCACGAACCCGGCGATCAGCGCCTCGGGCGCACGGGCCGAGAAATCGTCCCAGCTCACATAGGGGCCTTTGGGGATCACCAGCACATGAACCGGCGCCTGGGGCGCGATGTCGTGGAAGGCCAGCGCGAAGTCGTCCTCGTAGACGGTCTTGGAGGGGATCTCGCCGCGCAGGATCCGGGCAAAGACGTTCTGGTCGTCGTAAGGCAGCGTGGCATCGATAGGCATGGCAAACAGTCCTGTCCGGGGCACGAAATCGGGGGGAAGCACGGGCTCGGCCAACACGGCCTCAGTCGCGCGGACGGGCCGCCTTTTCGGCAAGGCCCGAAAGGCCTTCGCGGCGGGCCAGTTCGTCCAGCACACGCGCCAGCGGCACATCGCGCGCATCGAGCAGCACCATCAGGTGAAACAGCAGGTCCGCCGCCTCCCCGACCAGTTCATCCTCGCTGCCCGAAAGCGCGGCGATGACCGTCTCGACCCCTTCCTCGCCCACTTTCTGGGCGATCTTGCCCAGCCCCTTGGCATGAAGACGGGCGACATAGCTGGTCGCCGGATCGGCCTGGCGGCGCGCGGCGACAGTGGCTTCGAGACGGGCGAGGATGGCGTTGCTCTGATCCATGGCAGGGGCATGAAGCCCTGCGCCGCGTGGGTCAAGCCTCGATGGCGCCCGATTTTCGCTTTGCACCGCGGGGCAGTATCACCCGCGCGCGGGCAGCCCTGCCGCGCGCAGGGCCGCGTGGGCCTGCGCAATCGAATAAGTCCCGAAATGGAAGATCGAGGCGGCCAGAACCGCGCTGGCATGGCCTTGCGTCACCCCGGCGACGAGGTGATCGAGCGTGCCCACCCCGCCGCTGGCAATCACCGGCACCGGCACCGCATCGGCAATCGCGCGGGTCAGGTCGAGGTCGTAGCCCGCTTTGGTGCCATCGCCGTCCATCGAGGTGACGAGCAGTTCGCCTGCGCCCAGTTTCGCCAGACGCTCGGCATGGACCAGCGCGTCGATCCCCGTGCCCTTGCGCCCGCCGTGGGTGAAGATTTCCCACTTGCCGGGCGCCACCCGCCGCGCGTCGACCGAGCCGACCACGCATTGCGCCCCGAACTTCTCGGCGATTTCACGCACCAGTTCGGGCCGGGCGACGGCGGCAGAATTGACCGCCACCTTGTCGGCGCCGGCCAGCAGCAGCGCGCGCGCGTCTTCCACGGCGCGCACGCCCCCGCCCACGGTCAGCGGCATGAAGCAGACTTCGGCCGTGCGCGCGACCACGTCGAGCAGCGTACCGCGCCCTTCGTGGGTGGCCGAAATGTCGAGGAAGCACAGTTCGTCGGCCCCGGCGGCATCATAGGCGCGCGCCTGTTCGACCGGATCGCCCGCGTCGCGCAAGTCGACGAAGTTGACGCCCTTGACCACGCGGCCCTCGGCCACGTCGAGGCAGGGAATGACACGGACGCGAACAGTCATGGCTGGGCCTCTTTCACAAATCAGGCTTCGGCGATGGCGATCGCGGCGGCCAGATCGAGTCGCCCGTCATAGAGCGCGCGGCCCGTGATCACGCCTTCGATGCCGCCCTGTTCATGAACCTTGAGCATCGCGATGTCATCAATGCCCTTGACCCCGCCGCTGGCGATCACCGGCAGGCGCGTGGCCCGCGCCAGATCGACCGTCGCCTCGATGTTGCAACCCTTGAGCAGCCCGTCGCGGCCCACGTCGGTAAACAGCAAGGACGCCACCCCGGCGTCCTCGAAGCGGCGCGCCATCTCGACGATCGAAACGTCCGACACATCGGCCCAGCCCGCGGTGGCCACCATGCCGTCACGCGCATCGACCGCCACCACGATCCCGCCCGGATAGGCCTTGGCCATGTCCTTGACGAACTGCGGATCTTTCAGCGCCGCCGTGCCGATCACCACGCGCGAGACGCCCAGATCAAACCAGCCGTCGACCGCCACCGGATTGCGGATGCCCCCGCCCAGCTGCACATGGCCGGGAAACGCCTTGAGAATGGATTCGACCGCCTCGCGGTTGCGCGCCTCGCCCGCAAAGGCGCCGTCGAGATCGACGACATGGAGGTAGCGCGAGCCGGCCTCGGCAAACAGACGCGCCTGATGGGCAGGATCATCGCCATAGACAGTGGCACGATCCATGTCGCCTTCGGCAAGACGAACGACCTGACCTCCCTTGAGGTCGATGGCGGGAAATACGATCATGGCCGCGCGCCTAGCATCGCTTGGCCCCCCGGCCAATGGCGAATGCAGGCTGAACCGAAAGAAGGGGCCAATGGCCCCTTCTCGCCATTCCCATGGCACCCTTCGTCATTCCCGCGCCCCTCCTTCGTCATTCCCGCCTGCGCGGGGATGACGACGTGAAGAGAGCAGGAGGAAGGGAAATGTCCGGGGGCACCATGCCCCCGGACACTCTTCATGCAGTCCGCGCTCAGCCCTTCTTGAGGTGGCGGCGGCCCAGCAGTTCAGCGATCTGCACGGCGTTGAGCGCCGCGCCCTTGCGCAGGTTGTCCGACACGCACCACAGCGCCAGGCCGTTGTCGACAGTCGAATCCTCGCGCACGCGCGACACATAGGTCGCATAGTCGCCCACGCATTCGATCGGGGTGACGTAGCCACCGTTCTCGCGCTTGTCGACGAGCATCACGCCGGGCGCCTCGCGCAGGATGTCCTGGGCTTCGGCAGCCGAGATTTCTTCCTCGAATTCGAGGTTGATGGCTTCCGAGTGGCCGATGAACACCGGCACGCGCACGCAAGTCGCGGCGACCTTGACCTTGGGGTCGAGGATCTTCTTGGTCTCGGCGACCATCTTCCACTCTTCCTTGGTCGAGCCATCGTCGAGGAAGCTGTCGATGTGGGGGATCACGTTGAAGGCGATCTGCTTGGTGAACTTCTTGGGTTCGACCGGGTCACCCACGAAGATCGCGCGGCTCTGCTCGAACAGTTCGTCCATGCCTTCCTTGCCCGCGCCGGAAACCGACTGGTAGGTGGCAACGACGACGCGCTTGATCTTCGCCTTGTCGTGCAGCGGCTTGAGCGCCACGACCATCTGCGCGGTCGAGCAGTTGGGGTTGGCGATGATGTTGCGCGCGGTATAGCCGTCGATGGCTTCCGGGTTCACTTCGGGAACGATCAGCGGAACGTCCGGGTCCATGCGGTAGAGCGACGAGTTGTCGATCACCACGCAGCCCTGCGAAGCGGCCTTGGGCGCATAGATCTTGGTCGGCGCCGAACCGGCGGCGAACAGGGCAATGTCCCAACCGGTGAAGTCGAAGTGCTCGACATTCTGCACCTTGAGCTTGCGACCGGTCTCGCCGAAGTCGATCTCGGTGCCCTGCGAACGCGAAGAAGCCAGCGCCGCGATCTCGTCGATCGGGAATTCGCGCTCGGCCAGGATGTTGAGCATTTCCCGGCCAACGTTGCCGGTAGCACCCACCACTACAACCCGATAACCCATGTCAGTTTCACTCCATGCGCAGGCACCCAATCGCGCGCCTGCTCTTTAACCGCTGGTTCCGACCAGCCAAGCGAAAGAGGCTTTGCCGCCCCTAACCTGTTATTTTCCGCTATTCGCGCCCGCGGTTCCCGCACCATTGCGGTCGAGGAAGCGGAACATCGTCTCGTAGAGATGCTGGCTCACCTTGGGGCCGCTGATGCGGTGCGTGTAGCCGGGATAGAGCATCATCTCGAACGGCACGGCCTCGCCCTGCATCTTGGCGATCAGGGCCGAACTGTTCTCGAAGACCACGTTGTCGTCGGCCATGCCGTGGACCAGCAGAAGCGGATCGCTGATCCGCCCGGTGTTCTCCAGCGCGCCCGCCGCCTTGTAGACTTGCGGATCGACCTTGGGATTGCCCAGATAACGCTCGGTATAGGCGGTATCGTACAGCTCCCACTTGGTGACCGGGGCCACCGAAATGCCCGCCGCCCAGACGCCGGGATGCGCTTCGAGCATCTTGAGCGTCATGTAGCCGCCATAGGACCAGCCGAACGTGCTCACCCGCGCGGGGTCGACATAGGCCTGCTGCTTGAGCCACCGGGCCCCGGCCAACTGGTCCTCGACCTCGACCGTGCCCATCGCGTGCCAGATCGCGCTGCCGAAATCGACGCCCCGGTTTTCCGAGCCGCGATTGTCGAGCGCGAAATAGATATAGCCCCTGGCCACGATCGCCTGCGCGAGCGGCCCCTGCCAGCCCTTGTGCACCACGTTCGCGGTCGGCCCGCCATAGTGATAGGTGAAGACCGGATAGCGCTTGCCCGGCTCCATCACCGGGGTGATCATCATGTAGTGGAGCGGCGTGCCGTCAGCGGCCGGAATCGTGCCGAACGTGGCCGGGCGATGCGCGGCCAGATAGGGCGCATAGGCATGGTCGCCCGCCACCCGGTTTTCCTCGATCCAGGCCAGACGCTTGCCGGTCGCATCGGCCAGATAGGATTGCGGCGGCTGTGCATCGCCACTGCGCGTGACGATCAGCGCCTGCCCCTTGGCGTCCATGGTGGCGTGGTTGTCAAAGGCCAGATCGGTCAGGCGCTCGATCTTGCCCGGCGCCTTGAGCGACAGCGCATAGACCTGCCCCGCCAGCACATCGTCCTTCGTGCCCGCGAAATAGACGCGGCCCGCCTTCTCGTCGACACCGACCAGATCGGTGACCACCCAGTCACCCTTGGTCAGTTGCGTCCAGGCGCCATCCTTGAAACGATAGAGATGACCGAACCCGTCGCGCTCCGACCACCAGATCAGGCTGCCATCGTCGAGGAAGCGATAGTTGCTGCCAAGGTTCACCCAGCTCTTCGCGCGGGCCTGTTCGGTGAACAGCACGCGCGCCTTGCCGGTGGCCGGATCGACCGCCAGCATGTCGAGCCGGGTCTGCGCGCGGTCCAGCCGCTGGACATAGACGGTCTTGCCATCCTTGGCCCAATCGACACGGCCCAGATACATGTCCTGGCGGTCGCCCAGATCGACCGCAACGCGATGCCCGCCATCGGCATCCATCAGCCAGAGCGAAACATCGGCATTCGCGCCGCCCGCCGCCGGATAGCGCTGGTCATAGGTGCGCGTGCCATCCGCGCCGATCGCCGCGCGGGTGACCACGCCCACCCCGCTCTCGTCGAAACGCTCGACCGCCAGACGCTTTTCGTCGGGCGACCACCAGAACCCGCTCATCCGCGAGAGTTCTTCCTGCGCGACGAATTCGGCCTCGCCCCAGTGAACGGTCGCAGCCTTTTCCTCGGGGCTGATCGCGCGCGCCGGGCTCTTGCCGTCGACCGGCCCCACCCACAGCCGCGAATCGCGCACGAAGGCGATCCTGTCGCCTTGCGGGCCCAGACGCGGGTTCAGCTCGGCCCCGGTCATCCCGGCCACCTTGCGCACCGTGCCGTCGAGACCGGCCAGCAGCAGTTCGCCATCGAGCGGCACCATCACCGTCTTGCTGTCGCTGGCCCAGTCATAGCTGACGATGCCCTTGAGATCGCCGATGCGCTGGCGCTCGCGCTGCATCTTCTCGGCCTCGCTCAGTACGCGGCCCGACGACAGCTTGAGCGAATCGACCAGCATCGACCACGTGCCCTTCTGGCGGTCGAAGCCCCACAGGTCGAACCGCTCGCGGTCGTCCGCGCGGTTGCGCAGCAGCGTGAGATAGCGCCCGTCGGGCGAAAGCTTGACCCCGCGCGGGGTCGGCCCGTTGAGCGAAGGGCTGGCAAACACGCGTTCGAGGCTCAGCCCCGGAACCTTGGCGGAAGCGGTCATCGGGGCATCTCCGGCAGGAGCGGCATGAACTGCAAGGGGGGCGGAAACCAGGGCAGTTGCAATCAGCAGACAGGCAAGACGCATGGCAAAAAAGGTATCCCGAACAGCAAAAAGGCGTCCTGGCGGGTATGCCAGGACGCCTCTTTACGGGTTTTTCCGTGTCGCGGCGCGGGCTTTTAGCCCTCCTGGCCGGCGCGGACATCGCGCCGTTCAGCAATACGGGCGCTTTTGCCGGTGCGGCCGCGAAGGTAGTACAGCTTCGCACGACGCACCACGCCCCGACGGACGACGGTAATCGAATCGATGTTGGGCGAGTAGAGCGGGAACACGCGTTCCACGCCTTCGCCGAACGAGATCTTGCGGACGGTGAAGTTCGAGCCGAGGCCACGGTTCGAACGCGCGATCACCACGCCTTCGTAAGCCTGAACGCGGGTGCGTTCGCCTTCAACGACGCGCACGCCAACGCGCACGGTGTCACCAGCGCGGAATTCGGGAATGGTCTTGTTCGCCTTGAATTCGGCGATAGCTTCAGCTTCAAGCTGCTGAATCAGGTTCATTTTTCAAACGTCCTGCACTTTTTGCCGCGCGCCAGAGGCAGACTGGACCCGAGCGCCGACATGACGCTCCCAAAGATCCGGCCTGCGTAACCGTGTGTCTTCCTCGGACTGGCGTTGCCGCCACTCCGCGATTTTCGCATGATCCCCCGATCGCAGCACTTGCGGGATCGTGCGCCCTTCCCATTCCTGGGGGCGGGTATAGTGCGGATATTCGAGAAGCCCGTTTTCGAACGACTCTTCATGCCCGCTGGAAGCCGCGCCCATTACGCCGGGAAGCAGCCGAATGCAAGCATCGAGCAGCATCAGCGCGGCACATTCACCGCCCGAGAGCACGATATCGCCGACCGAGACTTCCTCGACCTGACGGCCCTCGAAAATCCGCTCGTCGAAGCCCTCGAACCGGCCGCATACGAGGATCACGCCGGGGCCTGCCGCCAGTTCGCGCACGCGGGCCTGGGTCAGTGGCTTGCCGCGCGGGGTCAGGGCGATGACGGGGATGGTTCCAGCCCCTCCACCACCGACTTCGTCGGCGGTCCCCCTCCCCATTGCATGGGGAGGATCGGGAAGGTCCTCCCCATGCAATGGGGAGGTGTCAGGCTGTAAGCCTGACGGAGGGGTCTGAGCCATCATCTCCCGTGCATGATCAATCGCCCGCGCCAGCACATCGACCTTCAGCACCATGCCCGCCCCGCCGCCAGCGGGCGTGTCGTCCACGGTACGATGCTTGTCGTTGGCAAAATCGCGGATCTGGACCGCATCGAGCGACCACTTGCCCTCGCCCAGCGCGCGCCCGGCCAGGCTCACGCCCAGCGGGCCGGGGAACATCTCGGGATAGAGGGTAAGAACAGCAGCCTGAAAAGTCATTCGAAGGGATCCAGCAGGGAAGAGCGCCGCTTAGCCGCGCTTGCCCCCGCGCGCCAGCCCGCGATCAGGCCCGAGGGCAGGGACAGCAGCGCCATGACCGCCACGAGCAGCAATCCGGCCCCCAGCGCATGCGGAGCGGCCACTTCGGGCATCGAAAAGAGTTGCGCGACAAAGCCGACCAGCCAGAGCGTGGCCAAAGCCCCCGGCACCAGCAAGGCGCCCAAAAACGCCAGCCTGCCCCGCGACCAGTCCTGCCAGTTGCGCGCGACAACCCGCATGGCGAGAATCTGGAAAACCGCCAGCAAGGCCAGCAGAACGATCAGCACAAGGATCGCAAGGACCACGGCAACACCCCGTTTCATGCACCAAGAGGCTGAAATACCTGCCCGGCGGGGGTGTGATGATCCTACTGTGCGTAGAGCGCGTCAATGACCAGGCGCTGGGCGTTCCATTCGGGAACGGCTTCTTCGCGCATGGGGACCATGAACCGCTTGCCATCGGGGCGCTCGATGTCGAGCACGTCGCCCGCGCCATAATTGTCGACCGCCACGCACGTGCCCAGCACGGTGCCATCGGTCGAATGGGCGGGAAGGCCGATCAGGTCGGCATGGTAATATTCGCCGTCGTCCAGCGGCGGCAGGTCCGCGCGGGGGACGGTGAGCGCGGTGGAGCGAAGGCTTTCCGCCGCGTTGCGCGTGGTCACTTCGGCAAAGCGGGCAATCGCCCCGCCCTTGCCGTCGTCGCGCAGCTTGACGAGGGTGAGCGTGCCACCGTTGAAGGCCTTGTAGCGCTTCAGGGCGGGCACGCCCTCACCGAACAGCTTGAGGCGCACCTCGCCGGCCACACCATGCGCGCCGGCGATGGCCGCCAGCGTGACCGGACGATCGTGCGTCATGCCGTCCCGTCAGCCTCAGGCTTCAGCCGGCTCGGCAGCGGCAGCAGCCGCGGCTTCAGCAGCCGCTGCGGCCTTTTCAGCCTTGTCTTCAGCGCGTTCCTTGGCCTTCTTGCCGGGTTCGCCGCGCTGCGGGTTGTTGGTGGGGGCGCGTTCCTTGATGCCGGCCTTGTCGAGCAGACGGGCAACACGGTCGGTCGGCTGGGCGCCAACGCCGAGCCAGTAGCGCACGCGGTCTTCGACCAGACGCACGCGGTCTTCGGCGTCCTTGGCGAGCAGCGGGTTGTAGGTGCCGACCTGCTCCAGATACTTGCCGTCGCGGGGCGCGCGGCTGTTGGAAGCAACGATCTTGTAGTAGGGGCGCTTCTTGGAACCGCCACGCGACAGACGCAGAGAAACAGACATTTACTTACCTTTCAAACAAACCGGGAATTTTTCGAAAATCACTTCTTCTTGAGCAGGTCGGCCAGATTGGAGGGAAGCCCCCCGCTGCCCAGGCCCGGCAGGCCGCCCATTCCGCCCATGCCACCGCCCATTCCGGCGCCACCAAGGCCACCGGGCCCGGCCTGCTGGTCAAGGCCCGGCATGGCTGCACCAAGGCCGCCCTTGCCGAAGAGGGCGCCAAGCCCCTTGAGCCCGCCCATCTTCTTGATCTGCTTCATCGCCTTGCCCATTTCCTGGTGCATCTTGATGAGCTTGTTGACATCCTGCACTTGCGTGCCCGAACCCTTGGCCACGCGGATCTTGCGCTTGGCGTTGAGCAGTTCGGGCTTGGCGCGTTCCTTGGCCGTCATCGAACCGATGATCGCGTCCATGTGGAGCAGAACCTTGTCGTCCATGCCCGACTGGGCCATCGCCTGCTTGGCCTTCTTCATGCCGGGCATCAGCCCGGCCAGCGCGCCAAGGCCGCCCATGCGCTGCATCTGCTGAAGCTGCGTGCGCAAGTCGTTCATGTCGAACTGGCCCTTGGCCATGCGCGCGGCGAGCTTCTCGGCCTCGTCCTGCTTGATCGTCGCGGCCGCCTTTTCGACGATCGAGACGATGTCGCCCATGCCAAGGATGCGGCCAGCCACGCGTTCGGGCTGGAAGGTCTCGATGGCGTCGAGCTTTTCGCCGGTCGCGGCAAACTTGATCGGCTTGCCGGTGACCGCGCGCATCGAGAGCGCGGCGCCCCCGCGTGCGTCGCCGTCCATGCGGGTGAGCACGACACCGGTGAGATCGACCTCGCCGGCAAAGGCCTGTGCCACGTTGACCGCGTCCTGACCGGTCAGCGAGTCGACCACCAGCAGCGTTTCACGCGGGGTCGAGATGGCGGCAACGGCCTTCATCTCGTCCATCAGCGCCGAATCGACGTGTAGGCGGCCCGCGGTGTCGAGCAGCAGCACGTCGACCGCCTGAAG
Source organism: Novosphingobium capsulatum (assembly GCA_015661825.1). GTDB lineage: Bacteria > Pseudomonadota > Alphaproteobacteria > Sphingomonadales > Sphingomonadaceae > Novosphingobium > Novosphingobium pituita. The sequence goes on from DQVI01000129.1 coordinate 11,684, forward strand.
CTTGGCCGAGCTCATCGCGCGGGCAGCGATCTCGACCGGCGACTGGCCCGGCACGATCGGCAGGGTGGCCACGCCAACCTGTTCACCCAGAACACGAAGCTGTTCCTGCGCGGCGGGGCGATTGACGTCGAGCGACGCCATCATCACCTTCTTGCCGCGCTTTTCCTTCAGCAGCTTGCCGATCTTGGCGGTGCTGGTCGTCTTGCCCGAGCCCTGAAGGCCGACCATCATGATCACGACCGGCGGGGCCGCATTCAGATCGAGATCGGCGGCCTCGCTGCCGAGCATCTCGACCAGCGCATCGTTGACGATCTTGACGACCTGCTGGCCGGGCGTGACCGACTTGAGCACCGACTGGCCGACGGCCTCCTCGGTGACGCGATCGACGAAGCGGCGCACCACCGGCAGGGCCACGTCGGCCTCCAGCAGGGCGATGCGCACTTCGCGCATGGCGGCGCGGACGTCTTCTTCCTGAAGCGCGCCGCGTCCGCGCAGGCGGTCGAAGACGCCGCCAAGCCGGTCGGAAAGACTGTCGAACACGCGCAGCTCCTACATTGCCAAAACCAGCCCGGCCTTCCAGAACGCGAAAAACGCCGGTGGGCGAAACCTCGCCGACCAGCGTGCGCCTTGCCGAAAGAGCGGGGGCGTACAAAACCAAAAATCACGACATACCTCGGGCGAATCCCGAAATACGTCTGGCGGGGCCTTTACCGTGCCCCCATCCCCTTTGCAAGCACCCCCTTTGCAAGCCCTCTCATCGCGCCCTGATTCGAAATTCGCCGGGGAGAAGGCGAATTTCGCTTCGCCCCCCGACGCCCCCTGCCCCCCGCCCGGCGACATGGTGAATATAATTAACCACGCCGTGCGAACTGTTAACTGATATTTTAAGATGGCTTACGTAGAAAAGGGCCATTCCAGACCACAGACCATCGGATTTTTCCCGGCATGACGAGTCCCGCAGACACGAACGGCACGACTGCGTGTGCGCCAGCCGGAACCCACCGGGCAGAGCGCGACATCGTGGCCCTGGGCATCATCGTGGCTGCCCTCATCCTGTTTGTCAGTTCGGGCGCAACCGTGCTGCCCCGCACGATCCACCACATGCTGTTCGGCGGCGCGCAGGCCGATGCGATCCTGTCCAACGCCTTGCTGCTCAACATCGCGCTGATCATCTTCGGCTGGCGCCGCTATGCCGAGTTGACCGCCGAAGTGCGCGAGCGGCGCAAGGCCGAGGACGCGGCCCGTCAGCTCGCCTATACCGATCCGCTGACCGGTTGCCTCAACCGGCGCAGCCTCGATGGCGCCATTACCGCGCTTGTCGAGGAAGCCCGCAGCCAGGACAAGGCCGTCGCCCTGCTCGTGCTCGATCTCGACAAGTTCAAGCGCGCCAACGACCTTCACGGCCACCAGATGGGCGACGCGGTGCTGATCGAAACCGCCAGCCGCCTGCGCGCGATCCTGCCCGAGGAGGCGATCATCGCGCGCATCGGGGGCGACGAGTTCACCTGCGCACTCCCCTTCGAGGCCACCCATCCCGAGACGGTCGAGCTGATGGCCGAGCAGTTGCTGGTCACGCTGTCCGAACCGATCAGCCTTGCCGGACACGCGGTCGAAGTGTCCGGCTCGCTCGGGCTGGCCCGCAGCGACACGCCCGACATCGCGCCCCAGACCCCCTCGCCGCAAGTGGCCAGCCAGCTCCAGCACTTTGCCGATCTGGCGATGTATTACGCCAAGAGCTGCGGACGCGGGCGCTATGCGTGGTTCGAACCGACGATGGAAAAGGAACTGCGCTTCCGCGCGGAACTGGAAACCGGCATCCGCGAGGGCATCCCGCGCGGGGAATTCGTGCCCTATTACGAAAAGCAGATCGATCTCGACAGTGGCCGCCTGACCGGATTCGAGATGCTCGCCCGCTGGCATTCGCCGCGCTACGGGCTGATCGCACCCGACGTGTTCATTCCCGTGGCCGAGGAAATCGGCCTGATCGCGCCGCTCTCGGAATGCCTGATCCGTCAGGCCCTGATCGACGCGCGCGAATGGGACCCCTCGCTCACGCTCTCGGTCAACATCTCGCCGATGCAGTTGCGCGACCCATGGTTTGCCCAGCGCATGCTCAAATTGCTGGTCGAGACGAATTTCCCGGCCCACCGCCTCGACATCGAGATCACCGAGACCTGCCTGCACGAAAACCTGCCGGTCGTCCGCTCGCTGGTCGCCAGCCTCAAGAACCAGGGCATCGGCATCAGCCTCGACGATTTCGGCACCGGCTACAGCTCGATCGCGCAATTGCGCTCGCTGCCCTTCGACCGGATCAAGATCGACCGCAGCTTCGTCTCCACGCTCGATTCCTGTCAGGACAGCGCCACGATCGTCAGCGCGATCACCTCGCTGGGCAAGGGCCTGCGCCTTCCGCTCACCGCCGAGGGGATCGCCTCCGACGCAGTGCTGGCCGAATTGCGCAAGCTCGGCTCGTTCAAGGGACAGGGCTATCTCTATGGCCAGCCCCAGCCCGCCAGCGCCGTGCGCACCGCGCTGGCCGAACAGGGCCTGCTCGCCCCTGCCCTCACCCAGCCCGCCCCCGCGCTGGTTTCGCCCCCTGTTTCCTCCGCGCCTTCCACCGCGCCAGAACCGGATCAGGCCCGCCGCGCCTGAGGCCTGCCTTGCGCGCGCGCCTCTTGGCGCCTAGATCGCGCCGATGCGCATTCCCTTTCTCAAGATGCACGGCCTGGGCAACGATTTCGTGGTGATCGACGCGCGCGTCGAGCCGCTGGCGATGTCGGCGGCGCGCGCCAGTGCGCTGGCCGACCGGAACACCGGCATCGGCTGCGACCAGTTGATCGTGCTCGAACCGTCCGAACGCGCCGATGTGAAGATGCGCATCTTCAACCCCGACGGCAGCGAAGTGGGCGCCTGTGGCAATGCCACGCGCGCGATCGGCCTCCTGCTCGCCCCCGAGCACGCCGGGCACACGCGGATCGAGACCGGCGGCGGCCTGCTCGAAGCCCATGCCACGAACAGCGGCATCGCCGTCGACATGGGCGCGCCCCGGTTCGACTGGGACACGATCCCGCTCGCCTATGCGATGGACACGCTGGCCATGCCGCTGGGCTGGGAAACCCTTGAAAACCCGGTTGCGGTCAATGTCGGCAACCCCCATGCGGTGTTCTTCGTGCCCGATGCCGATGCGGTGGACCTCGCCCGGCTGGGCCCGGTCATCGAGAACGACCCTGTGTTCCCCGAGCGCGTGAACGTCAATGTCGCCAGCCTGATCGGCCCCGACCACTTGCGCCTGCGCGTGTGGGAACGCGGCGCCGGGCTGACGCGGGCCTGCGGCACGGGCGCCTGCG
>DQVI01000217.1 GCA_015661825.1 Novosphingobium capsulatum
CTGCCCGCTGCCGGTTCTGGCACTGGGCGGCATGGACGCGGCGCGCGCGCGGCGGCTGGTGGCCCCGCATGGGCCCGCCCATGGCTGGGCCGCGATAGATGGGCTGAGTTGACGGCCCAGGTTGATGGGGCGCGCGACAAGTCGCAGAAAACCGTGGATTTCTGGCAGGATTCTTGACCCGGTCGCGGCTTGGGGCGATGATGGGGGCGAAGGGAAATACAGGTATCATGGCATCGCGGGCTCTCATCTCCAACCGTCCGGGCACCCGTGTCGGGCCCAACTGGCGGGCTGTCCTGCGCCGCAGCGTGCGGCGCAGTGTCGAGCTGATCGGCGGGGCCGCGCTGTTTCTGGCGATGGCGTTCCTCGCGCTTGCGCTGGCCAGCTATACCCAGACCGATCCTTCGGGCAGCACCGCTTCGGGCAGCCCGGTGGAGAACTGGATGGGGCTGGGCGGGGCTTGGGCGGCCGAACGCGTGCTGCTGGTCTTCGGCCTTCCCGGCGTGCTGATCGTGCCCTTGCTGTTCGTCTTCGGGCGGCGCCTGTGGGCCGCGGCGGGCGACGAGAGCCAGACTGTGGGCGAAACCACCGGCGATGACGACGACGAAGGCGCCGCGCCCGGCGATCCGGCGTGGTGGCGTCTGGTGCTCGGGCTCGTGGCGGCGATGATGCTGGGGGGCACGGCGCTTTCGCTCGCGTTCAGCGGGCTGGCGCCCGGTTCGGGGGGGAGCCTTCCGGCCGGGTTTGGCGGGCTGGGCGGCCTTCTGGGGGCGGCGGCGATTCGCGCGCTCGCCCATCTCGTGCCGGTGGCGCAGGGCTGGATCATCGGCGTTCTGGCGGTGGCGGTGCTGGGCGGAGGGCTGTTTCTGGGGGGGCGTGTCTTCGCGCTCGACTGGCGGCGCCTGCTGACCGTTCCGGCGGTGCTGCGCCGCGCCCCGCGCGTGGACGAGGATGGCGAGCCGATTCCCGCCCGCCAGCGCCGCGCGCCCAAGGCCAAGGCGGACGAGGCCGGACAGGCCGCGCATGACGATGATGAGGACGAAGCCGGGCACGACGACGACGTGCCGTTCGACACCCGCAGCCCGGTGATCCCCGCCGATGCGGCCGCGCCCCGTCGCCCGACCGAGATTTCCGATCCCCAGCGCACCCCGGCCCCGGCGGCCAAGGTCCCCGCGCGCCAGAACGACCTGTTCGACAAGTTCGCGCTTCCCTCCATCGACCTGCTGGAGGAGCCGCCCGTCAACAGCCAGCCCAAGATCGACAAGCTGGGCCTCGAACGCAACGCGCGCCTGCTCGAAAACGTGCTCGACGATTTCAACGTGAAGGGCGAGATTACCGCCGTGCGCACCGGCCCGGTGGTCACGATGTACGAACTCGAACCCGCGCCGGGCATCAAGTCGAGCCGGGTGATCGGCCTGGCCGACGACATCGCCCGCAACATGAGCGCGATTTCCGCGCGCGTTTCGGCCATTCCGGGCCGCACGGTCATGGGTATCGAACTGCCCAATGCGGTGCGCGACATGGTGGCCTTTCGCGAGCTGGTTGGCTGCGACAAGTTCGTCAACGCCAAGGGCCTTCTGCCGATCATTCTGGGCAAGGACATCGCGGGCGAACCCATCGTCGCCGATCTGGCCACGATGCCCCACCTGCTGGTGGCGGGCACGACCGGCTCGGGCAAGTCGGTCGGGCTCAACTGCATCCTGCTCTCGCTGCTCTACCGGCTCACCCCGGCGCAGTGCCGGATGATCCTGGTCGATCCCAAGGTTCTCGAACTCAAGTCCTACGACGACATTCCCCACTTGCTCTCGCCCGTGGTGACCGAGCCGGCCAAGGCCGTGCGCGCGCTGAAATGGGCGGTCGAGGAAATGGAGCGGCGCTATCGCCAGATGTCGTCGATCGGCGTGCGCAACCTTTCGGGCTTCAACGAAAAGGTCCGCGCCGCGCAGAGCAAGGGCAAGCCGCTGGGCCGCCGCATCCAGGTCGGCTTCGATCCCGAGACGGGCGAGGAACTGTTCGAGGAACAGCAGCTCGAATATCAGGTCCTGCCCCAGATCGTGGTCATCGTCGACGAACTGGCCGACCTCATGGTGACGGTGGGCAAGGAAATCGAAGTCCTGATCCAGCGTCTTTCGCAAAAGAGCCGCGCGGCGGGCATTCACCTGATCATGGCGACACAGCGCCCGTCGGTCGATGTCATTACCGGCGTGATCAAGGCCAACCTGCCCACGCGAATCTCGTTTGCCGTCACCAGCCGCATCGACAGCCGCACGATTCTGGGCGAACAGGGCGCCGAACAGCTGCTGGGCAAGGGCGACATGCTCTACAAGCCCGCCACCGACCCGATCCGCCGTGTCCACGGGCCCTTCGTGAGCGACGAGGAAGTCGAACGCGTGGCCGACCACTGGCGCGGTCAGGGCAAGCCCGACTATGTCGATTCGGTCACCGAGGAGCCCGAAGAAGGGTCCTATGGCTTCGACGAACTCGATACCTCGGACAACCCGGAGGATCGCAAGTACCGTCAGGTCTGCCAGCTCGTGTTCGAAAGCCAGAAAGCCTCGGCCAGCTGGATCCAGCGCCAGATGGGCGTGGGCTACAACACCGCGTCCAAATGGATCGAGCGCATGGAGCAGGACGGCCTCGTGGGCCCGGCCAACCATGTCGGCCGCCGCGACATCTATCGCGACAAGGACGGCAACCCGCTCTGATACCCCGATACCCCTCCGTCAGCCCTTCGGGCTGCCACCTCCCCGCAAGCGGGGAGGATCTTGAAATCCTCCCCATGCAATGGGGAGGGGGACCGCCCGCGCAGCGGGTGGTGGAGGGGAAAAACTCAGCCCTGCGGCGCGCGCAAGCTGGCGGTCGCCTCGCCAACCAGCGCGGTCACTTCATCCTCGCCCAGCACGCGGCGCGGTTCATAGCCCAGCCCCATGCGCGCGGTGCGCCGCCAGGCTTCGCAATAGAGCCCCTTGTTCGGGCCGAACGCGCGCAGGACATGGGCGGCCAGACGCGGCGGCGCATCGGGCGCATAGGCGCGCGAGAACAGCGCCATGTCGGCCAGCCACGGCCCGACCATGACCCAGCCGTGATCCTCGGCCACCACTTCGCCCGCCACGCTCAGCGTGCCTTCCACGACATGGATCGGCGCATCGAGCCCGCGGGCAAGGTGGACGGCATAGGCGGCATTGAGCATCGGCGCGGTGACGGCCTTTCCGGCCATGACCTTGAGCACGTCCTGCGCGCGCGTGGCCATCAGCGCTTTGTCGTCCTCGCTCGGCGCCCAGGTCTTGACCGCGCGCGCGGCGTCCCAGGAATGCGTGGCGGCAACAAGGCGGCCCAGACGGGCAAGAGCAAGGTCAGTGGTCATGGGCGCGCGCCTTAGGCGGGTTCAGGCGCCGGTGCCATCCCAAAATGGCGCGGCGATCTCGGGCGTGATGCGCAAGATACGCCCGCTCGCGCGGTCCAGCAGCGCCCATGTCGTGCGCGCGCTGACGATGACTTTGCCCGCCGCATTGGCGAAATCGACCCGCCGGTCGAACCGCGCGCCATGGGGCGGATCGGGGATGAAGGTGGTGGCGGTCACGCTCTCGCCCAGCTTCACATTGCCGCGATAGTCGATCTCGTGCCGGGTCACGACCCAGACATAGGCCTCGCGATGGGCATCGGGGGCGACATGTTCCCAGTGGCTGACGGCGATCTGTTCCATCCAGTGGACCCAGACGGCGTTGTTCACATGGCCGAGCTCGTCGATGTGCTCGGGCGCGGCGGTGAACACGAGGGAGTAGGGCGCGGCCATGGCGCGGAAGATAACACGCCGGGACAGAAAGGAAAACAGGGGGGAGGCGCGCGCCATCCCCCCTGCGGAACGGGTCAGTCCGCCCAGTAGAGCGCGGTCGGATTGTCGATCAGCAGCTTGCGCTGAAGCTCGACCGTGGGGGCGATGCGCGGGATCATGTCGACCAGATGCCCGTCGTCGGGAATGGCGCTCTGCATGTTGGGGTGGGGCCAGTCGGTGCCCCACAGCACGCGGTCCTGATAGTCGGCCACCAGCGGGGCGACGGCACGGGCAAAGGCATCCCACGGGGCGCCCGCCGCATCGAGGCGGTCGGGGCAGGTCGCCTTGAACCAGATGTCGGGCCGCGAATCGAGGAACGCGCGGAAGGCCTTCATGTCGGCGCCATCGGGCCCTTGCATCACATCCGGGCGGCCCATGTGGTCGATCACCAAGGGCACGGGGATGGCGTCCATGAACGGGCGCAGGTCCTCAAGGATGTCGGCCTCGAAATAGATCACCACGTGCCAGCCCTTGGGCAGGCGTTTGGCCACTTCGAGGAACTTGTCCCTGGGCGCATCGTCGACGAGGCGCTTGAGGAAATTGAAGCGGATGCCGCGCATGCCGCCGTCGTGGAGCGCGGCCAGCCCTTCTTCCGAAATCGCCGGATCGACGACGGCCACGCCGCGCGCCTTGCCGTTCGATCGGGCGATGGCGTCGAGCGTGGCGGCATTGTCGGTCCCGTGGCAACTGGCCTGGACGATTACGTTCTTCGCAAAGCCGAGATGATCGCGCAGGGCAAACAGCATGTCCGGCCCGGCGTCTTGTGGCAGGTACTTGGCCTTGGCGCTGAACGGGAACCGGGCCATCGGGCCAAAGACGTGGCAATGCGCGTCGATGGCGCCGGGCGGCGGGGTGTAGGCCGGCTTCGACGGGGCGCCGTGCCAGGAAACGATCCGTTCGCTCATCTTTGTCATCCTCTCCTTGGCGGCGTTCAGCCGAATACCGTGCCGTCCATCAGCTTGCGTGCGGTGCGCAGCAGGGCGGCGGTCCGCACCGCGCCTTCCTCGTCCACTTCCAGAACGCAGCTCATCTCGCCGGTCGGATGTTCGACCGAGAGCGTCTTGCGCGCGCCATCAGCCACGTGCGCGACTTGCGCGGCGGGCGAGCCTTCGAGCAGGCAGGCCGTCGCCACCGAGACCGCGCCCAGCACGCCGATCGTGGCATGGGCGCGATGGGGAATGAAGCTGCGCACGGTGACCGCGCCGCCATGGCGCGGCGGGGCCACCAGCATCATCTTGGGCACCGATTTTTCCCTGACATCGCCAAGGTTCATCAGCGGCCCCACTTCGAGGCGGATCGCCTCGATCCGGGTCTTGAGGTCGCTGGCCGCATCGAGCCAGTCGCGGTCCTCGTAGCCGGTGATCCCCAGGTCCTGCGCCTTCATCACCACGCAGGGCATGCCGTTGTCGATCAGCGTGACAGGCACGCCCTGTATCACATCGACGGCATGGCCCGTGGGCAGCAACGCGCCGCAGCTCGATCCGGCGGTGTCGCGAAATTCGAGCGGGACCGGCGCATGGGTGCCCGGCACCCCGTCGATCGCGGCCTCGCCCGCATAAGTCGGCACGCCGCCCGGTGTCCGGACGGTGGCCACCGCGACTTGCCCTGTGTTTTCCATGAAGATCGCCACGCGGGTTTCCTCGCCCGTGGCGGCCACCAGCCCGCGCTCGATGGCGAAGGGGCCGACCCCGGCGAGGATATTGCCGCAGTTCTGCGCGTCGGTCACGATGGCCTGATCGACGAAGACCTGAAGGAACAGGTAATCGACATCGATCCCTTCGCGGTTCGATTTGCTGACCACGGCGACCTTGCTGGTCAGCGGATCGGCGCCGCCCAGCCCGTCGATCTGGCGCGGATCGGGCGAGCCCATCACCGCCAGCAGGAACGCATCGCGCGTGGGCGTGTCGGCGGGCAGGTCGTCCTTGAGGAAATAGCCGCCCTTCGAGGTGCCGCCGCGCATCCACATGCAGGGGGCCGAATGTCCGGTGGTCATGGCTTGCGGGTTCCTTGTGGTGTGGGAAAAGAGCCCCTCCACCACCGCCTATGGCGGCGGTCCCCCTCCCCATTGCATGGGGAGGATCGGGTCCTCCCCGCTGTGCGGGGAGGTGGCAGCCCGCAGGGCTGACGGAGGGGCTTTTGTAGCTCAGACGTACCTGAGGCCTTCCTTTTCCAGCCGTTCGCGCATCTTGTACATGTCGAGGCCGAGCACCCCGCTCGCCAGCTTCAGCCGCTTTTCGCCCTCATGGGCCTCGCGCGCCTGCGCGGCCTTGAGCACGTCGGCGGCATTTTCGCGCGGGACCACGACGACGCCGTCATCGTCGGCCACGATCACGTCGCCCGGTTGGACCGCGCAATTGGCGCAGACCACCGGCACGTTGACGCTGCCCAGCGTGTTCTTGACCGTCCCTTGCGCGTAGATGGCCTTGGACCAGACGGGGAATTCCATCTCGGTCAGGTCGCGCACGTCGCGCACGCCCGCGTCGATGATCAGCCCGCGACAACCGCGCGCCTGCGCCGAGGTGGCCAGAAGATCGCCGAAATAGCCGTCTTCGCAAGGGCTTGTGGGGGCGAGTACGAGGATGTCGCCCGCCTTGATCTGTTCGATGGCGACATGGATCATCCAGTTGTCGCCCGGCGGCGCGCTGATCGTCACCGCCGAGCCGGCAATGCGCGCGCCGCGATAGATCGGGCGGATGGTGCTGGCCAGAAGGCCGGTGCGGCCTTGCGCCTCGTGGACGGTGGCAACGCCGCAGGCGGCCAGCCCCTCGATCACGGCCGGATCGGCCCGCTCGATGTTTTGCACCACGATACCCGCCTTTGGGCCTGCCATCGGAAATTCTCCCACATTTTCTTGGCACCGGACATGGAACCGCCAGCCACGGGCGCCAAATGCAATGTTTGGCGTGGGGCATAAGGAAATGCTAAGTCTTCTGGCCATGTCCCAATCCCGCGCTGAACCGGCTCTCAACATTCGCCACCTTGCTGCGCTCGCCGCCACGGTGCGCCATGGCAGCGTGACCCGCGCCGCGCGGGCGATCAATCTGACCCAGCCCGCGCTGACCCAGGCCATCGCCCGGCTGGAGGCCGATCTGGGCTGCGCGCTGTTCGAGCGCGGGGCCTCGGGCATGACCGCGACCGCGCCCGCGCTGCTGCTCGCCCCGCGTGCCGAGGCGGCCATCGCCCATATCGGCTCTCCGCGTGTGACGGGGACGCAGGTGCGCGCGTTCCTCGCACTGGCCCGCGCCGGGTCCTATGCCGGGGCGGCTGAGGCGACCGGGCTTTCGGCGGCCTCGCTCCATCGGGCGGTGGCCGATCTGGGGGTGGCGCTGGGGCAGCGGCTGGTCGAGCGGCGCGGGCGCACGGTGCTGCTCAGCCCGGC
>DQVI01000012.1 GCA_015661825.1 Novosphingobium capsulatum
AGCGCGCTCACCACCGGCAGCGCGCAAACTCCGGCCCTGATCGGCAGCTTCGCCATCGAAGTCCTCCAGTCCATCGCCGCCCCGGCCACCCGCCGACGCCAGACCATCGTGGTCTGCTAGGGGCGGCCCTTCATCCCCGCGCCGATTCAAGCCCGCGCCCCCGCAGCGTAAGCCCGCGCATTACCGGGGCGCGGGCGCCACACGCGCGCGATCTGCGGTTACCACGGCTCCATATTGCCCAGCCCGCCCTGCTTTTCCGGCTTCAGCCAGTCAGGACACCCCCCGTGAAGACCGCATTCGACGCCTTGCCCGATGGCCTGAAGCACGCGCTCGACGCCACCTCCATCATCGCCTTGCTCGGGAGCCTGATCAGCGTGCTGCCTGCTCTTGCCTCCGTGCTCACCATCGTCTGGACCGCGATCCGAATCTACGAGACGCCCACGGTTCAGGCGCTCCTTCACCGAAAGGAACGCTCGTGACCATCATCGAACTGCAAGGCCTGATCGGCGCCCGGCCCGATGGCGTCTGGGGCGAGAAGTCCAAGGCGGCCCTGCTCGCGGCCTTTGCCAACCGCAGCGCGCCGCTCATCACCGCCGCCGACATCGCCGCGACGGCCAGGCGCCTGGGCTGCTCCCCTCGCCAACTCGACGCGGTGCGCGCGGTGGAATCGGCAGGGCGCGGCTTCGATAGCGATGGTCGCCCCAAGCGCCTGTTCGAGCGGCACAAGTTCCACCGCTTCACCGGCGGGCGCTTCTCGCCCAGCGCGTTCAGCCAGTCCGCCGCCGGGGGCTATTCGCTCGACGCGGACGGCAACGGCATCAACGACAACTGGGACAAGCTCTCCGCCGCGATCGCCACCGGCGAAGTCGATGCCGCGTTCATGGCCACCAGTTGGGGCGCGTTCCAGATCATGGGCGAGTGGTGGGATGCGCTGGGCTATGCCAGCCCGTTCGCCATGGCCCTGGCCTGCGTCGCCAGCGAGGCCGCCCACCTCGACATGCTCGCCCGCTATATCGAGCATTTCCGGCTCAAGCCCGCGCTGGCCGCGCTCACCAGCAACCCGGCCACATGTCGCGCCTTTGCCGCCGCCTACAACGGGCCCGGCTACCGCGCGAACCGCTATGACGAAAAGCTCGCGGAAAGGATGGCGGGATGAAGACCCTGCTTGCCGAACTGCGCGTGCTGCAACGCTACTGGTGCGTGCGCCTCGCCGCGCTTGCGGGCTTTCTGGTGGCCTGGCTGGTCAGCGATCCCACCGTGCTCCCCCGCCTTACCGCCATGCTGCCCGAAGGCTGGCGCCCGCTCGCCTCGATCCTGTGCGGCTTTGTGGCCTTTGCCCTGCCCACCATCGCGCGCTGGCTGCCTCAGGAAGGCCCGCGCGACAGGACCACGCCATGATCGTGCCCGCACTCGCCGCCTCGGCTCTGGCCCGCATCGCCCCTGTCCTCGACGCAGGGCTTGGCCGCCTGTCGGCCGCGATCCGCTCGCCCGCCGTGCTGGCGATCCTTGCCCTGGCGCTGGGCTGGCAGACGTTGCGGATCGAGGGGCTGCACTGGACGCTGTCGATCGCGGGCCTGCGCCTGCCGGTGATCGCCCGCGACGGCTTGCGGGACCACCTTGCCACGGCGCAGGCCGATCTCGCCCGCGTCACCGCCGCCCAGGCACAGGCCCGCGCCGGTCAGGCCGCCGCCAACCACCATCCCGCCGCCGTCTCGGCCCGGATCGCGGAGATCTCCGATGCCCAAGCTTCCCGATATTATGCGCAAGGGCGCGCTGCTGGCGCTGCCTGGGCTGCTGCTCACAGCCTGCACGACGCCTGCCCTGCGCGTGGCCCCGCAAACCCCGCTCTGCCCGGAGCCGATCACCCTGCCCCGCTCGATGACCGATCCGGTGACACTGCCGCCCTGGTTGCCCTCCCCCGCGCCGACTTCGACCTCTGCACCGCCAACAGCGCCCGCCTCGCCCAAATGCATCAGGACGCCCTCGCCCTGATCGCCCAGGGCGTGGCCGTTCCGGCCCCATGATCAACGAAACGATGGCCGAGGGCGAGGACATCCCCGCCGATCCCTCCACCCTGATCCGGCTCGGCACGATAACGGCGGTGACCCTGTCACCGCCGCGCTGCGTCGTGCGCTATGGCGACCCAGAGGCCGACGAGGATTGCGAAACCCCGCCGATCCGCTGGCTGGCCCTGCGCGCGGGCAAGACCCGCCACTGGTCGCCCCCCAGCCTGGGCGAGGAAGCCGTGCTGCTGTGCCCCGATGGCCAGATCGGCAATGGCGTGGCCCTGCTAGGTCTCAACAACGACACCGCGCCCCCGCCCGGCGACACCCTGGCCGAACTGACCGAATACGAAGACGGCGCGCGGATCGGCTACGATCCCGTCACCCACGCCCTCACCGCCCTGCTCCCCGATGGCGCCAGTGCCCTGATCGAAGCGCCCGGCGGCCTGACCATTCGCGGCGACGTGACCATCGAAGGCACCCTGACCGCCCGCGATGACGTGATCGGCGGCGGCAAGAGCCTCAAGGGGCACACCCATGGCCGCGTGCAATCCGGCTCGTCCCACACCACCGCGCCAGATTGAGCAGCTCACGACCAAGATCCATCGCTCATAGGTCGTGCTTTCAACGACAGCTTGTGCAAAACCTGCTGCTCGGTCAGCATCCAACCGTCTAGCCGCAATACGCCCCAGAAGTGGACGTTCAGTTCGCTGCCCGCTGATCCTGAAAACCGCCATGGTAAAAATCGACGATCCGTTCTCTTCCTTCGACGCTCACATCGATGCAATGGGATGTCGCGCTGCCGACTGGCAATCAAATCAAGTTCGCCTGTTCGGGGACGACTGGGCCTTCTGAACAAGGCTCATTCCAACAATGTCTCAAGACCGTTACTGTTGCGGCATGCCAAAGATCCAGATTGATCCAATCGATTCTCTTTCCCTGACGCTCCACCATTCTCCGGGAGTGCAAGCCCTTCTGCTCGGTAGCGGAATATCCCGATCAGCTGGCGTGCCGACCGGTTGGGAAATCACGCTTGATCTCATACGTCGGCTAGGCAGCGTTCAGGGCGTCTCGGATCAGCAAGATTGGGCAGTCTGGTATCGAGAGACATACAAGAAAGAGCCAAGTTATTCCGAAATTCTAGACGCTGTCGCTGCTACCCCGGCGGAACGGCGGTCCGTCATCCACGCCTACATTGAGGCCCAAGATGGGGAGGAGCCGCGCCAACCGACGGCGGCTCATCGGGCTATAGCGAATCTTGTGGCTCTCGGCTCAATTCGCGTGATTCTAACGACCAACTTCGACCGTTTGCTTGAAAACGCTCTACGTGACGTCGGCATCGAGCCAACCGTAATCGGATCGGATGACGCCATTCTTGGCGCTACCCCGCTCGTCCATTCTCGCTGCACCATCATCAAACTGCACGGCGACTACATGGATGCACGCATCAAAAACACGCAGGATGAGCTGGAAACCTACTCTCCTCCGATGGATACTCTCGTCGACAGAGTACTCGACGAATATGGCCTGATTATCGCAGGATGGTCTGGCGATTGGGACACAGCACTTCGCGCTGCGATCACCCGTACTCCAAGTCGACGATTTCCATTTTACTGGGCTTCACGTGGTGCGCTATCGCAACTCGGCAGCGACCTCCTGACGCTGCGAGCAGGTAAGCTCATTCCCATCACAGATGCTGACAGTTTTTTCATGCAGTTGACAAACAAGGTCGAAGCCCTTGCGACCATGAATCGATTGCATCCGGAATCGATTGCGCTCCTTGTTGCCGAAGGCAAAAAGCTTTGCCGTGATGATCGATATTCGGCTGAATGGACTGACCTTTTGGCCCACGAAGTTTACCGCTTTTCAGACTGGGTGCGTAGCAACGAATTTTTTCAAGGCGCTCCCGATAACGCCTCGATCAATGATCTTGTTAAAAGGATTGTGGCCAAGTCCGAAGGGTTGCGCAGACTCGTGATGATCGGAGCGAGATGGGGCACCGATGAAGCGTTCCGCACAATGCTCCGCGCGATCGTGGCAATCACATTCCGAGATATGGATGGCTCAGGTTTCACTTGGGTCATATCGCTTCGACTGCTCGGCGCGTCACTATGTTTTCAGTGGGGTGTCGCGGCATCGCTACTAAGGGCAGATGCATATGACCGTGCAGCCCGCCTGATGCATCTGACCATTCCAGCCAAGTTCGAGCAAGGCCTGCCAGCCGTGACACTTCTACCTTTCGCGGCTCTCGACACCGTCGACTGGAAGATTCTTGAGGGGCTGGAAAACCATCACACACCGCATAGCGACTACTTCTCGAAGATTTTTGTGAATGAAGCTAAAGACATCGTCGTAGGGCCAAATGAGGCCGACCCGCTCTGGGACGACAGTGAGTTCCTGATCGCGGCAGAATCTGGTTACCAAAGGCTGCCGGCGATGGAAGATAAGAGTCTCTGGTTCTGGGTTCCGCCTGGGCGCTTCGTATGGCGGCGCGAGGGGAGCACGAGCATAAATCAGCGAATGGACTATTTGCGAGGCCTTTCTTCCACCTCGCCGGAACTCAAAGCTGGCCTTTTCGGCGGGAATTTGGATGGTCTAAACAAGATACTTCCGCATCTCACGGAATTTTTCACAAAGATACGCTCCTATTACTCGTGGTAGCCATTGCGGGCTGGCAGCAGGTACCCGCCTCATTCGCCGCAAAATATGCGGAGATGATGCCTCTCCCTAACGGCGCGCCCAAGCCCCATCCGTAACCGGCCCCTCTACCTGCCCCCCGCCTCGCCCCCGCGCGTGGCGGGGGGCATGGCTTTTGGCCATGAACGGAATGGACGCCACCACCGGAAAGGCCCTCTCGGGCACTGCGCATCTGGCGCAACGGATCGGTGACATTCTGAGCACCCCCATCGGCACCCGGCAAATGCGCTTCGATTATGGCTCGCTCTGGCGCGAGTTGATCGACCAGCCCGCCAATGCCGCCACCGCCCATCTGCTGCGCGCGGCCACGGCCCTCGCGATCCAGACGTGGGAGCGGGAATTCACCGTCACCAGGGTCACGCTCGCGGGCGCTCCGGCCCAGGGCAACCTCGCCGTGATCATCACCGGCAAAGTCGACACCGCAGGCCGCGCCAACAGCCTGCTCACCCTCACCATTCCGCTCCCCTCGTTCTCGCGCTGAAGGATACTGGCCATGCCCCATGGCATCACGCTTACCGAATCGATCTCCGGCACCCGCACCATCAGCACCCGGTCGAGCGCCATCATCGGCCTGATCGGCACCTCCACCGCCATCGCCCCCGAGAATCAGGCCGCCATCGACGCGGCCTTTCCGCTCGATACCCCGGTGCTGTTCACCTCGGCTGCCGTGGCGGCGGGCAAGGCGGGCAGCGGCGGCACACTCAAGGCCGCGCTCACCGCCATCGACGACATCGTCACCCCCACCATCATCGTCGTGCGCGTGGCCGTGAGCGAGGATGCACAGGCACAGGATGCCGCCGTGATCGGCGCGACCGACGGCGCAACCTATACCGGCATGCAGGCCCTGCTGAAGGCCGAGGCCCAGACCGGCTATCGCCCGCGCATCCTGGGTGCGCCGGGGCTGGACAGCGAGGCGGTCACCACCAAGCTGGCCATCCTGGCCAAAAAGCTGCGCGGCTTTGCCTATGCCCGCGCGATCGGCGCGACCAATGCCGAGGCACGGGCCTATCGCGCAGACTTCGGCAGCCGCGAACTGATGCTGATCTGGCCCGACAGCTCGGCCAGCGTGACCGGAGACGCCATCGCCCGCGCCATGGGCCTGCGCGCCTGGCTCGACGAGACGACGGGCTGGCACAAGACGATCAGCAACGTGACCGTGCCGGGCATCACCACCGTCACGCAGGACGTTCACTATGATCTGCTCGACAACGACACCGACGCGGGCCTGCTCAACGACGCCGACATCACCACGATCATCCGCACCACCGCAGGCTATCGCTTCTGGGGCAACCGCACTTGCGCGGGCGACGACCAGACCCAGTTCACCTTCGAGAGCGCCACGCGCACCAGCTATGCCTTGCAGGACGTGATCGCGGCGACGTTCTCGCCGTTCTTCGACCAGCCCATGACCGTGGGCCTGGTCAAGGATCTGCTCGAAACGGTCAACGCGCAGTTCCGCAAATACACCCTGCGAGGCTGGATCATGGGCGCGCAGGCCTTCTTCGATGCCGATGCCAACACCTCGGGCGAACTGGCCGCCGGGCGGCCCAATTTCCGCCTCCAGTTCACCCCCTGCGCGCCGATGGAAAACCCGCAGGTCAATCTGGTGATCACCGACACCTACTACTCGGGCTTTGCCCAGAGCGTGACCGGCTGACCCCGGCCCATCCCCACCAGCATCCCTTCTGAAAGGAACCGGCCATGGGCCTTCCCAGCAAACTCAAAGACATCAACGCCTATGGCGCCAACACCAGCTTTCTGGGCGTGATCGCCGAATTCGAGGAACCCAAGCTGTCGATCGCCACCGACGACTGGCGCGGGGGCGGGATGCCCGGCCCGATCAAGATCGACAAAGGCCTCGAAGCGATGGAGGCCACCCTCACCATGGGCGGCCACACCGCCACGCTGATCCGCACCTTCGGCACGACCGACGTGGCAGGCGTGCCCTTGCGTCTGGTCGGTGCCTATCAGGCCGACGACGGCAGCCCGCCCCAGTCGGTCGAGATCTATCTGGGCGGTCGCTTCACCGAGATCGACCTGGGCAAGTCCAAGGCGGGCGACGATACCGAGCACAAGTACACCCTGCCGCTCTCCTACTACCGCCGTGTTGTCGACGGGGTCGATGAGGTCGAGATCGACATGCTCTCGGGCCTGTTCCGCGTCGGCGGCGTCGATCGCTATGCCGAGATCATGGCCATTCTGACCGGGTGATCCGACTTTTTTCGGCTGCAAGCGACCCCACTTTATTGAAAGCAATACAAAACAGGATAAAAATAACTCGTTTTACAACGAGAGTGGGGTTTTGCAGTGTCAAAATTTTCACAGATGAACTTGCAAAAAATTAAGGATTTAACAAAAAATATTAAACCAATAGACGTACCCGCCACAATAGATCGAACTTTTCGATTTCTAGAAATGTCATTTCTAACAGCCCTAGTAAGTGTATCATACTCAGTTATTAATGAAAAATTTTCACTTGCAATAACAATTGCAATGAGTTTTGCCGCTGGAATTTATTTAGCAAAACCACTTGTTGATTGGATTCCAGAAAAAATTAAAACAAATTATTCGCCATTTAATTTAATACTTATTTCAATTTTTATTGGATTACTAATAACTGCTTCAATAATTCCGCTACAAACACTTGTGAAATCCACGTTCCAAATCGACAAAAAAATGGCAATATCTGATTACGCACGCCTCCAAGGTCGAAAAGCAATGACATCATGCGTGCAGAAGCAAAAATCATTTGAAGAATGCGAGACAGAAGCAAAATTGTCTGAAAAAAATACACTTTCCAGTCATACACCAGAACCTTGATTTCACAGTCCCACGCCCCCAAGGGATACCTCATGGTCGCCCTGCTCCCGTTGTAGACCCACGCTCTACCCGCCCCGGCCCTGTCCCCCGCGCGCGCGAAACGCCACACCCGCCCCATCGCAAATCCATCGCCGGTCCTGTTGCGGGGCGCCGGTCATGGTGACCGGGGGCGGGTTTTCCATGTCCAGCCTGCCCCCGGTCGTTCCTGCCCCGCGTTCAGGAGCCCCGCAGATGGCCGAAGCCTCCCCCGACACCCTCGCCGACACCGTCACCATCTCGCTGGCCGAGCCGATCCGGCGCGGCGAGCAGGTCATCACCGCAATCGATCTGACCAAGCCCAAGGGCCGCGCCTTGCGCGGGCTGGCGCTGCAAGACCTGATGCGCACCGACATCGTCGCCCTGCTCACCCTGATCCCGCGCATTTCCAACCCGCCGCTGACCGCCCCCGAGGTCGACAATCTGGGGGCCGATGATCTGGCCGAGATCGGCGGAGTGGTACGCGGTTTTTTCATGTCATCTTCGGAGCGCAAGATGATGACCGCCATGATCGAGGAATTCGCGCCGAAGACATGATGGCCGATCTGGCCGCCATCTTTCACTGGTCGCTGGCCGAGATCGAGGCGCTCGATCTGGCCGACCTGATCGCCTGGCACGGCCTGGCCCTGGCCCGCTGGAACCGCATGTGGGGCACCCCGGAAAAGGCATCATGAGCACCAACAAGCTGGCCCTGCTGGTCAATTTCATCGGCGTCGACAAGATGTCGGGTGCGCTGCGCAATATCATCGGCCTCAGCCGTCAGGGCGGCACCTCGATCAAGGCGCTCAGCGGCGAGCAGCGCAAATACGAAAACCAGCTCAACGCCACCCGCAAGGCCATCGAAAAAGGCACCGGCAATGTCGAGGAAGCGATCGCCCGCGAACGCGAGCTGGCCCAGTCGCTGGCCGACGTGAACACCCAGCTTGCGCGGCAAAAGCGTCTGGCCGCCGTCAACGCCGATGTCCGCGCCATGGCCCGCCGCAGCGAGGCCCTGCGCACGCGCGGACAGGACAACATGCTGGGCGGGGTGGCGATGGCCGCCCCGCTCGTGCTGGCCGGTAAGGCGGCGATGGATTTCAGCAGCGGCATGGTCGACATCCAGCAAAAGGCCGAGCTGACCAATGCCGAGACCGACCGCATGGCCGCCAGCCTCATGCAGCTCGCCCGCGCCGCCCACCAGTTGCCCGAGGACATGCGCGCGGGCGTCGATCGCCTGTCGGGCTTTGGCATGGACCCGCGCCAGGCCCTCGCGATGATCGGCCCGATCAGCCGCCTGGGCACCGCCTTCAAGGTCGATCTGGCCGATGGCAGCGCGGCGGCCTTTGCCAACTTCAACAACCTCAAGGTGCCGCTGGCCCAGACTACCACCGCGCTCAACATGATGGCGGCGGGCAGCAAGGTCGGCAGCTTCGAGGTGGCCGACATGGCGCGCAATTTCCCCGCGCTCACCGCCCGCCTTCAGGCGCTGGGCGATGTAGGCACGCCCGCCGTCGCCGATCTGACCGCCGCCCTCGAAGTCGCGATGAACACAGCCGGCAGCGCCGACGAGGCCGCCAACAACATCGCCAACCTGCTGGGCAAGATCAATTCGCCCACCGTGATCAACGCTTTCGCCAAGAAGTTCGGGGTCGACCTGCCCGCCGCCATGAAGAAATTTCAGGCCCAGGGCATGACCACGATGGAGGCCTTTGCCACCGCCGCGCAACAGGCGACCGGCGGCGACATGAAGAAGCTGGGCTGGGTGGTCGAGGATCAGCAGGCGCAGATGGGCCTGCTCGCGCTGATGCAGAACATGGACAAGTACCGGCAGATGCGCGGCGCGATCCAGAACCAGAGCGCGGGTACGATCGACGCCGCCTTCGGCCAGCGCGAGGCGCGCGACGCCGCCGTTCGGTGGCAGGATTTCACCGGCCAGCTTCAGCGCATGGCCATCGTGGTGGGCACCCGCCTGTTGCCCCAGTTCCAGCCCTTCCTCGCCACGGTCACCACCATGATGGACCGCGCGGGCCAGTGGGCCGATGCCAACCCCAGACTGGCCAGTTCGCTGGCCTCGCTGGCAGGCGGGATCGTCGTCGCGCGGGTCGGCCTTGGCGCGCTCCAGTTCGCCTTTGGCAGCATCCTTGGCCCGGTCGCCACCTTGTGGGGCTGGTTTGGCCGCGCGCAGGCGCTGGGCCAGACGGCCAGTGTCCTCGCCCGCCTTTCGACCGGCTTTTCCGTTGCCCGCTCCCATGCGCTCACGTTTTGGCGCGTGCTGGCGCCTATCGGGCAATCTATCGGGTCCGGGGCCTTTCTGGGGTTCAAGGCGCTGATCGGTGATCTGGGCCGCATGGGCCTTGGTCTGGCCAATGCGGGAAAAGCCGCAATCATCGCCGGGGCGCGCTTCACCGTTGCGGCGGCGCAAGGGGCGGCCATGGCCGCGCGCTGGGCCGTGGGGCAAGTGGTCGCCTTTGGCGGGGCACTGCTTCAGGCTGGCCGGGCAGCCATGGCCATGGGGTGGAACTTCCTGCGCGCGGGGTTGATGATGCTGGCCAACCCGATGGTTCTGGCCATTGTCGCCATCGGCGCGGCCATCGGCGTGCTGGCCTATCTGGTCTATACGAACTGGGACAGGATCAAGGCCGCGTTCGGTGCCGGGTGGGAATGGGTGAAGTCCACGCTTGCTGCGGCGCCCGCATGGCTCAGCAATATCGGCGGCATGATGATGCAGGGCCTGCTGGCGATGATCGACCCGTTCGGCCTGCGCAATCGCCTGCTGGCCGTGGCGCGCAATGGGATCGAGGCTTTCAAGGCCTTCTTCGGCATCAAAAGCCCCTCGCGCCTGATGATGGAAATGGGCGGCCATGTTGCCAATGGTTTTGCCCTGGGCATCGACGGTCAGGGCCAGAACGCCACACGCGCCGCGCGGCGCATGGCGACCGGGGTGGCCGCTGCCGGGGCGCTGTCGCTGTCGCCCGCGCTGGCCACGCCGGGCACGGCCAACCGGCAGGGTCCATCCGCCCCTGCCCCGATCACCATCCACGTCCACGCCGCGCCGGGCATGGATACCAAGGCCCTCGCACGCGAGGTGCGGCGCGAGCTGGAGGCGGCGCAGGGCGTTCGCCAGCGGTCGCGCTATGATGCGGGGGGCCGGTGATGGCCACCGCGCCCACTCCCTCGCAACTGCTCACGCTGGGCATGTTTGTCTTTGGCATGGACACGCTGGCCTATTCCGATCTGCAACGACGGATCACATGGCGCCACGAGGCCAGCGACCGCTTCGGCGCGCGCCCGGCGGTTCAGTTCATCGGGCCGGGCGACGACGATGTGACCATCGCGGGGGCCTGCATTCCCGAGATCGCGGGCCGCTACAGCGCGCTCGATACCCTCGCCAGCATGGGCGACACGGGCGATGCCTGGGCGCTGATGAACGGGCTGGGCGAAGTCTGGGGCTATTACGTGATCGTCGGTCTCGATCTGACCCACCAGACGGTGATGGCGGGCGGCGTGCCCCGCCGGATCGATTTCACCGTCACCCTCAAGCGCAAGGACTGATCCCGTGGCGGCGAACAAGGCGGGCCTGCGCCTCACCCTCGACGATGGCACCGATCTGGCCGACCGGATCGATCCGCGCCTGCTCGAACTCACGCTGGTCGAAAAGCGCGGGGGCGAGGCCGACGAACTTTCGCTGACCCTCCACAACCACGACGGCCAGCTCGTCGCGCCTGCCACCGGGCGCACGCTCCACCTCGCGCTGGGCTGGGAAAGCGGCGAGGACGTGGTCCTCGGTCTGGTCGACAAGGGCGCATTCCGGGTCGACGAAGTGGAAGAACGCGGGCCGCCCGACATCATCCAGATCCGCGCCCGCTCCGCCGATTTCACCGGCCCGGCCCGCCAGCGCCGGGTGAAAGTGTGGAAGAACACCACGCTGGGCGCCGTACTGAGCGCGATCGCCGCGCGCGGGGGCCTTGCCGCGCAAGTCCACCCCGATCTGGCGGGCAAGCCCATCGCCATCCTCGAACAGCACAACAAGAGCGACCACGCGCTGGTTCAGGATCTGGGCGCCCGGTTCGACGCGCTGGCCACATGGAAGAACCGCCAATTGCTGTTCATGCCCATCGGTAGCCCCACCACCGCCAGCGGCGCCCCCTTGCCCGCCATCACCCTCACCCGGCAGGATGGCTGGTCATGGTCGTGCCGACAGGCCGACCGCACCCAGTACGACGGCGCCGAAGCCCAGTGGCACGACCCCGCCACCGGCCAGCGCCGCACCCACAAGACCGGCGGCACCAACCGCAAACGCCTGAAACGCACTTATGCCAGCCAGGCCGAGGCCCAACAGGCCGCCACCGCCGAAGCCGCCCGGCGCGCGCGCAGCAAGCGGACCTTCACCTACGAACTGGCCATGGCCAACATGCAATTGCAGCCCAACGCCCCCATCACCCTCGCAGGCTGGACCACCGCCATCGATGCCGCCTCGTGGCTGGTCGAAAGCGTGGAAACGGCCATGGGGGCAAATGGCCTGAAACAGCGGATCGAATTGCAAAGCCGCTAACCGATTGACCTTCCTGGGCGGGAGTACCAAACCATGGCCATGTCAAATATCGAACTGTTCGACGAGTTCACGGCAGCAGCGCTTGCGAAGCTCTATGAAAGTTTCCCGCGCAAAATTGGAGTGGATGCAAGAATCCTCGCCGGTGTCGATTCCGTGAATGAATTCGGTTTCATTGTTGACGAAAATGGCAATCCTTCGATGCGCTTCGAGATCGCCAGGGCCACGCTGGAGTGGCTCTCGGAAACTGGTTACATCCGCTGCACCTCAACCAACCAGCTAGGCCTGAATAGCGCAGTGCTGACCCCAATGGGGCTATCCGTGTTGAAGGCGACACCCACTTCGATCAAGCCCGGCGAGACCATCGGCGAGAGGTTGGTCAGGTTTGCGAAGGATGGGTCCGTGGCGTTGGCCAAAGAGACCGCAAAAAGTGCAATAGCAGCCGGTGTTTCAATGGGTTTGGGCGCAGGCTGACGTTACAGCCACGCACACTTGGCCATGTGCACAGGGGACAGAGCGCTTCTCGTAGATTAGCAGATTGAGTCTCTCGCACCCTCACCAACGCCAGATTTAGCATTGCCCATCATACACTTCTATGCAAAATTTAGTTCCGTTTACAGGTACAAGGGAAGAATCATGGGCGACGATTTTCTTTCTTTAATAGAGACCTCTGGCATATCAGGCATAAAAGCCCCAACGCCTTGGGGACTTTTGGAGACAGAGAGCCCACTTGAGGGCATCATTGTCGCGGTAGGCATATCCGTTGGCATTTGTGCCATGGCTTATAGCTTTTTTAAATCAGAGCAAAAAAAGACAGAACAAAAATAAATCTGGCGCAGTCCAGATTTACTGAGGGCCCAATCTCGAAAGGGCCCTCAAACCTTACGAACTATAGCCACAACTCGACCGATCACGTTCATTTCGCCGTCGTAGGCGATCTCATCACGGAAATCGGGATTGACCGAGACAAGCCGCACTCCGCCATCCTTGGACGGGCGCAAGGACTTGATCATGCCTAGGCCGTGCATTTCAATGGCCCAGAACTGGTCCCACATTTTGGGGCTTTTCTGCGTGGTGTCGATCAGCAGGATGTCGCTATCGAGGATCGCTGGCATCATCGACGTGCCGCTGCTGGTCGCCCAGAATAGCTGGTCGATAGGCGCGCTCGTGAACTGGCGCACCCATGTCCGCGAGAACGTTCGCATGGTCTGATGCGCGGGATCGTCGTGGATGTATGTGGCACCAAGCCCATAGGCTACGTTGAACTCCGCGATCTCCACTGCGTCAGGATTAGCCTGCACGATTAGACGCGGCAGCGGCATTTCCGCTGGAGCGCCGCCCTGCGGATCACTCGTTTCGCCCTTCAGATAGGCGGGCGTCGTTCCCAGCGCGGACGCGATCAGGTCCAGCGCCCTGGTCGTTTTGGTCTCGCCACTGATCAGGCGCCCGATGGATGGCTGCTTCACCCCCACCGCATTCGCCAGTTGGGACTGGTTCATGCCCGCACGTTGCATTGCTGCGATCAGGTTTTCCGGCACGATTTCCCACATGAAGACTCGATTATACGGAAGCGAATAAGAGTTCATCCAACTTTCCCGTTGACTAATATACGTTCACACATATACGTGAGCGTATGACGACGCCCACCCGATACGAAGCCCTGATGATGGTCGCGGATTTCTTCCCGACCCAGGAAGCCATGGCTGAGCATTTCAGCGTGTCCCAACCCACAATTTGGAGGTGGTTGAACCAGTCCAGGCAGTTGCCGGCAGAGCATGTCTTGCTGGCCGAGCAACTCACCGGTGTTCCCCGGCATCATCTGCGTCCCGATCTCTATCCGGTTGATCTTGCGCCCGGCCCGCGCTGGCATGGCGCCGATCAACGGGTAGATCGCTACCAAGCGGCAGTCCTCTTCAATCAGCGCCAGCGCGCGAAGCGGGGGGCGGCGGCATGACCAAGCGGCGCGAACCCTTGTCCTATCAGCTCACGCTGACCCGCGTGGCGGCGGCCATCGGGTGGGATCGCTGTGGCGCGATCTGCGGTGTTTCCGAGCGGGCCGTGCGGCTCTGGTCGGATCATGATTGCGAGACAGAAATCCGCATGCTCGATGCCGAGCGACTCGACCGCGCCTTCATGGACCACGGCGGCGACCATGCGCCGTTCCACCGCCTGATGGCGCTGCGCCTCGAAATCGCCGGGCGCGAGGCCAAGGCCCGGTGCCTTGCCGAAATCGCCGCGGGCGCCGCCAAGGAAACCGGCGAGGCCGTTGCCGCGCTGATCAAGGTCAGCAGCCAGCCCGGCAACCCTGCTATGCGCCGCGAGGCCCGCAAGGAAGTGCAGGAAGCCATCGACACCCTGACCACCAGCATCGCCACCATCGGCCTCGACGAAAAGACCGGAGGAACCCAATGAGCGGCGAAGGCCATCTGCGCGCGCGGCCTCTGGTCCATGCGCCCCTCGAATTCCGCATGCGCAACGGCGGCACACAGGCCAGCCGCGCCTTCCTGCTGTGCCCCAAGTGTGATGCCCCGGCCTTCATCCGTTCGTCCGAGCGGATCACCGCCACGGTCAAGCACATGAACGCGCATTGCACCAATACCGGCTGTGGCCACACGTTCCTGATGGAACTGAGCTTCGTTCACAGCTTCAACCCCGGCCTGATCGACCGGCCCGACCTCAACCTGAAAGTCTGCCCGCGCGAGCAGATCCCCCATGTCCTGCCGCCCGAAAAGGCGCGCGACGACAGCCAGTTGAGCATGTTCTCGGGCTGACGCCCGGCCCGCGCCCACCACCCACACCCTGCCCATTTTCAAACGGCCATGTTCTGGCCGGAGGGGACACGTATGCCCAGCGCACCGAGCGCCACCAGCCTTTCCCCCCTGCCCGCACCGGGCAGGCTTTCGTTTGACCACGCCCTGAGCCTTGCCGCGCCCTGGCTCACCCCAGCCGAGCGGCGGTTCCTCGCCTCGGTCGCCGGGTTTGCGCCGCGCCGCGCCTTTGCGCCGGGCGCCTATCGCGCCATCGAAGGCGTGCCCTTCGGGGCGGGCGAAGGCCTTGTCACCTACATCGACGCGGCGTGGAAACGCTGCCTGCAAACCCTGACCGGCGAGGCCATCTGCCGGTCGAGCGCGCGCTTTGCCCTCACCCACGCCGGACGCGCCCTCGTGCTGCGCGCCGCGCGCCTGATCGAGGGCAGCGCCGCGTGAACCTCGAAGCCGAAATCCTCAAGGGCCTGCAAGCCCGGTTCCAGTTCAGGAAAACCAAGGGCGCATGGTTGCAGGAGGGCATCTGCCCGGCCTGCGGCAAGCGCGAGGCGTTCTGCGCGGCCAAAGACCCCAAGATCGTGCGCTGTGGCCGACAGGACCGCTGTGGCTGGGAAGAATCGGTGCGCGACCTGCTGCCCGACCTGTTCGAGGACTGGTCGAAGCGTTTCCCCGAGACCGAAGCCAACCCCACCGCCACGGCAGACGCCTATCTGCTCCACGAGCGCTGCCTCGACCTGCGCCTGCTGCGCGGGGCCTATACCCAGGAACTCTACCGCGACCACAAGACCGGGCACACCTCGGCCACGGTGCGTTTCCAGATCGGCGATACCCATTGGGAACGCCTGATCGACCGGCCCGGTCGCTTTGAAAAGAAGGCCCATTTCCGCAAGGGCGGAACCTACAAGGGCCATTGCTGGATACCGCCCCGCCTGACGATGGAAGACATCGCCAAGGCCGACGAAATCCTGATCGCCGAAGGCATCTTCGACGCCGTCGCCCTGTGTCAGGTGCGCAAGGTGGCGGTCTCGGCCATGTCCACCAACAACTGGCCCGAACACTTCCTCGCCGCGCTGCGCGCCGAGCTGGAGCGCATTGGCCGCACCGTCCGCCCGCGCCTGGTCTTCGCCTTCGACGTGGGCCGCGCGGGCGTGGAAGCGACCACCAAATATGTGAAGCGCGCCATCACCGAAGGCTGGGACGCCAGCGCCATGCAGGTCCGCCCCGATGGCGAGGGCACCAAGAAGGACTGGAACGACCTTCTCAAGGACCACCTCGACTGGGCCGGAGACCCGGACAAGGCCCCGCTCTCCGACTGGGCCTTCGACCAGTACCGCTACAACGGCGCCATCACCATCGCCGAAACCGCGCGCGACAAGGCCCGGCTGATGGCCGACCACAAGATGGCCGTCTCCTCGTTCGAGTTCCGCCACAAGAACCGCCTGTGGTCGTGCAAGGTCAGCTTCGACGAAGAGAGCGAAAAGCGCCGCATCGTGGTCGAGGAAATCGCCAACTGCGCGTTCCGCCTGCTCTATCGCGAGTTTGATGAGGTCGCCAGCGAGGCGGCCTATTTCCTGCAAATAGACTTCCCCTACAATCGGAAATCCACAAAGGGCCGCTTCTCTTCCGCAGCATGTGCGAACAGCGGCGAGTTCAAGAAGCGGCTCATGACCTGGGCCGCATCGTGGAGCGGAACCAGCGAGCAATTCGACCGCATCATCCGCAACCAGACCCGCAACCTCAAGGTCGTCGAGCCGATCAAGTTCACCGGCTATTCGCGCGACCATCGTGCCTGGGTGCTGGGCGACATAGCCGTGCGCGACGGCAAGCTGATCAAAATTAACGAGGAAAGCTATTTCGACCTTGGCCGCGACGCGGTGAAGCTCAAAAGCCCCGACCGCCTGCTCGACATCACCTACGACCCCGACCAGATCGACTTCGACTGGCTGCCCGATCTGTGGACTGCCTATGGCCCTAAGGGACTGGTTGCCCTGGGCTTCTTCGTCATGTCGCTGTTCGCGGTCCAGATCCGCGAACGCCACAAGTCGATCGGCTTCCTCGAAATCACCGGCGATCCGGGCGCTGGCAAGTCGACCATGGTGGAATTCCTCTGGAAGACCCTCGGGCGGCCCGATCACGAAGGCAACGATCCCAACAAGGGCACCGTGGTTTTCCTCGCCCGCACGTTCATGAAGGTATCCAACCTGCCGGTCGGCCTGATCGAGGGCAAGCGCGGCGACGATGACAAGCGCTCGGGCCAGCGCCAGTACGACTACAACGAACTGCTGGTGCTCTACAACGGACGCAACCCGCGCGGCACCGGCCAGAAGTCAGACGGCTACGAGACCCACGAACCGCCATTTCTGGGCACGATCTACCTGATGCAGAACGAGCGGATCGACGCGATCCCCGCCGTTCTGGAACGCCTGATGTCGATGAAGGTCGACAAGAGCCGATGGAGCGATGCGACGAAGCTGGCTGCCGTCCGCCTCGAACGCTGGCCGATCGAGCGGGCCTCGGGCACCATCGTTCATGTCGTGCGCAACGAAGGCCGGTTCCTGCCCTACTTCTTCGAACGCTTCGACCATCACGATACCGACATGCCCCGGCGTGTTCCGGGCCTCCACAATACCCGCCCGATCAAGTGCCACAGCCAGCTTGCCGCCGCTGTCGAAGGGCTGGCCCGGATATTTCCCAACTGCCGCCAGGAATGGATCGATGAGGCCGTTGCCTTCATCGACCAGATGGCGCTCGACCGGCAGCAAAGCTGCGGCGGTGATCATCCGCTCGTGGCCGAATTTTGGGAAAAGGTGGACTTCCTCATCAGCCGCGAGGATTCCACCGCCCACACCGAAGGCAAGAGCATCAACCAACATCGCGACCGCGACCGGCTGATCGCGATCAACCTGCCCCTGTTCGAGGCCCGCTGCCATCAGGCAGGCCTGCGCCTGCCCAACATGGACATCCTCAAGAAAGTGCTGCGCGGCAGCCAGTCCCACCGCTGGGTCGCCACCAAGAACGTGAACCGCCCAGACGGCAAAGTTCTGGTCTGCTGGGTCTTTGAGCAGCCCGCCAAGGCGGAGCGGATCATATGACCGCGCCCGCCCTTGCCCCCACCCCTGCCCCGGCCAAGGAACCCCGCCGCGTCTGGCACGGCATCGAAAGCCCCGAGCCGCCCGTCGCCGCCGCCGACTATGCCGCCATCCGCGCCATGGCCGAGCGTATGCTCGAAGCCCGCCGCAAGCGGTTCCCCCAGCTGATCGCCGCTGGCCGCATGGAGGCAGGGGATGCCGCCGCGCAGATCGCGGTGTTCGAGGCGCTGGCCGCCGAATGGCGCTGGATGGCCACCGGCACGGGCGCGCCCGCCGATCACGCCATGCTGCCCGCGATCACCGCCGCCCTCGACACCAGCATCGCCACAATCGCCGAGATCGCGATGGAAGACGGCGGCCTCTCCATGAATCTGGCCGCGCAGGCCGAATGGGTGATCGCCATGGCCTGGCACCTCGAACCGGGCCGCCGCACTCGCGCCGCCCGTGCCCAGACCTTCCTCTGGCGCCAGCTCATCGCCGCCACGCCAGCCTCCCTTTCCCGCTGACCGGAGACTTTCCATGGCCTTCGCCGACCGCGCCAAAGTCGCCGCCTTTGCCCTCTGCTTCGGTTTCGCCTGGCACATGCTCGATCGCGTCATCGCAGGCTTCGCCCGCTGCCCGCTCGAAGGATGCCTGCCCTGGTGAAAGCACCCCTTACCCACAATGAAAGAGAAGCCCCACAAATGCACGAAAGACACCATACCCCAACCACTCTGAAAGGCCTCAAGAGCCGCGCCAAGCGCATGAAACGCGAAACTGGCTGCAAGCACATCTCTGCCCTTGATGCCGTTGCCCGAGAAATGGGCTTCGCCCACTATTCTGCCGCCCAGGTCCATTTCACACAGATTGGTGGTGTGGAATGACCATGGAACATCTGTGCGACCTCATGTTCGACGCCAATGTGCGCTTCGAGGGAATCTGGCCCTTCCCCGTCTACAACCCACCCGAAAGTCTGGCAGATGCTTTGGGAGTTCACAGCGCCTTGCCTGAAGAGCTTCAATCGCTCGCCGCAAGTTATGACGAAGATCAGCGAGGTCGCCTCTTTGAGGGCCTGTCGCCTGATTTCCTCGAGGCATACGAAGAACTCTGCTGCAATGCGTTCAATCGACGCATGTTTGGCTTCATCGCCGTTGCAGCAACGCCGGTGCTGACACCCACTGGACACGGATCTGCATCGTTCTCGTGGGGACATTACCATACAACCATCCTCTTCAACGAGACGATCGACGGCCTGCTAGAGACGGCTTCCCAATGGGCAGACCGAATTTCCGATGCCGACATGGGCCGCACCCCAAAAATGGGAGATGCTGCATGACAGACCGCAATATCGATGTGCGGAAATGCTGGACGCGCCCGGCCACTCCCTGTTCGCTCGTTCCGAACTGGGAAGGTGAATTCTGTGACTTCAACGATTGGGTGAATTCTGCGTCCAGACGCCTGACTGTCGCCAGCGACAGCATTGGAATGGATCTCTCCCCGATCTGTGTCGATACGCTGGGCAGACGCTGCCACAACGGGCGAGACTTCATGCGCGCCCGTGATGAGGGAACCTTCCCCGTCCGCTATTTCTTTGACTGCATATTGGCGGCAGAGGGGCCTACCGAATGATCCGGGTCCTTTTCCTTGCCCTGGCCCTCACCGCCTGCTCTCCGACAGGTCGCGACCCGCAAGCCAACGAAAGCGCAGCGCTCGATATGATCCGCATGGGCTATGTCCAGTGGGTTGCCGCCTGCGCATGGCAGCATGGCCGAAATCACTCCCTCCTCGCCACTGCCATCCGCCGCTGCCAGATCGATCTCGGCCTGCGCCGGACATGCCGCCCCGTCCCGCATCATCGCCCCGAAAGGTGCGCCCTATGAGCCACGAAACCCCACCCGCGCCAGAGCGACTGCTCCGCATTCAGGAAGTCATGCACATGACCTCCCTGTCCCGATCCTACATTCATGCCAAGGTGGCGCGAGGAGAATTCCCCGCGCCGATCAAACTGGGCTACAAATGCACCCGCTGGTTGCAATCGCAGGTGGCGGACTGGATCGCCCAGAAACTCTAGCCGCGCGGGCGGCCCGGCCCGGTGGCTGCCCACCGCATGGGCCGCCCGAGATGCATTTCGGGCGGCCACATATCTGCCGTCAACAGATCCGCCCATTCGCAGGCCAGTTCCCGACGCCGTTCCATATAGGCGGCCCGGTTATAGGCGCTCTCGACCTTGTTGGTCGGCACATGCGCCAGCATCAGGTCGATGATTGCCCGGTCGGGCGAAAGCCCATGATGCCCGGCAGCGCGCCACGCGCGCTCGCACCGCCCGTTCATGATGGTAGAAAAAGCCGCGCGAAACCCGTGCGGCACATGGCGCTGAAAATACCCCGCACGGATCAGCAATGCCCGCAGCGTGTTCTCGCTCATCGGCTTGGTAAAGTTCCGATCCGTCGGAAACAGCAGCGGAAATTCCCCGTTGATCGCCGCTGTCGCCTTCACGATGGCCACGGCCTGTGGTGCCAGCGGCACCAGATGGTCGCCATCGGGGTCGGCCTTGCGATCAAGGTCGCCCTTCATCCGCCAAGCCGGAATGCGCCAGAGCGGCTCAGGTCCATCCAGATCCTCGAATTCTTCCCACCGCGCGCCATGGATCTCGTTGGGCCTGACGGCGGTCAGTGCCAGAAGGCGCAGCGCAAATTTCGTGGGCGCCCGGCACCGCTCGGCCTCGCAATCGACCAGCAACTGCCGCAGCTTGGGCAGTTCCGTCAGCGCGGGCTGTGGCCTGGACCGGGGCTTGGGCGGGATCGCGAGGGCAAGGTTCTGCGCCGGATCAACCGTCACCATGCTCAAAGCGATGCCATAGACGAAAATTGCGCTGATTCGCTGGCGCAACCGATGCGCGCGCTCGATAGCTCCGCGATCAGCAACGACCTTGAGCAGCGAAAAGACATCGGGCGCCGTCACATCGGCAATAGCTCTCCCGCCGATCGCAGGAAAGACGTCGGCCTCCAGACTCGCAAGCACATCGGCAGCATGAACCTTCGACCAGCGACGGGTTTGCAGATCAAACCATTCGCGCGCTGCGCGCTCGAACGTGGGCCGGGTGTCTTCGGCAGGTTTGCCCCGACTGAACAGATCCTGCGGCTTGGGCTCAAGACCATGGGCCAGCATTTCCTTGGCCACATCGCGCGCCTCGCGCGCAGCCTTGAGCGAGATGGCCGGATAAGGGCCGATCGTCAGGGTCTTTTGCGCGGGCTTGCCATGGGCATTGCGCCCGAACTGGTAGTTCATCCGCCAGGACCGCCAGCCACTGGCCGAAACATGCAGATAAAGCTGCTGCCCATCGCTCAGCTTGTAAGGCTTGCCCGTCCCCTTCGCCCCGCGAACCTTGGTGTCCGACAGGCCAGCCATACCATATCTCCCGAATCGCATACCATGACCGCAACCATAGCAGCCCTTATATGGATGAGAACAAATGTAGACCTTCAAAGAACGCGGACAAACGAAAAATGGCTAAAAACAGCCACTTTTCCTGAAATACGGTCCTGTCGAGAGAAGAGGCTGGCGGAGCGGGAGGGATTCGAACCCTCGATACGCTTTTGACGTATACTCACTTTCCAGGCGAGCGCCTTCGACCACTCGGCCACCGCTCCGCATGCACTGGAAGGCGCGCACTAGCCGCCTGTGCGGGGTTGCGCAAGGGCGGTTTGGGGGTCACAACGGCAAAATGTTGATGCGCTCCCTGTCTGGCCGTCTTTCGGCTTTTTTCTCCGTGGCTTCCGGCCTGGCTGTGATGGGGGCCTTGCCGGTCCTGGCCCGTCAGGCAGAGCCCGTCATGCCGCCTTCGCCCACGCAGATCGTGGAGGCTGCTCCGCCCGGTGACTGGGTGGGGATTCCGGCCGATCACCTGCTGGTGGTCGATCTGGCGCCCGATGCCGCCGGACAGGCCCGGCGCGTGATCATCCAGTTGATGAACGGGCCCTGGTCGCAGGGGTGGATCGGCAATATCCGCAAGCTGGCCGCCGCGCACTGGTGGGACGGGACTTCGGTCAACCGCGTGCAGGATGGCTATGTCGTCCAGTGGGGCGATCCCCTGGGGGATGACAAGGCCCGCGCCAAGCCGCTGCCACCCGGACTGCTCTCGGTCCCGCAGGGGGCCTATACGCTGACGGCGGGAGCGGCCCCGGCCTTTTCCGGGCCTCGGGTGGCCGATGGGGTCTATGCCGTTGCCGAACGGTTCTATCAGGGCTGGCCGATTGCCACCGGGCCGGGGGACGAGCCCGAAACCTGGCCGGTGCATTGCTATGGCAGCGTCGGTGTCGGGCGCGACATGCCGCCTGACAGCGGGTCGGGGGCCGAACTCTATGCGGTGATCGGCAATGCGCCGCGCCAGCTCGATCGCAACATTGCGGTGGTGGGCCGGGTGATCAGCGGGATGGAGTGGCTGTCGAGCCTGCCGCGCGGCAAGGGCGATGCCGGGTTCTATCAGAAGCCCGGGGAGCGCACAGCGATCACCAGCATCCGGCTGGGAAGCGATGTGGCCGGGCTGCCCGCGTGGCAGTATCTGTCGACCGACAGCGCGAGTTTTGCCGCCTATCTCGATGCGCGGGCCAATCGGCGCGATCCGTTCTACGTGCGGCCTGCCGGCGGGGTGGATATCTGCAATGTGCCGGTGCCGGTTCGGGTGACACCCGCCCGCTGAAGGCAGAGCGCCGGTCCCGAAACCGGGACCGGCGAGATGCCCCGCCCAGCCTGCCCCCCCGCCCGGCCCTAGATGCGGTCGGCCTGGGCCACGGCGTCGCTGGCGCGCAGGGCGCTGACGATGCGGGTCAGGTGGGCCAGGTCGCGGACTTCGAGATCGACCAGATAAGTGTGGAACGGGTTTTCGCGCTGGGTCATTTCGAGGTTGACCACATTGGCGTGGTTGTTGGCAAAGATGCCCGCCATTTCGGCGAGCGTGCCGGGGCGGTTGTAAAGTTCGGCGCGGATGCGGCCCACGGCGCCGTCGGTGCGCTTGTCCCACGAGAGGTCGATCCAGTCGGCGTCGATGCCGTCGGCCAGCGTCTCGCAGTCGATGGCGTGGACTTCGACCCCCTGCCCCGGACGACGCAGACCCACGATGCGGTCGCCCGGAACCGGGTGGCAGCATTCGGCCAGCTTGAAGGCCATGCCCGGTGTCAGGCCCTGCACGGCGATGGCCCGTTGCTGGCGGCGCCACTCCTCGGGATTGGGCATGGTTGCGGTACAACCGGGCACGAGCGCTTCCATGACCTGAAGATCGTCGAGCTTGGCCGTGCCGATGGCGACCATCAGGTCTTCCTCGGACGTGAGCTTGAGCCGCTTGATCGCTTCGGCCAGCGCCTTCTTGCCGACCTGGGTGGGCAGGCGCTCGATGATCTCGTCGTAGAGCTTGCGGCCGATCAGGGCGACTTCGGCGCGTTCCTTTTGCCGGACCGCGCGGCGGATGGCCGCGCGCGCCTTGCCGGTCACGGCAAAGCCCAGCCACGAGAGTTGCGGCTCGGAATTGCGGCTCTTGATGATCTCGACCACATCGCCATTGCCCAGCGGGGTGCGCAAGGGGACATGGCGGCCATTGATCTTGGCCCCCACCGCCTGCGCGCCCAGATTGGTGTGGACAGCAAAGGCAAAGTCGATCGGCGTGGCGCCCTTGGGCATCTGGAACAGCGCGCCCTTGGGGGTGAACGCGAAGATGCGGTCCTGATAGATCGCCATCTTGGTGTTTTCGAGCAGTTCCTCGGCGTCGTGGCTGGCGTCGAGAATCTCGACCAGATCGCGCAGCCAGCCCACTTCGCCATCGGGCGTCCCGCCCTGCTTGTAGGCCCAGTGGGCGGCCAGACCATATTCGTTGCGATGATGCATCTCGCGCGTCTTGATCTGCACTTCGACGCGGCGCGCGTTGTTGTAGATCAGCGAGGTGTGCAGGCTCTTGTAGCCGTTCATCTTGGGCGTGGAGATGTAGTCCTTGAACCGGCCCGGGATCATCTGCCAGGTCTGGTGAAGCACGCCCAGCGCCTTGTAGCATTCGTCGATGTCGTCGACGAGCACGCGGAAAGCCATGATATCGGTGATCTGCTCGAACGAGACGTGCCGCTCGGCCATCTTCTTCCAGATCGAATAGGGGTGCTTCTCGCGGCCCTCCACTTCGACCCGCAGGCCCGCCTGCGCCAGCGCCTGGCTGATCGAAAGGGCGATGTCGTCGACCTCGCCGCCGCCTTCCGCGCGGATCGCGGTCAGGCGCCCCTCGATCGTGGCATAGGCTTCGGGTTCGAGCTGTTCGAAGGCGAGAAGCTGCATTTCGCGCATATATTCGTACATGCCCACGCGCTGGGCGAGCGGGGCGTAGATTTCCATCGTCTCGCGCGCGATGCGGCGGCGCTTGTCCTCGCTCTTGATGAAGTGGAGCGTGCGCATGTTGTGCAGGCGGTCGGCCAGCTTGACGAGCAGGACGCGCAAGTCCTCGCTCATCGCCAGCAGGAACTTGCGCAGGTTTTCCGCCGCGCGTTCGCTTTCCGTCATCGTCTCGATCTTGGAAAGCTTGGTCACCCCGTCGACCAGCCGGGCAACATCGGGGCCGAACAGGCGCTCGATCTCCTCGACAGTGGCCAGCGTGTCTTCCACGGTATCGTGGAGAAGCGCGGTCATGATGGTTTCCTGATCGAGCTTCAGCTCGGTCATCAGGCCCGCCACTTCGACCGGGTGCGAGAAGTAGGGGTCGCCACTGGCCCGCTTCTGGGTGCCGTGCTTTTGCACGGTATAGACATAGGCACGGTTGAGCATGGCCTCGTCCGCCTGGGGGGCGTAGGCCAGCACACGTTCGACAAGTTCATATTGGCGCAGCATTTCACCCCCTAGATGGGCGAAAGGCGGCATATTGGGCAAGGGGAAAGGATCAGGATTTGCGGCGATAACCGCGATCCTGGTGACGGGCCTGGTGTCAGGCGCGCGCGCACGGCGCCCGGCAAGGCGCGGGACGATCCAGGCCGAAGCCCCGCCACGCCAGAGATTCCTCAGCGAAGGCGGCATCGCGCGGGCGCCTCGGGAGCGGGAAAAATGGGGCTTGGCTGCATCCTTGCAGTCTCACCCGCCAAGCCTTTCCCGAAGATGGCCGAGCCGTTCAGGATTCGTATCGCCCCTTCCCGTCAGACTCGGGCCCGTCAGACCGGCGCCCCGTCAGGCTGGCACTCAGGCAGCAGCCCCGGCCTCCAGCAGCGGCACCTGCGGCGCTTCCTCGCCCAGCAGCCTCTCTCCGCACGCATTGGCCCCGCGCGGATCGGGAAAAACCTCGACAAAACGGGCATAGGGCACGAACCCCTGCCCCATGTAGAACGGCAAGGCCTGCGGCCCGTCGAGCGTGCAGGTATGCACCCAGACCCGCGTAACCTCCTTGTCGCCCCAGGCCATCTGCAAGGCCCGACGCATCAGCCACTTGCCAAAGCCCTTGCCCGTCGCGCCGGGGATCAGGCCGAAGAAGGCGATCTCGGCCTCGCCCGCCTTGCGGAAATCGAGTTCGAGCATCCCCACTTCGACACCCGCCCGGTCGGCCACGGCAAAGACGTGGACCTGGGGATCGTGGATGATCGCGCCCAGCGCCGCATCGTCGAGCGCGAGGCGCGACCACCACAGCCACTTGGCCCCCACCCGGCGAAACAGCAGGCGATATTTGGCCAGATCGGGCGCCTTCCAGCGCACGAGTTGCAAGGGCACATCCTGTTCAGGCACCAGCCGCCGCAGGCTGGCGGGCGCTTCGCGCATTTCGAGCGCAGTGACCACCGCCGCCAGATCGCCAGGCGCCAGCGCATGGAACCCAGGCGCGAGGCGCGCGCCGTTTTCCGCAATAGCCATCAGCTCCACACCGCGCGCGGGGGCAGGCTCATCAGGATCGCGTCGATATTGCCACCCGTCTTGAGGCCGAACAGCGTGCCCCGGTCGTAGACGAGGTTGAATTCGGCATAGCGCCCGCGCCATTCGAGCATGGTGGTTTCCTCGCCCGGCGTAAACGCGCTGCCCATCCGCCGCCGGACGAGGCGCGGATAAATGTCGAGGAAGGCCTCGCCCACGTCGCGGGTGAATGCGAAATTGGCCTCGAAGGCGGCTTCGTCGGCACATTCGAGGTGATCGTAGAAAATCCCGCCCACGCCGCGATGGACCTTGCGGTGGGGGAGGAAGAAGTAATCGTCGGCCCAGGCCTTGAAGCGCGGGTAATAGGCCGGATCGTGCGCGTCGCAGGCCGCCTGGAAGCGCGCGTGGAAATCGGCGGTGTCGTCCGCATAGGGGATCGGCGGGTTGAGATCGCCGCCCCCGCCAAACCACGCCTTGCTGGTGGTCAGGAAGCGGGTGTTCATGTGGACGGCGGGCACATGCGGATTGGCCATATGCGCGACAAGGCTGATGCCGGTGGCCGTGAAGGTCGGGTTTTCCGGGTCCGCGCCGTTGATCGTGCGGGCAAATTCGGGGCTGAACGTGCCGTGGACGGTCGAGACATTGACGCCGACTTTCTCGAACACCCTGCCCTTCATCAGGCCCTGCACGCCGCCCCCGCCGTTCTCGACCGG
This sequence comes from Novosphingobium capsulatum, assembly GCA_015661825.1. GTDB lineage: Bacteria > Pseudomonadota > Alphaproteobacteria > Sphingomonadales > Sphingomonadaceae > Novosphingobium > Novosphingobium pituita. The sequence continues at coordinate 26,488 of DQVI01000012.1, forward strand.
CTCGCCATCATGCTCGCGCGCCCAGGGGCGATAGGAAAAGCGCGCATCGCTGCCCGCTTCGGCCTCGATCGCCTCGAAGGCGCCGCAGATGCGGTCGCGCAAGGATTCGAACCAGGCGCGGGCGCGGGCGGTTTGGTCAGTCCAGTCGGTCAATGCGATCTCCTTGGGTGTCGCGCTTGCCAAATCGGCGGGGCCGGGGCAAGAGGGGCTCATGGTTCCCCTTTCGTTCGCACCGTTCGAATTTGCCGGATACGAATGGCTCATGGGGCCCGCGCGCGCGCTGTTCTGGCCTGCCGAACGCGCGCTGCTGGTGGCCGACCTCCATCTTGAAAAGGCGAGCTGGTTTGCCCGCACCGGACAGATGCTCCCCCCTTACGACAGCCGCGAGACGCTCGGGCGGATCGACGCCCTCGCCCGCGCCACGGATGCCGCCCGCGTGCTGTGCCTGGGCGACAATTTCCACGATGCGCAGGGGCCCTCCCGGCTCGATACGGTGGCGGCCGATCTTCTGGCCGATCTGGCCCGCAGGCTCGACTGGGTGTGGATCACCGGAAATCATGACGAAAAAGATGGCGCCGCCCCCGGAACAATGCTGCCCGAGGTGGCCCTGCGCGGCATCGTCCTGCGCCACGAGGCCCGCCCCGGCGAGCCGGCCCCCGAACTCTCGGGCCATTTCCATCCGCGCCTGCGGGTTCCCGCGCGCGGGCGCACGGTCACCCGGCCTTGCGCGGTGATGAGCGAGCGCAAGCTGATTCTCCCGGCCTTCGGCGCGCTGACCGGGGGGCTCGACGCGGCCCATCCGGCGCTGATCGCGGCCCTGCAACCGGCGCAAACCATCACCGCGCTGGTGCCGACAGCCGCCCGTGTGGCCCATTTGCCACTCTGGCGGGCCCAGGCGGCTTGAAATGCGCATGATTGCCCCCCAGATTGGGCACCAAGGCCCTTTATCTGTCGCGCCATTATGATATGAGCGCGCGTTGAGTCTTTCCCAAGACACGACCACACCGGATCAACGTTCAGGAGAACACACTATAGCTCCCCCGCCCCGGCGCATGTTGGCGCCCCCCGTCAAGAGCGGCCCTCGCTACAATCACATGATCAACGTGCCCAAGGTGCGCGTGATTGACGAGAACGGCGAAAATCTTGGCGTGTTGTACACGCGCGAAGCGATCGAACAGGCAGCCGACGTGGGTCTCGACCTGGTCGAAGTCTCGCCCAACGCCGATCCGCCGGTGTGCAAGTTCCTCGACGTGGGCAAGTTCCGCTACGAGGCGCAGAAGAAGGCGAACCTCGCCCGCAAGAGCCAGAAGACGCAGGAGATCAAGGAGATCAAGATGCGTCCGAACATCGATGACCACGACTACGACGTGAAGCTGCGCAACGTGCACCGCTTCCTCGAAGACGGGGACAAGGTGAAGGTGACCTTGCGCTTCCGCGGGCGCGAGCTTTCGCACCAGCAGCTGGGCATGAACCTGCTCAAGCGCGTGCAGGAAGACGTGGTGGAGATCGCCAAGGTCGAAGCCTTCCCGCGCATGGAAGGTCGCCAGATGCTGATGGTGCTGGCCCCCAAGTAAGGCCAGCCGGACAGCAAGGCTCCGGTTAAACTGCAAGGCTGCGGGAAACCGTTGCAATGCTTTACAAAAAAGGGCGCATCCCGATCGGATGCGCCCTTTTTTCGTGGCGCGCGCACGCTGGCCACCTCGCCGGGCAAGCCTTGCTGGACAGCCGCTGCGCGAGGGGGCAAAGAGAGCCCCGGACAACGACCATGGCCAAGCGCGACACCGACAGATCCGCCGCGAGACCAGCCGTACCGCCAACCGCAAGGCCCGCATCCGGGTCTGCTGGCGAATCGGCCTTCTCACAAGGCGCCAGCAACGTGCTGGGGTCGCCCTTGCGGCTGCTGGCGGGCACGCTGCTCTTTGTCGCGGGGGTCTTTGCGATTTCCACGATCGGGTATGTCCGCGCCGGCTGGCCGCTGGGCGATGCGGCCTACATGGTGCTGCTCACGATCTTTTCGGTCGGCTATGGCGAAGTCCGCCCGATCGACACGACGTTCCTGCGGGTATGGACGACGATGACGATCGTGCTGGGCTGCACGGGGATGATCGTGCTCACCGGCGCGCTCGTACAGGTCTTCACCCTGTTCCAGTTTCGCCGTCTTCTGGGGCTAGAGCGCATGCATAACGAAATCGAGCGGCTGTCAGGCCACACCATCATCTGTGGCTATGGCCGCATCGGCGTGCAACTGGCGCGCGCCCTGTCCGAAGCAAAGCACCCGTTCCTGATCCTCGAACGCACGCCCATCCGGGCCGAGGAAGCCCGCTCGCGCGGCTACCTGACCCTCCTTGGCGAAGCCACCAACGAGGACATCCTCAAACAGGCCGGGGTCACCCATGCCCGCGTTCTGGCCAGCGTCCTGCCCGATGATGCGACCAATGTGTTCATCACCCTCTCGGCGCGCAGCCTCAACCCCGATATCCAGATCATCGCCCGCGGCGAGGCGCCGAGCACCGAAAGCAAGCTGTTCCACGCCGGGGCCGACAAGGTCGTCCTGCCCACCCACATCGGCGCCGAACGCATTACCGAACTGATCCTGTTTCCCGGCACGGCCCCGGCGCTGGCGGAAACGCCGCCGATGGGCGAGGTCAAGCGCCAGTTCGTCGATTTCGGGCTCGACCTCGAAGTCGTCGCCTGCCCGGCGGGCAGCGCGCTGGTCGGTTCGAGCGTCCGCGAGGCCGAACGGCGCGGCAAGGGCGCCTATTTCATCGTGCGGATCGACCGCGCGAACGGACAGGAAATCCGCCATCCGGGCGAAGACGTGCGCCTCGAAGCGGGCGACAGGGTCATGCTGGTCCTGCGCGGCAGCCGCCTGTCGGCAGACGCGATCTTCGCAGCCCCCGCCCATCCGCACAAGCTACGCCGCTAATTCTCCCGGACACAGAAACAGGGCCCCGGCCTGACCGGAGCCCTGTGTTTTTGCGCCTGTCCGGGCCAGCCTCGCTGCGCCCGCGCGCGCCCTCAGGCGGCGTGGCGCTCGAAGCCGGACTGCTGGTGCCCGCCGCCCATGTTGAACCGGCCAATCGCCGAATCGAGCGTGCGGGCCTGATCGTTGAGGCTGCGCGCGGCCGCCGTGCTTTCCTCGACCATGGCCGCGTTCTGCTGGGTCATGCGCTCCATTTCGCTGACCACGGTGTTGATCTCGGCCAGATCGCGCGCCTGGACTTCGGCCGAATTGGCGATCTCGTCGATGGTTTTGCGCAGGCCCCCGATCTGCTCGATGATGTGTTCGAGCGCGCTGCCCGTCTCGGCCACCAGCGTCACCCCTTGCGTCACCTGCTGCGAACTGGCGTTGATCAGGTTCTTGATGTCCTGCGCGGCCTCGGCGCTGCGCATGGCCAGCGAGCGCACTTCGCTCGCCACCACCGCAAAGCCCTTGCCCGCATCGCCCGCGCGCGCGGCCTCGACCCCGGCGTTGAGCGCAAGCAGGTTGGTCTGGAAGGCGATGCCGTCGATCACCCCGATGATCTGGTTGATCTCGGAAGCCGACCGTTCGATCTCGCCCATCGCGGTCACCGCATTGCGGACCACCCCGCCCCCGTCGACCGCCTGCTGGTCGGTCGAGATGATCGCGCGGCGCGCTTCTGCGGCGTTTTCGGCGGTCTTGCGCACGATCGCGGTCACCGAATTCATCGCCGATGCGGTCTGTTCGAGGCGGGCCGCGCCGGTTTCGGTGCGATTGGCCAGATCGATCGAAGCCTGGTTGATCTCGCCAACGCCGATGCTGATCGTCCGGCTGCTGTCCTCGACCGAGCGCATGATCCTGTGCAACGAGGAAACCGCGCCGTTGAAGTGCCGCTTCACGTCGGCAAATTCGGGCGAGAAATTCTCGACGATCTGGGCGGTCAGGTCGCCATTGGCCAGCCGTTCGAGGTTCTTCGACACGGTATCGACGACAAGCCTGGTGCTCGCCTGATCCTGCGTGGTGCGCTCGATGCTGGTGCGCAAGTCGTGCTGCATCTTGCGCAGCGCCTCGGCCAGCGTGCCCACCTCATCGGCCTGCTCGATGGCCAGTTGCTGGTTGAGGTTGCCCTGGGCGATCCCTTCGGCAAACTGCGCGCAGCCGCTGATCGGCTGGGCCACGCTCGATGCCATGCGCCATGTCATGAAGATGGCGACCGCCGCGATACCCATGCCGATCACCAGTTGCAGCAGGGTGTCCACGCCCGAACGGCGGCCAAGCTGGTCGGACAGCAACTGGGCGTCGGCCATGACCATCGCGCGCGGAACCGAGATCAGCACCGCCCACGATGCATCGACACGGCCAATGCGGATCGGCGCATAGACCTGGAGGTTTTCGTTTTTGGGATCATCGAGCACGACCGACTTGCCCGCCGCGATGATGCTTGCACTGTTCGCCCAGGCCGGATTGGCCTGCGACGCGGCGCCCCCGATGGTTGCCGGATTGGCGCTGTTGGCCACGATCAGCCCGCTGTCGTTGATCACCGCCACGGTGCTCTTGCCGCCATAGAGCGACTTGCTGACCTGATTGGCAAGGGTCTGGAGGAAATCGAGATTGTAGTCGGCCCCGGCCACCCCGCGGAACTGGCCGTTGATCATGACCGGAACGGACATCGTCGCCAGATAGACCTGCTTGCCCTGCACGATATAGGGCAGCGGCCCGAGCAGGTTCTCGCGGTGGGTGTTGCGGGGATTGATGTACCAGGCGCCCTTGACGAGGCCGTTGGGATGGCGCGCGCTGCTGTCATATTCGACGAGCGGCTGGATGGCGATGTTGCCGTTCGCCGCGCGCGTCCAGTAGGGCAGGAAACGCCCGGTGGCGTCCGACCCCATCGCGGTGTCGTTGACATGCGCGCCGTCGTTGCCGTCGAGGCCATTGGGCTCCCAGGCCGAATAAGTCCCGTTGAAGCGCGGATTGTGTTCGAGCACGTTGCGCAGCACCGCGTTGAACTGGGCGCGCCGCTCGCCCATCGGCGTGCCCGAGGCGCCCGGTGCGGCCATCTGCTCGAAGCTGTTGGCCATGTTGCGCGCCGCATCGAAGGCCGTGTCGAGTTCGGACTTAATGAACCGCGCCTCGGCATCGGCCCGGTTTTGCAGGTTCTCGTTGACCTGCCCGCTGATCATGTCGGACACGCGGCTGTTGACGTAACTGTGCGTACGGAACGTCGAAAACGTGCTGTATGCGACGAGAACAGCAAAGGCGATAACGATACAGGCCCCGGCCATGACCGCGATCTTGCCTTTGACCGAGCGTAACATCGCAAATGATTTCAACATGAACGCGTCCTCTATGCAGCCTCTAAGCAGCCTCTCGGGCCTGTTTTCCGGATTCTGCATAGGGGAGAGGGGCGGATATTTGTTGCTGCGGGGCCCTCGTAGATCTCCTGATCCCGCCTGCCCCGCCTCATACGGCCAAATCGGCGGCGAATGCTGCGCAGCGCAGGGTGCGCAAGTCATCTGCGGTTCAGCCGCAAGGGGCACCAATTCCGGGCATGGCGGCTCCCTCCCTCTCCCCCGGCGCAATCGCCCTCAACCGCTTCGGCCTTGGCGCGCGCCCCGAAGATCTGCCTCCCGCCGATCCGGCCCGCGCGCTCAAAGACGAGTTCGTCCGCTTCGAGATCGCCCCCGCCCCCTTTGCCACCCTGCCCGACGCAAGAGCCGCGCTTCAGGGCTGGCTGGCCGCGCGCAAGCAGGATCCCCAAGCCCCCGCAACGGCGATCAGGGCGCTCTATCAGCAGGAAATCGGCGCCCGCATGGCCAGCGCGCGCGCCACCCCCGCCCCCTTTGTCGAGCGCATGGTTCATTTCTGGTCCAACCACTTCGCCGTCTCGGCCGACAACACGCAAGTCATGGCCCTTGCCGGGGCCTTCGAGCGCGAGGCGATCCGCCCCCATGTGCTGGGCCGGTTCGAGACCATGCTCCAGGCCGTCGAACGCCACCCGGCCATGCTGGTCTACCTCAATCAGGTTCCCTCGACCGGCCCCCACAGCCCCGCTTCAACCCGCGCCGCAGCAGCGGGGCGCAAGGCCCCCGGCCTCAACGAGAACCTCGCGCGCGAGATCATGGAACTCCACACGCTGGGCGTGCGCTCGGGCTATACCCAAGCCGACGTGACCGAACTGGCCCGCGCGATGACCGGATGGACGCTCGATGGCCTTGGCCAGCCCGGCACGCCCGACGGCACCGTACCCATCGCCTTCCGCTTCCGCCCCGCCCGCCACGAGCCGGGCCCGCGCACGATCATGGGCCGCGCCTATCCCCCCGGAACCGGCGAAAGCCAGGCCGCGCAAGCCTTCACCACATTCGCCCACGCGCCGCAGACCGCCACTCACATCGCCACCAAAATGGCCCGCCATTTCGCCGGGGACACCCCGCCCCCGGCCCTCGTCGAGCGCCTGTCCCGCGCCTTCACGCAAGGGCGCGGCGACCTTCCTGTGCTCTATGCCGCCCTCATCGACAGCCCCGAAGTCTGGGCACCCGTCCCGCTCAAGTTCAAGACGCCGTGGGACTGGCTGGTCTCGGCCCTGCGCGGCCTCGATACCGATGCCCTTTCCGCAGAGCGCATCGCGGGCATGCTCGACAAGCTCGGCCAGCCGGTGTGGAAACCCGGCTCGCCCGCCGGATGGGACGATACCACCGCCAGCTGGGCGGCCAGCAACGCCCTGTTGCGCCGGGTCGAAATTGCCCAGCGCCTCGCCAGCCAGACCCCGCGCGATCCCGCGCACGACGCGCGCCGCCTTGCGCCCCTGCTGCTCCCCGGCGCCTGCGCCCCGGCAACCCTGGCCGAAATCGCGCGGGCCGAAAGCCCGGCCAGCGCGCTCGCGCTCCTACTCGTCTCGCCCGATTTCCTGCGGAGATAGCCCGATGCCGCTGCCTCTCACCCGCCGCCGCTTCGTCGCCCTTGGTGCAGCAGGCCCGCTGCTCTTTGCCCCACGCATGGCCTTTGCCCGCGCCGCCACCGACCGCCGCTTCGTGTTCATCATCCAGCGCGGCGCCGCCGATGGTCTGGCCACGGTGATCCCGCAAGGCGACCCCGCGCTGATGGGCCTGCGCGGCGAGCTGACGCCCGATCCCGCGCCATGTCACCGGCTCGACGGGTTCTTCGCGCTCCATCCCGCGCTGCCCCATGTCGCGCAGCTCTATGGCCAAGGGCAGGCGCTGTTCGTCCATGCGGTCGCCTCGCCCTATCGCGACCGTTCGCATTTCGATGGCCAGAACGTGCTCGAAACCGGCGGGACGCGGCCCTATGCCCGGCAGGATGGCTGGCTCAACCGCCTGCTGGCCCTGATGCCCGGAGCCCCTCCCGGCCTGGCCCTCGCGCCCACTGTCCCGCTGGCCCTGCGCGGGGCCCATGCGGTCGAATCCGCCGCGCCGACCGGCATGGCCCTTCCCCCCGATGACCTGATCGCCCGGCTTACCACGCTCTACGCCCACGACGCCCAGCTCGCCCCGCTCTGGGCCGCCGCGCGCGAGGCCATGCCGCTTGATCCGGGCAAAGTCCGTCAGGATGCAGCCACCTTCGGCCAGATGGCCGCCACTTTCCTCGCGCGCGCCTCGGGTCCGCGCATCGCCATGCTCGAAACCGGCGGCTGGGATACCCACAGCGGACAGGCCGGGCGCCTGACCGACCGGCTGCGCGCGCTCGACAGCCTGATCGCCGCGCTGCAAGCCGGATTGGGCGCAGATGTCTGGGCACAGACCACCGTGCTCGTCGCCACCGAATTTGGCCGCACCGCCGCCGCCAATGGCACGGGCGGCACCGATCATGGCACGGGGGCGGTGGCCATGCTGCTGGGCGGGGCCGTCAAAGGCGGGCGAGTAATCGCCGACTGGCCGGGTCTTGCCCCGGCGCAGCTTCTCGACGGGCGCGACTTGCGCCCGACGCTCGGGCTCGACAGCCTGATCACGCAAGCCGCCGCCGAGACTTTCGGCCTCGATCCGGCGCGGGTGAGCCGGACCCTGTTTGATGATCAGGCGTTCAGTGGACCGGCCCTCGAATCCCCGGCCCGCAACTTGTTGTCAGGATTGGTGGCGGCCTGAAAAAACAGGCGCCGCCACCAGTCGATCCTGTTTCAGCCGTGGGCGCCAAAATAGTTGGCGATGGCCACCGCCACGCGCAAGTTGAGCGCATGGGCCCGCTCGATCGGGTCGATGAAGCGCGCGCGGATCGCGCCATAATCCTCGCCCGCATGGTCGGGGAAGTCGCTGGGTTCATCGACGCAGAAATCGCCCACTTCCGGGCTCGCCGCCGGATAGGCCCGGCGCAACTGCGCGAGGGCATCGTCGACCCGCAGCGAAAGCACCATTTCGAGCACGTCGTCGCGGCTCACGTCGTTCGAGCGCGAGAACGGTGGCACCTGCACCGCACGCAGGAACATGTGCATCAGCAACGACAGGCGCACGGCCTGAAGCAGGCCGATATTGCGCCGCTCCGCATCGGTCACCAGATCGCGGCTCGAAGCCGTTCCGGGCACCAGCGCCAGCAGGCGGTGGAGCTTCATCCAGTCCACCCGCAGGCGCGAGGTCAGGCGGCGGAACACGCCCGACCGGTCATCCTTGGTCAGATATTCGGCAAGCGCCATGCACGCCTGTTCGAGCTGGGTTTCCGTGCCGCGATAGGGGCGGCTGGCCCAATAGGCCGAATTGAACAGCTCGCCATGGGCGGCCACGGTCTTGATCGAGGCAAGGCCATTGGCCGCGCGCAGCAGCCGCACGAGCTGGCGCCCGCGCTCCGACTGGCCGAGCAGTTCGGCAATCGATTCCATCTCGTCGCCCGCCGCCGTGCCCGCACCCGCGATCACGTTGACCGGATAGCCGATCTGCTGGAGGATCGCGTTGTGCGGGATCGCGCGGATCTGGCGCAGGCTCATCGAACGGTCCGCCGCGATGTCGGACTGGCGGCGCGAAACGCGGCTGCCGGTGGGCGTGAGCATGCCCAGGCCAAAGGCGGTCACCGCGCGGGCATATGTCGCGCTCTTGAGGTGGTCGCGCTGGACGCGGCGGATCGCACGATAAAAGTCGAGGCTGAGGTCGGTGCGCGCATAGAACGGATCGCGCTCGACCGGGGCGAGCAGGCTCGTCTCGACTTCAGTGATCCGCGCGAGCGTGGCCAGCGCCAGGTCCTCGTTGCGGAAGAACAGGTAGCCATCGCCGCCCTGGAAGCTGGCCTCGGCCTCAAGCCTGATGCCCGCCTTGGTAAAACGGCGGCGCGCCCAGCCGCTCAGCGGCCAGGTCAGGCGGTCGGCAAACCCAGCCGGGTGGGCGCCGCGGCCCATCGATTCGCCATGGGTGTCGAACACCAGCGCGGCGACATCGGTCAGCCCGTTGGCAACCATCGCCTCGGCCAGACGGCCCTGAAGGCGCTCGATCGCCAGCGCCGCCGGGATCTGGCCGATGAAGCGGCCCGCATCGGAAAAGCCGGTCTGGATCGACACCCGCCCGCGCCCGCGCGCATAGGCGCGATAGGCTTCTTCGGCCAGCAGGGCTTCGAGGAAACGCCCCCCGTGTTCGAGCGCGGTTTCCGTCTCGAACAGCGGCGAAACGTCGACCTTGTCGTCGATCCCGAACAGCCTGGCGAAATAGAGCGCGGCCAGCACCGTCTGGGGCTGTTCGCACTCGGCAATCAGCATGCGGATCGGCGCATCGGCATCGATGTGGTGAATGATCTGCGCCATGGCCAAAAACTGGCGCATCGCGGTCGAGGTCTCGATGGCCAGCGCGGCGAAGTTGACGCGCAGCGGCTTCACTTCGGCGAGCAGTTCGCGCAGGCGCGAGATCGCGCTCTTGCTGGCGATGTCGAGCGTGCCTTCCGGGTCGATCCGGCGACGCAGCGCGTTGTGCAACTGCGAGGCGTTCACGCGGAAGTGAATCCAGCCCATGCCCAGCCCGTCGGCACGCATGGCCCCGGCCAGCGTGGCAAGGCCCACGGCCACGTCGGCATCGGTGGCCGCCGCCGCATCGGCTTCGAGCACTTCGATCAGCGGCTTGAGGCTGAGCAGCTTGGCCGGATCATCGGCGGTCAGACGGTTGGCCGCCTGCGAGAGCGCCTCGGGCGCGGTGAGCGGCTGGGCGAAGAGCGCGGCCATCTCGCTGGCATGGACCTGCGCCGCATCGAGCGTGGCAAGCAGCGCGTGCTCGGGCGCAAGGCTGCGCAGGCCCGAGGCATACGTCCCCAGACGGCGCGCCTTTTCTTGCAGGCGGAACGAAATCGACGTGTGCCAGCCGATGTCGGTCCGGCCATCCATGTCATAGCCGACCCAGGTGGCGAAACGGAACGGCAGCGGGCGGAAATCGAGCCAGCGACCCGGCCAGCGCTGATGCGCATGGGCCAGCAGGGTCGCGTTGATGCGGTCGCGCGCGGCGCCGGCCCGCTCGATCGCGTCACAAACCTCGCCATGCTCGAATTCGAGCGTGATCGCGGGCGCCTGTGCGGGCACGGTGCAAACGGTTGCAGCCAGCGGATCGTCGGCCAGCGCGGCGCTGGCCACGGCATCGGCCTGTGCCGGATTGAGCAGGAACGTGGGATGCGCGGTAAAGACCGCGTGGAGCAGCGGCTTTTCCCAGCGGGCGCGGAACTCGCTGAAGCTGTCTTCCTCGTTGAGGAGGGCGGCAACACGGGCCAGGTTCTCGTCCGGGCTGGTCGGCGCGAGCAGGCGGCGCAGGCGCGCGGCACGGCTTTGCAGCGCCTCACACTCCAGCTCGGCGACGAGGCTCTCCATGTCGTCGAGCCCGATCCCGCCATTTTCCAGCTCGCGCGAGAGATCGTGGCTCAACTGGAACACGGGATTGAACAGCGGCGTTTCAGCCGTCCGCTCATGAAGCTTTCGCAAACGATCCCTGAGCTTTGCGACAGTCTTCATCGCGCGAAATCCCCCTTCAGCCTGCGGCGCCGCACCGGTCCCTGAGCGTGACGCCGTTTTTGTTGATGGCCGCGTCTTTTTGCGCTGCACCATGTATGTCCTCGCTCAGTCCTTGCCGAGAGTCGAGGCTTCGCGTGCAAGACGCTCGATTTCGGCCTCGTCGGGCACGCCCTTGGGCACGACCCAGCTGCCCCCGACGCAGAGCACGCGGTCAAAGCCGAGCCATTCGGGCGCGGTGGCCGCGCTGATCCCGCCGGTCGGACAAAAGCGCGCCTGATAGAAGGGCGCGGCAAGCGCCTTGAGCGCGGGCAGGCCACCCGAAGTCGAGGCAGGGAAGAACTTGAAATGGGTGAGCCCGAGGTCGAGCCCGCGCATGATGTCAGCGGCATTGGCCGTGCCGGGCAGGAACGGGATGCCCGATTCCACCGCCGCCTGCCCGAGGCGTTCGGTCAGGCCGGGCGAGACGATGAATTCCGCGCCCGCGTCGATCGCGCTCTTGAGGTCCGCCGGGTTGGTGACGGTGCCCGCGCCCACGATGGCGCCTTCGACCGCCTTCATCGCGGTGATCGCCTCCAGCGCGGCGGGGGTGCGCAAGGTCACTTCGAGAACACGCAGGCCGCCCTTGACGAGCGCACGGGCCACCGGAAGGGCATGGGCCAGATCATCGATCACCAGCACGGGAATGACCGGCGCGGTGCGCATGATGGCTTCGATAGGCTTCATGAACTCTCCCCATAAGCTGGCAAGCAAGGCAAGGCGCGCGCCCGGAAAATCGGGCGGGCACGCTGCATCAGGCAGGCGGGGAGACTAGCGGCTAAGTTGCGCGTTGTGCACCCGCCTCGCGGGGGAACGCATAGCTATTTCCTCAGACAAGAAATCCTTATCAGACGGCCGAGCTGAACTGATGGCCTTGTCCGCGATAGGCGTCGAGCAGGACCGCAACCGAGCGGTGATAGGGCTCGCTGCCGGGCAGGAGTTCGAGCCGCCCCCCTTCCAGACGGGCAAGGCCGCGCGCGATGAACGGATCGAGATCGGGCGCGATGGCCTCGCGGATGTCTGCGGGCAGGTCGACGGCCTCCTGACACAGCAGGGCCTCGATCAGCGCGGCGCGGCGCTGGTCCTCGGCGGTCTGGACCACCCCGCGCGTGCCGGGCAGGCGACCGGCCTCGATCGCCTCGCGATAACGCCCGGCGTTCTTCTCGTTCTGGACCAGCAGCCCCGGCCACTGGCTGACCGAGGACGCCCCCAGCCCGACCAGAACCGGCGCGGCATCATCGGTGAACCCCTGAAAATTGCGACGCAGCGTGCCGGCATGGCGGGCGCGGGCCATGGCATCGTGGGGCAGCGCGAAATGATCAAAACCGATCGTCTCGTACCCCGCCGCGCGCAACTGGGCCGAGCCTTGCGCCGCCATGGCAAAGCGCGCGCGCTGGCCGGGCAGCGCGGCGGCATCGATCCGCCGCTGGCGCGGGATCACATGGGGGACATGGGCATAGCCGAACAGCGCCATCCGGTCGGGCTTCATGGCGATGGCCGTGGCCAGACTGCGCGCGAGCACGTCCTCGTCCTGATGGGGGAGCCCGTACATCATGTCGAAATTGATCGAATCGACACCCGCCGCGCGCAAGCCATCCATCGCGCGGGCAATGTCTGCTTCGGGCTGGACACGGCCAATCGCGGCCTGCACGCGCGGATCGAACGTCTGCACGCCCAGGCTCGCCTTGATCACCCCCACGCCGCGCAGTGCGGTGAACCATTGCGGGATCAGGCTGCGCGGATCGAGTTCGACCGAAAGAACCGGTCGGTTGAGCTGGAAATTGAGCGTGAGCGTATCGATCAGCCGCACGAAATCGGTCGGCGAAATCGCGTTGGGGCTCCCCCCGCCAAAGGCGATACGGGTGACCCTGGCGTCGGGCCCGATGGCACGGGCAACCAGTTCGATCTCGCGATGGAGCGCCGAAAGATAGCCCGAAAGGCGCGATCCGCGATTGGCCGCCCCGGTGTTGCAGCCGCAATACCAGCAGATTTCCTGGCAATAGGGGATGTGCAGATAGAGCGAGACAGGGCCCGACAGCGCGGCCAGCCCGGCCCGCTGGGCCTCTTCCATCGGCGCATCTGCAAATTCGGCCGCCGTGGGATAGCTGGTGTAGCGCGGCACGGGCCGGGCCAGCAATTCGGGATACCAGATCCAGTCGGCAAACCGCTCGCCCGAACCGGCGTTCGAAGCAGGAAACCGCGCGGCATTGGGGAGAGTATTGGGGGCAATAGCGGTAGTGATCTGCGCAGCTGGGCCTGCATCATGCGACATCGGGATCATCCTCCTCGTCGCAACAACTAGCCCCGCCTGCCCGCTTGCGCATTGCGCTATGGCAAATCGTGCAACACGGTGCGGGGCCGGAATCGCCCGGCTTCCGGGCAGGCGTCCCACCCCGCCCACCAATCTTCGCGCGCCCTGCCGTCCCCAGCACGACAAAATGCCCCGGCTCGCCACAGACCGGCACGGCGATCCCCGGAACGGTCCCGTCCTGCGCCTGAACCGGCGCGGGAAGCGCCAGCCGCCCGACCGCCACCAGCGAGGCTGCCGCAATGATCCCGAGGCGTCGCTCGCGCCTCACCGTGCAGACCTCACCGGGCAGGCCTCCCCGAGCCGTCGCTTTCCTCATCCTCGTCGTCGATCAGGATGCGCGCGGCGGCCCCGTCGAGGTCGACGAACTGCCCCTTGCGCAACGCCCAGAAAAAGGCCGCCAGACCCAGCAGCCCCAGACCCAGCGCAATCGGGATCAGGAAGGCCAGCGAGGTCATGCCCGCCCCTCTTTCCCGGCGTCATTCCCCGGCGCC
>DQVI01000219.1 GCA_015661825.1 Novosphingobium capsulatum
CGATGCTGGAAGCATCGTGGCGAACAGCCGACGCCGTGGTGGCACAAAAGACCCGCCAAACCGACCCGAAGGACTTTTGGGTCGGGCTCTCAGGGATAACGCAGGCGGATATGGGTCGAAAGACCGGTTTTCGGCACCGACAGGCGGACCGAATGAAACGCCAGCAGGCTCTCGATCGAACCGGGGTTGCCCGAAAAACCGAAGCCCTCGGCCGGAAGCCCCATCGGCCCCACGCGGTTCCACGTGCCCGAATTGTCCTCGTCGTGGTAGACGGCCAGCGCATAGACCCCCGTATGGGGCAGGAACAGGCACATCCGGGTCTTGTCCGCCCGCGCCGGAACCCGCGCGACATAGAGCGAGCCGCCATCGATCAGGAACTTGTGCGGATCGTCGGGATAGACGGTAACCGCGATCACGCCCTGATCCGAGCGCACCTTGTCGATGGTGATGTCGAGCCAGGTGTCGCTGGGCGGCCCGGCACAGGCCGTCGCGGGCTGCCGCACGGCGCTGCTCGCGGCGAGCGCGGGGACGCTGCCGCCAAGGGCCAGCAGGAGGGCCGGAAACAGGAGCAGGGATCGGATCGAGCGCATCATCCATTTCGATGGCAAGACATGGGCTTGAGCGCAAGAGGCCAGGCGCCCCGGCATGGCGATGCGCTGCCGGTGTTGCAGGATTACCCGGTTCGTCCCCCGTTTCCTGCCGATTTTCGCCGGTTTTGCGCCGTTTGAACGCATTCGGAGCAAAGCCCGGCCAATCCCGCGCCGAAACCGGACAATGCATGTGGAGAACGGCGAAAACTTTGCTTGTGGAGCCGATTTGCCGCCGGTAAGCGCCTGAAGGCGCGCCCGCTTGGCGAAGTGCCTGACGCGGGCTATCCTGTTTTTCGAGACCTTGCCCCAGCCCGCTTGGCCGAGCTCCAAGTCATGCTGTCAGGCCAAGCCCTGTTGCCGAGATTGCCGTCCATGTCTGTGCCGCTGATTTCTCCTTCGATCCTCTCCGCCGATTTTGCCCGCCTGGGCGAGGAAGTGCGCGCGATTGACGCCGCCGGGGCCGACTGGATCCATGTCGACGTGATGGACGGCCACTTCGTCCCCAACATCACGATCGGCCCGATGGTGGTGAAGGCCCTGCGCCCGCACACCGCCAAGCCGTTCGACGTTCACCTGATGATCTCGCCGGTCGACGCCTATCTGGAGGCTTTCGCCGCTGCCGGGGCCGATATCATCACCTTCCACCCCGAGGCCGGGCCCCACGCCCACCGCACGGTTCAGGCGATCAAGGCACTGGGCAAGAAGGCGGGCGTCTCGCTCAACCCGGCCACCCCGGCCAAGATGCTCGACTACCTGATCGACGACATCGACCTCGTGCTGGTGATGAGCGTCAACCCCGGCTTTGGCGGGCAGAGCTTCATTTCCAGCCAGCTCCGCAAGATTGAGGCGATCCGCAAGATGATCGACAAGACCGGGCGGGACATCCACCTCGAAGTCGATGGCGGCGTGGATGTGAACACCGCGCGCCTGTGCGTCGATGCCGGTGCCGATGTGCTGGTTGCCGGAACCGCCACCTTCAAGGGTGGCCCCGATCACTACGCCGCCAATATCGCGGCGCTCAAAAGGATAGACTGACCTCGTGAGCGAACCCGGCTTCCCCCTCGCACGCGGCCAAGGCGCTGCCACCGAAGAAGCCGGGAACGCGGCAGCCTCCCCCACTTCCAGACCTTCAGGCAAACCCGCTGGGGCCCGCGCCAGAAAGGCCGGGGCTTCTTCCGACGAGAGAAGCCCGGCCCTGCCGCTGGGCCCCGGCCCCTCGCAAGGGGAAGACGCACTCGTGGGTATCCCCCCGCTCCCTGCCGCCGACGACGACCTGATCCCGCTGCGCGCCGAAGTGGTCGAACCCGGACGGGCCCTGGCCCTGGCTGATTTCTCGCCCCCTGCGGTCAGCACGGGCGAACGGTTCCTGCGCTTTGCCTATCGGCTGGGCCTGCCCTCGGGCGCGATGCAGCCGTTTCGCAAGCGCGCCCGCCCGCGCCTGACGGCCACCGTCACCAACCCCATTCCCGGCACGGTCGCCGCTGGCAAGGCCTTGCGCGCAGGGCATTTCCTCGTCCACGGGATGAAGGCGGCGATTGCCGACACCGCCTTTTCGGGCGCGCCGTTGTCCCCGCCGTTCGAACGGATGATCCACGGCTTTGCCTGGCTCCCCGACCTTGAGGCGAGCGGCGCGCGCGCGCAGGGCGTGCCCGTGGCCGAACGCATCATGGGCATGTGGCTGGCCGCCAATCCCCAGCCCGCCTCGGGCCCGGCCTGGGCCGTGGGCCATGTCGGCCATCGCCTGATGGCCTGGCTGGTCCATGCCCCGCTGCTGCTTTCGGGCAACGACAAGAAGTTCCGCAGCCGCGTGCTGCACACCATGGCCGAGACCGCGCGCTGGCTCGACCGTCACATCGGCCGGGCCGACGACAAGCTGGCCGAAGTGGTCGGCTGGTCGGCGATCACCGCCGCAGGCCTGCTGATGACCGATGGCCGCGCGCGCCGCCTGTTCGGCGAGGCCGGGCTGATCCGTGCGCTGGGCGATCTGGTGGGCGACGATGGCGGGGTGCTCTCGCGCAGTCCGCTCTGCCAGATCGAGGCGATTGCCGTGCTGGTGCGGCTCAAGGCCTGCTATGCCGCCGTGCGCAACGATCCCCCGCCCCAGATCGAGACGATCCTCTCGCTGCTGGTGCCCCCGCTGCTGGCGATGCTCCACGGCGATGGCGCGCTGTCGAGCTGGCAGGGCGCGGGCGCGGTCAATGCCGATTCCATCGCCACGCTGATCAAGGCCAGCGGCGTGCGCACCCGCCCGTTGCGCGACGCCCGGCAATGGGGCTACCAGCGGGTTCAGGCAGGCAAGTCGCTCCTCCTGCTCGATGCCGCCCCGCCCCCGGTCGCCCGCCACGCGCGCGATGGCTGCGCCTCGACACTGGCCTTCGAATTCAGTTGCGGGGCCGAACGGCTGATCGTCAATTGCGGCGGCGCGGCCTTTGCCGGGGGGATGATCCCGCTCGGCCTGGCCCAGGGCCTGCGCGCGACGGGCGCCCATTCGACGCTGACGATCGACGATTGCAACTCCACCGCCGTCCTTGCCAACGGCAAGCTGGGCAGTGGCGTTTCCGAGGTCGAGGTCGACCGCCGCACCCTGCAAACCGATGGCAGCTATGCCAGCACCGGCGTCGTGCGCGACCATACCGCCACCCGGATCGAGGCCAGCCACAACGGCTATGTCAGCCGCTATGGCCTGCTCCACCAGCGCATCCTGATCCTGCGCGACGACGGCACCGAGCTGCGCGGCGAAGACCTGCTGTTGCCCCAGGGCAAGAAGGGCAAGCCCGGAACGGTCGGTGTTGCCTTGCGCTTCCACCTCGGCCCGCATATCGAGCTGGCCCAGGGCCAGGACGGCCTTGGCGTTACCCTCGCCCTCCCCGACGGCAGCCTCTGGCAGTTCCGTTCGGGTCGCGAACCGGTCACGATCGAGGAGTCGCTCTGGGCCGATGGGCAGGGGCGCCCGGTGGGCACGCGCCAGCTCGTCATCACGGCCAACATTCCGCGCAGCGGAGAAAGCTTCTCCTGGCTGCTCAAGAAGATGAGATAGGAATTTTCAACGTGAGCGATGTGACGATCCGGCGGGCGCTGCTTTCGGTGTCCGACAAGACCGGTCTGGTCGATCTGGGCAAGGCGCTGGCCGCCCGCAACGTGGAGCTGGTCTCGACCGGCGGCACCGCCAAGGCCCTGCGCGAAGCAGGCCTGGCCGTGAAGGACATTTCGGAGCTGACCGGCTTCCCCGAAATGATGGATGGCCGCGTCAAGACGCTGCACCCCAAGGTCCACGGCGGGCTTCTGGCCGTGCGCGACAATGCCGATCACGCCGCCAGCATGGCCGAGCATGAAATCGGCGCGATCGACCTCGTCGTCGTCAACCTCTACCCGTTCGAAGCGACCGTCGCCAAGGGCGCCGAGCGCGACGAAGTGATCGAAAACATCGACATCGGCGGCCCCTCGATGGTCCGTTCGGCGGCCAAGAACCACGACTTCGTGACGATCCTGACCGATCCGGCTGACTATGCCACGCTGGCCGAGCAGCTCGACCAGACCGATGGCGCCACCACCCTGCCCTTCCGCCGCGCGATGGCGGCCAAGGCCTATGCGACGACCGCCGCCTACGACTCGGCGATCGCCACCTGGTTCGCCACCGTCGATCAGGGCCAGCACTTCCCGCAGACCCTCGCCAGCGCCCACACGCTGGTTTCCACGCTGCGCTATGGCGAGAACCCGCACCAGTCCGCCGCGCTCTATGTGCCGCGCCGCAGCACGGTCAGCGGCCTGCCCCAGGCCGAGCAGATCCAGGGCAAGGAACTCTCGTACAACAACTACAACGATGCCAACGCCGCGCTCGAACTCATCGCCGAATTCGACGGCGAGAAGCCGACAGTGGTGATCGTCAAGCACGCCAACCCCTGCGGCGTGGCAAGCGCGGACACCCTGCTTCAGGCGTGGCAGGATGCCCTCGCCTGTGACAGCGTCTCGGCCTTTGGCGGCATCGTGGCCGTCAACCGCCCGCTCGATGGCCCGACCGCCAATGCGATCTGCGAAATCTTCACCGAAGTGGTCGTCGCGCCGGGTGCCGATGATGCCGCCCGCGAAGCCTTCGCCCGCAAGAAGAACCTGCGCCTGCTGCTGATCGACAGCCTGCCGGAAGCCAACCGCGCCGGTCTCGTCACCGTGCCGATCGCCGGGGGCCTGCTGGTTCAGGACCGCGACAACGGCGCGATCACGCGCGAGGACCTCAAGGTCGTGACCAAGCGCGCGCCCACCGAGCAGGAACTCGAAGACGCCCTGTTCGCCTGGACGGTCGCCAAGCACGTCAAGTCGAACGCCATCGTCTATGCCAAGGACGGCGTGACCGCCGGGATCGGCGCTGGCCAGATGAACCGCCGCGACAGTTCGCGCATTGCCGCCGCCAAGGCTCAGGAAGCGGCCCAGACCCACGGCTGGAGCGAAGCCCGCACGGTCGGCTCGGCAGTCGCTTCGGACGCCTTCTTCCCGTTTGCCGACGGCCTGATGGCCGCCGTCGAAGCGGGCGCGACGATGGTGATCCAGCCCGGCGGCTCGATCCGCGACGAAGACGTGATCAAGGCCGCCGACGAAGCGGGCCTGGCCATGGTCTTCACCGGGATGCGCCACTTCCGCCACTGATACCCGGCCTGCCGGACAAAAAAGGGGCGATGCACGGGTCCGTGCATCGCCCCTTTTTGTGTCAGGATCATCCCTTGGCAAAGGGCCCCGGCTCAAGGCCGGGGCGCCGCCGACCTTACCCCTTCGGCTTGTTCAGCACCGAATCCGGGTTCTCCTGAATCCGCATCTTGCCCATCGGCGGCTGGGGCGGCGGCACATGATCAGGAATCTGCACAATCGCCGGTGCAGGCCGGGCCCCCGGCGCGGTCACCCGCCAGATCACCCCGCCCACGTCATCGCTGACCAGAAGCGCGCCATCCTTGGCAAAGGCCACCCAGGTCGGCCGCCCATGGGCCTTGCCATCCTTGGTCAGGAATCCGGTCAGAACCGGCGCAGGCGGCGCGGGCAGAACATTGCCATGATCATCAAAACGAACAAAAACAACATCATAACCAGCTAGCGGACGGCGATTCCACGAACCATGCCGCGCCACGAAGGCCCCATCGGCAAAGCGCATCCCCATGGTGTTGCCCCCGCGCGCAAAGGCCAGGCCCAGCGGCGCGACATGGGCGCCCAGCCCATATTCGGGCTTGCGCACATATTCCATCAGGTATTCGGGCATCGGCGCCTGCACGCGCCAGTCGATATTCTTCTTCCAGTAGACCCAGGGCCAGCCATATTGCGCGCCCAGCGGCACGTTGGAGAGGTAATCAGGCACCAGATCGGGCCCGAGCATGTCGCGCTCGTTGACCACGGCCCACAGTTCGCCGGTATGGGGATTGAAGTCCATACCATTGGGGTTGCGCATGCCGCCCGCGAACTGGCGCACCGAGTGCTTCACGAAGTCATATTCGAAAATCGAGGCACGATCGCGCTCGGCCTCGATGCCGTCGTCGGCGATGTTGGAGGCCGAACCGACCGAAATGTAGAGACGGTTTCCATCCGGGCTCAGCGCCAGATTGCGCGCCCAGTGCATGCCTGCGGGCGGCAGGTCCATCAGCTTGGTCGGCGTGCCGCGAAGGCTCGTCTGGCCCGGCTCGAACGGCCACGACACGACCCCGTTGTGGTTGGCGACATAGAGCCGCCCCGCGCGCCAGACCATGCCGAACGGCGAATCGAGCGCCGGATTTTCCATCACGAAACGCTGCGTCGCCGTGCCCTTGCCCACGCCATCGCGCAGCAGCACGATTGTGTTGGGCGAAGGCCCGCCTGCCCCGGCCTGGTTGAACAGCACCCCGGCCACGAAACCGACCACCCCGCCCCCGGCGCGATCTCCGGCTGGCGCATTGGTCTGGGCGGTCAACACGTCGCCATTGGGCAGGACGGTCATCGTGCGCGGATGGTTGAGCCCATCAGCAAAGCGGGTGACGACGAGGCCCTGCGTGGCCTGCGGCGCCTCGCCCGGCTGCCAGCCGACCGGCTTGGCAATGCCCACGGTGGGGATCGTCTGGGCCGATGGCTCGGCCAGCTTGGGGTGGGGGCCCGATGTTTCGTCGGTGGTATAGACACCGGCCGGACCACGGAATGACCATGCCAGAAACGCCACAGCGGCGATCACCAGCAGGCCAATGGCGATGAGGGACTTCTTGAGGGTGCTCATGATGGCACGCACGGTAAGCGCGCCGGGGCTCCCCTGCAATGACAGCCTTGCAGCTTTGCGCTAGGCGGCGTGGCCACATTCCACAGCGCCACGGCTGGAAGCAAAAACCGCCAGTTCAAGGAGGCGAGGCAGCGTAATATCGGGAATATTGCGCGCCGAACCGACGCTGAAATAGCGGTTTTTGATCCAGCCCCGAAGGGGTTGCCCTCCCAAAGGCCCCGGCAGCGTTACTCGTCCTTGACAGAGGCCCACTCTGCCCGCGTCCTCGCGCCTCGCCGGGGTCTTTGGGAGGGCAACCGTGGCGTTGTGGAATGTGGCCACGCCGCCTAAGACCCTCGCATGTACGATTTCCGCTTCGATCCCGCCGACAAGCCCACGCTCTATGCCGACCTCGCCGCCGCCGCGCGCGGGCTGATCCATGGCGAAAGCGATGGCGTGGCCAACATGGCCAACCTCGCCGCGCTGCTCGCGCTCGCGCTGCCCGATTGCAACTGGACGGGGTTCTATCGCCTCGTGGGGGAAACGCTGGTTCTCGGGCCCTTTGCCGGCAAGCCGGCCTGTATCCGCATTCCGCTGGGCCAGGGTGTCTGCGGCGCGGCGGCAGCCAGCGGCGAAACGCAACTGGTGCGCGATGTTCATGCGTTCCCCGGCCACATCGCCTGCGACGCGGCGAGCGCCTCGGAACTGGTCGTGCCGATCCTGCGCGATGGCGCGGTGATCGGGGTAATCGACCTCGACAGCCCGACGCTGGGCCGCTTCGATGAAGAAGACGCGCGCGGAATCGAAGCGCTGGCGGCAGTGATCGCCGAGGCGATCTGAGGCCTTCCCTCAACGCGGTGAGGGAAAACCGCAAAGCCGGGTTCCCCTCACCGCGAAAAAATCAGATCGCCCCGCCCGTCAGTCGCTGGCAGATCAGGTCCAACTGATCGAGCGTCTTGTAGCGAATCACCACCGAGCCGGTGCGCGGATCGGCATCGGCGCTGATCGTGACCTTGAGCCCCAGGAATTCTTCCACATGGGCCTGCACCGCCGCGATATCGGCTGAATCAGACGGATCGCGCTCGGCCCGCGCGCGGCGCGGCGCCGTTTCGGGCCGCGTGGCACGCTTGGCCATGCGTTCGGCATCGCGCACCGAGAGCCCCTTGCCCACGATATCCTTCGCCAAAGGCAGCGGATCGGGCACAGAGACCAGCGCACGGGCATGGCCCATGCTCAGTTCCTCGCGCTGCACCATGTCGAGCACGTCTTCGGGCAAGACGAGCATGCGCATCAGGTTGGCGACATGGCTGCGCGACTTGTCGACGAAGCGGGCGATTTCCTGCTGGGTCAGCCCTTCGGTCTCGGACAGGCGCTGATAGGCGCGCGCCTCTTCCACCGGGTTGAGGTCTTCGCGCTGGAGGTTTTCGATCAGGGCCAGCGCGGTCACTTCGCGCTCGTCGAGCTGGCGCACGATGGCCGGGATCTCGTGGATGCGCGCGCGCTGGGCCGCACGCCAGCGGCGTTCACCGGCAACAAGCTGATAGCGCCCTGCCCCCAGCGGACGCACGATCACCGGCTGGATCACCCCGCGCGCGGCGATCGACTGCGCCAGTTCGTCGAGGGCTTCTTCATCGAAGTGGCGACGCGGCTGATCAGGGTGCGGCTCGATCTCGGCCACGGGCAGCATGGCAATGCCGGTGCTGGCACTCGTCGCCACGACGGTCGGCCCTGCCGCTGCCGCTACAGCAGAAGACGCCACGGGCGCCATCGTTGCCACACCACCGACAGCTGGGGCTGCCACAGGAGCAGGCGCGGGACGCACCAGCGCTTCCTCGCGCCGGGTTTCCCCGAGCAGCGCACCCAGCCCCCGGCCCAGCGCCGCGCGCTTGGGTGCCTTTACTGCGCCGCCACTGCCGCCCTCACCACTCATGCCGCTTTCCTCTGTTCGGGCAGGCGCGCGATCAGTTCGCGCGCCAGTTTCATGTAGGCCTGCGAACCGGTGCAGGCGTGGTCATAGATCAGCGCGGGAAGCCCGTGGCTCGGCGCCTCGGACAGGCGCACATTGCGCGGGATCACCGCCTCGAACACGAGGTCGCGCAGGCACGAACGCACGTCGTCGGCCACCTGATCGGTCAGGCGATTGCGGCGGTCGAACATGGTCAGGACGATGCCGAGGATGCCGAGATCCGGGTTGAAGCGTTCCTGCACGCGCTCGACCGTCTGGAGCAATTGGCTCAACCCTTCGAGCGCGAAGAATTCGCACTGAAGCGGCACCAGCAGGCTGTCCGCCGCCGCCATGGCGTTGAGGGTCAGCAGGCCCAGCGAGGGCGGGCAATCGATCAGGCAGATCTCGTGGGTGGTATCGCCCGCGAGCGCGGCGCGCAGGCGGCCCGTGCGATCCTCGACAGAGACGAGTTCGACTTCGGCGCCCGAGAGGTCGACCGTCGCGGGGACCAGATCGAGACCGGGAATGCGGGTGGGCACCGCGCATTCGGCCACCCCTGCCCCGTCGATCAGGATGTCATACGAGGACCGGTCGCGATCCGCCGCATTGAGGCCGACGCCGGTGGAGGCATTGCCCTGGGGATCGAGATCCACCAGCAGGACTTTCCAGCCCGTGGCGGCAAGCGCAGTCGCGATGTTGATAGCGGTGGTGGTCTTGCCCACGCCGCCCTTTTGATTCGCAATGGCGATGGTGATCATCGACGGGACCCTCGTTGGAGTGACCCACCCGGTCGGGCAGGCTTCGGGGGATTGCCACCCAGCAAGCGACCGGCGATCACACCAGCGGCAGGATCGGTCAGCGATTGTTCCACGTGGAACAGGTGCCGCCAGGTTTGGGGCAGTATAGCCAATTCCTGCGCAGCCTTCGCCCCTTTTGGCAGCAACCACACCGTTTCCGATGTGGAAAAACGCGCAGAAATCGCAAGAAGCTTGTCCAGCGGCGCAAAAGCGCGCGCCGAAAGCACCGCATGCTGTTGATCTGGCAGGTCTTCGACGCGCGCCAGAACGACTTGCACATGGGCAAGATCCAGTTCCTGTGCGGCGCGAGCCAGCCATTCGGTCCGCAAGCGACGCGAATCGACCAACGTGACCGGGCGTTCGGGCTGAAGCGCGGCGATCACCAGCCCCGGAAAGCCCGCCCCCGTCCCCAGATCGAGCCAGGAGCCCTCGGGGAGTGTTTCACGTGGAACAGCCAGAAGCTGGGCGCTGTCGACAATGTGGCGCTGCCAGACCATCGGGATCGTCCCACGGGCGATCAGGTTCTGCCGCTCGTTCTCCTCGACCAGCAGATCGACGAGGCGGGCCAGACGCGCCATGGTGACGTCATCGACATGAAGCACCCGGCGCAGCCAGTCCCGCGCCTCGGCCTCAGTGGTGATGGGGGCCTGAACCATCGTGGTCTCCTGCGAATTGCCCTGCATATCTGGCGTCATCATGCCGCGACCCGGCGCTTGGCATGGACCAGCAGGCTGGCCAGCGCCGCCGGGGTGATCCCCGCCAGACGCCCGGCAGCCGCCAGTGTTTCGGGCCGGGCCTGACTGAGCCGCTCGACCATCTCATTGGAGAGACCGGGCACCTGATCATAGGGGAAATCGGCGCCAAGCGGGACACTCTCGTTGGCACGCAGATCGCGAAGCTCGGCCTCCTGCCGCGCCAGATAGGGGGCATAGGCCGCGTCTTCCTCCACCTCCTCGACCAGCAGCGGATCGGCGGGCATGGCGTCATCCACCCATGGAGCGAGATCGGGCAGGCGCACTTCGGGGAAGCGCAGCCATTCCATCAGACTCCGCCGTGCCCCATCCGCGCGGACAGAGAGCCCGGCACGCGCCATCTCGCTCGGGGTGGTTTCCTGTGCCAGCGCCGTCTCCAGACGCGCGCGCGCCGCAAGCCGCTGCTCGAACCACGCGCGCCGTTCAGGGCCGACACAGCCCGCCGCGATGGCCAGTGGCGTCAACCGGGTCGAGGCATTGTTGGCCCGCAGGCGCAGGCGATATTCGGCCCGTGCGGTCAACATGCGATAAGGCTCGCTCACCCCGTGGAGGGTGAGATCGTCGATCATCACCGCCATGTAGCTGGCCCCACGGTCGAGCGGGGCAGGCGCGGTCCCGCGCACGGCGGCGGCGGCATGCATGCCCGCCACCAGCCCCTGTGCCGCGGCTTCCTCGTAGCCGGTCGTGCCGTTGATCTGCCCCGCGCAATAGAGCCCCGGCACGGCATGAAGCTCCAGACTGGGCTTGAGCGCGCGCGGGTCGATATGGTCATATTCGACGGCATAGCCGGGCACGACCACCTCGACCTGCTCCAGCCCTTCCATCGAACGCATCATGCCGATCTGGACATCGGTGGGCAGCGAGGTCGAAAGCCCGTTGGGGTAGACCAGATGATCGTCCAGCCCCTCGGGTTCGAGGAAGACCTGGTGGCTGTCGCGGTCAGCGAAGCGGAAGATCTTGTCCTCGATCGACGGGCAGTAGCGCGGCCCCCGCGCCCCGATCGCGCCCGAGAACAGGGGCGAGCGATCCAGCCCGGCACGGATGATGTCGTGGGTGCGGGCATTGGTCCGGCTGATCCCGCAGAAGATCTGGGGCAGCGGACGCGATGACGTCAGCGGCGACATCGTCCAGGGTTCGACGTCACTGTGCTGCTCTTCCAGCCTTGCCCAGTCGATAGTCCGGCCATCGAGGCGCGGCGGCGTCCCGGTCTTGAGCCGGGCCATCGGCAACTCGGCCTCGCGCAACTGGGCGGCCAGACGGTGGGCGGCATCCTCGCCGATGCGTCCGCCTTCCATCCGCTCCTCGCCCCGGAACAGCCGCGCGCCCAGGAATGTGCCGGTGCACAGCACCACCGCCTGCGCCGCCAGTGCGGTGCCATCGGCGAGGGTCACCCCTTCGACCCGGCCCCCGGCCAGACGCAGCGCCGCTGCCTCTCCGGCGATGACGGTCAGCCCGTCCTGCGCGCCGACGATGGCCTGGACCGCCGCCTTGAACCGCTTGCGGTCGGCCTGAACACGGGGCCCCTGCACCGCGCTGCCCTTGGAGCGATTGAGCATCCGGTAGTGGATCGCCCCGGCATCTGCCGCCCGCGCGATGACGCCATCGAAGGCATCGACCTCGCGCACGAGGTGCCCTTTTCCAAGGCCACCAATGGCCGGGTTGCAGCTCATCGCCCCGATCTTGGCGGGATCGAAGCTGACCAGCGCAGTGCGCGCGCCCATGCGGGCGGCAACGCAAGCCGCCTCGACGCCGGCATGACCGCCGCCGACCACGATGATGTCGAAGGAATGCATGGGCTCTGCCCTATCGCGATGGGCGTCTGGGGTCAAAGCGTGTTTCACGTGGAACATCGCAAAGGAGAAACCCTTCCCTTCGTCATTCCCGCGCAGGCGGGAATCCAGCAGCGCCGTTCTCTGGATTCCCGCCTGCGCGGGAATGACGAAGTGGGGAGCTACTTCCCGATGCAAAAGCGCCCGAACAGCGCATCGAGCATGTCTTCCGTCCCGGCCCGGCCCACCAAAGTGTCGAGCGCGCGGCGGGCGAGGCGCAATTGTTCGGCCGCCAGAAGAGGGTCTTGTTCCGCACATGAACCAAGCAAGGCCGCGCGCACTTGCGCAAGCAGACCGTGCTGACGGGCATTGAGGGCCGCCTCTCCCGGCACGGGCAGGCTGGCACGGGCATGGGCGACGAGGTCTGTCCGCAGGGCTCCCAGACCTTCCCCGCTGTGGACCGAGAGGCGGTGGCGGGGGCTGGCCTTGGCCGGGGCGGCGAGGTCGTCGCTACGGGCGGAAAGCTCCCACAGCGGGGTACCCTCGGGCCCCTCCCCCTCAGGACCAAGCCAAAGGATCAGGTCGGCCCTGGCCGCTTCGGCGCGGGCGCGGGCGATGCCGATGCGCTCGATCTCGCCTGCGCCCTCATCGCGCAGGCCTGCGGTGTCGACGAAGGTGAACGGCACGCCTTCGATGGCCACGCTGCGGGTGAGCACGTCGCGCGTGGTGCCCGGTTCGGCGGCCGTGATCGCGGCTTCCTGTTCAACGAGGGCATTGAACAGGGTCGACTTGCCGGCGTTGGGCGGGCCGGCGAGGACCACGCGGAAGCCCTCGCGCAGGGGTTCGGCGCGGGGACGGTCGAGCCAGTGGGCCAGGTCCTGGGCGAGGTTGCGCGCGGTATCGACAAAGCCCGGCGGCAGCGTTTCGCCCCCCTCCTCCACATCATCCTCGTCCGAGAAATCGAGCAGGGCTTCCAGTTCGGCGGACAGGGTCAGCACCCCCTGACGCCATCCCTCGACCGCGCGCGAAAGCACGCCATCGGCCATGGCCAGCGCGGTGCGACGCTGGAGTTCGGTTTCGGCGCTGAGCAGGTCGGCCAGGCCTTCGGCCTCGTTGAGGTCGATCCGGCCATTGGCGAAAGCGCGGCGGGTAAACTCGCCCGCTTCGGCCCGGCGCAGATCGGGAAGACCGGCCAGCACGCGCTCGACCGCCGCGACGACGGCACGGCCACCATGAAGATGCAGTTCGGCGCTGTCCTCGCCCGTGGCCGTGGCTGGGCCGGGCAGCCACAGGACCATCGTGGCATCGAGCAGGCTGCCATCGGCAGGGTCGTGCAAATGGCGAAAGCTGGCGCGGCGCGGCGGCGGCAGGTGCCGCCCGGTCAGACGCCGAAGGGCGGTCCCGGCGTGGGGGCCGCTGATGCGGATCACGGCAATGCCTGCCGGAGGGGCGCCCGAGCTGAGGGCAAAGATCGTGTGCGCGGTCATGAACCTCGCCCTAGCCGATCTGCCCTTGCCTGTCCTCCCGGACAATGGCCCGCAACCTGTGGGCGGCCCTTACTTCTTCTCGCCGTTCATCCCGGCCTTGAAACCGGCCATGGCGGCCCCTGCCCCATGCTCCATGAACTGCTGGAACAGCTTGAGCCCCATCTCGCCCATCGGGGCGATCTGCCGGGCATAGCCCTGCAACTGTTCGAGGCTGTGGCCACCCTGCATGGCCTTGGCAATGGCCTCGACATAGGCGTCGTTGGCCTTCGAGACGTCTGGCAATCCGAGGAAGCGGCGGGCCTCTTCCGGGCTGCACTCGATTTCGACATTCACTTTCATGGCGAGCCTATCTCCCGTATGATATTGTCGAAGTGCATGAGCGTGTCATGTCTGGCTGTCAAAGTCCATGTTTGGGCTCCACGACCGGGGTTCAAGCACGGACTCGATGCAAGCCTGATGAAAACCGACCAACCGCCGGTAAACATCCCCGGTGAATTCCCGTCAGGCGGCAGGGTTGCGCCGGATCAATGCGACAGGCTCCGGAGTGTTCCACGTGAAACACGGCGCTTTTGCTCAACAGGCTCCGGGGCAAAAGCGCCAAGCACCAAAGGAAGGCAAACCCATGCGTTTTGGACTGGCCGCCTGGCACCGGGCAATGCTCGCGGGGTGCCCTGACGAACTCCTGATCGATCTTCTGGCCGACGAAGCCGTGTTCCATTCGCCGGTGCTGCACACGCCCCAGCAAGGCAAGGAGGCCGTCGCGCTTCATCTCGGCGCGATCTGCCGGGCTATCGGCACCACCGGATTCACGTATGTCCGCGAACTGGTCGACGGGCCCGAGGCCGCGCTCGAATTCACCGCGCAGATCGATGGCGTGGAAATGAGCGGGGTTCACCTGATCCGCTTCGACCTTGAAGGGCGCATCGTCGACTTCACGGTTCTGGTGCGTCCGTTCGATGCCGCCGACCGGCTCTGGCGCAAGATGGCCGAAGCCTTGCAGGACGAATAAGGAGAGGGCTTCCCTCCCCCGATGCTGCGCACAAAAAAAGCGGGGCCCGAAACCGGGCTCCGCTCTTTTTGCGCAGCATGAACGCCGTGGGGCGTTCTTACTGATTCATGCCTTACTGATTCATGGTCGCGAAGAAGTCTTCGTTGGTCTTGGAATCCTTCATCTTGTCGAGAAGGAATTCCATCGCGTCGACCGTGCCCATCTGCATGAGGATGCGGCGCAGGACCCACATCTTGCTGAGCTGGTCGCGCGGAACCAGCAGTTCTTCCTTGCGGGTGCCGCTCTTGCCCACGTCGAGCGCGGGGAAGATGCGCTTGTCGGCCACCTTGCGGTCGAGCACGATTTCCGAGTTGCCGGTGCCCTTGAATTCTTCAAAGATCACTTCGTCCATGCGGCTGCCGGTGTCGATCAGCGCGGTGGCGATGATCGAGAGCGAACCGCCTTCCTCGATGTTGCGCGCCGCACCGAAGAAGCGCTTGGGACGCTGGAGCGCGTTGGCGTCGACACCGCCGGTCAGCACCTTGCCCGACGAGGGGACCACGGTGTTGTAGGCGCGGCCCAGACGCGTGATCGAGTCGAGCAGGATGACCACGTCGCGCTTGTGCTCGACGAGGCGCTTGGCCTTCTCGATCACCATCTCGGCGACCTGGACGTGACGCGAGGCGGGTTCGTCGAACGTCGAGGAGATCACCTCGCCCTTCACCGAACGCTGCATGTCGGTCACTTCTTCCGGGCGTTCGTCGACCAGCAGGACGAGCAGGAACACTTCCGGGTGGTTGTCGGTGATCGCCTTGGCGATGTTCTGGAGCAGCACGGTCTTGCCGGTGCGCGGCGGCGCCACGATCAGCGCGCGCTGGCCCTTGCCCTGCGGGCTGACCAGATCGATCACGCGGGCCGACTTGTCCTTGACGGTCGGGTCGAGCGTGTCGAGCTTCAGACGCTCGTTGGGATAGAGCGGGGTGAGGTTGTCGAAGTTGACGCGGTGGCGCACGGCCTCCGGCTCGTCGAAGTTCACCTTGATCAGGCGCGTGATCGCGAAATAGCGTTCGCCATCCTTGGGCGCGCGGATTTCGCCTTCGACGGTGTCACCCGTGCGCAGGCCCCACTTGCGGACCTGGTTGGGCGAGACATAAATGTCGTCGGGCCCGGCCAGATAGTTGGCCTCGGGGCTGCGCAGGAAGCCGAAACCGTCGGGGAGAACCTCGATCGTGCCGATGCCGAGGATTTCCTCGCCATCGTCCGCCACTTCCTTGAGGATGGCGAACATCAGGTCCTGACGGCGCATCGTGCTCGCGCCTTCCACGCCCAGCTCTTCGGCCATTCCGACCAGCTCGGCGGGGGTCTTCTTCTTGAGTTCCTTGAGATGCATTTTTTGTGTGTTCCGAATGCGGAAGTTCCGGGTTGGAAAATGGCCGGCGGGCCGATGGGCTTGGAGAAAGCAGACCCGGTCGCATCGTCTGCGACCCTCTTGCCGGACGAGACTTGCGTTATGCCTGCTTGAGGCCAGCGTCAATCGGGGGATTGGCCCGATTGCACCCGGATGGGCCGAAAGGGCAGTGTTTTGGGGTTTTCGGCGTTGTGGAGGGCCCCGGATCAAGCCCGGGCCCCTCAAAAGATCAGAACGGCTTGAGGATCACCAGGATCACGATCAGCACGCCCAGAATGCCCGGAACTTCGTTGAGCAGGCGCAGTTGCTTGCCGCTCAGGCGGCGTTCGCCGCGCGCCAGAGCCCGGTGATAGCGCGCCAGCCAGATGTGATAGCCGGTCAGGATCACGACCAGCAGCAGCTTGGCATGGAGCCAGCCTTGCGTGAACCAGCCGCCCGTGGCCGCCATGGCGAGCCCCAGAATCCACACGACCGCCACCGAAGGCGCCATGATGATCTTCATCAGCTTGCGCTCGCGATCGGTCCAGACCGCGTTTTCGGGCGAATTGACCGGCGTTTCCTGATGATAGACGAACAGACGCGGCAACATGAACAGCCCCGCCATCCAGAAGATCACGAAAATGACGTGGCCGGCCTTGAGCCAGAGATAGAGCATAGAGAGCACCTGCAACATGAGCCTTGTTCTAGCGCCGGAGAAACAGGACCGAAACGCCCTTTTCGATGAAACGTCGCCAGATTTCGGGAACTGGCGCTGATTGCCATGCCCGCCCTGGCCAAAGCTGATGGGGTGCAGGGGCGATGGCCCCTGCTTTATCCCCTTACTTCTTGAGCCAGCGGGCCATCCAGTCGAACACCGTCTTGTGCCACTGAAGCGAGTTTTTCGGCTTGAGCACCCAGTGGTTTTCATCCGGGAAGACCAGCAGATCGGCTGGCACGCCCTTGTGCTGGAGCGCGGTGAAGGCCGCGATGCCCTGCGTGTAGGGGATGCGGAAGTCCTTCTCGCTGGTCACCACCAGCATCGGCGTGTGCCATTGGGCGACATGGTTGACCGGGTTCCACTTCTCGAAGGCCTCGGGGTCTTCGTAGTAGGCGTGGCCGCCGTGCTCCCATTCGTCGAACCAGAGTTCCTCGGTCTCGTAGGCCATGGCGCGGGCATCGAACACGCCGTCGTGCTGGACGATGCACTTGAACCCGTCGGGCCAGTTGCCCTCGATCCAGTTCATCATGTAGCCGCCATAGCTGGCCCCGGCGGCGCAGGCGTTGGACGGATCGACAGCCGAATCCTTGGCCGCGGCAGCGACCATGCCCTTTTTCAGGTCTTCGAGCGGCTTGCCGCCCCAGTCCTTGTTGATCGCATCGACGAAGGCCTGACCGTAGCCGGTCGAGCCGTGGAAATCGATGGTGACGGCGGCATAGCCCTGCGAGGCCCAGAGGCGCGGGTTCCAGCGGGTCGACCAACTGTCGTTGAACGAGCCCTGCGGCCCGCCATGGACCATGAGCACGGTCGGCAGCTTGCCGGTGGTGCCAGCCGGCTTGAGGATCTGGCCCCAGACGGTGTCGCCATTGGCCCCGGCGAACGAAAACCGCTCGACGGTGACCGGTGCCTTGCCCGCCATCGTCGTGGTGGCGATGTCGGTCAGGCGGGCAGCCGGGCTTCCCGGCTTGCCCAGATAGAGTTCGGCCGGTGCATCGAGGCTGTCGCGCTTGATCAGGAAGCGCCCGCCCGCCAGCGGGATGATCTGGCTGACATGCCCTTCACGGCCCGGATGGAAGACGAGGCGCGTGGCCTTGCCGCTGGCGAGGTCGACACGGAAGGCGGGCGCATCGAGCACGTCCTCGGCGGTGGCGATCAGCGCCTTGCTGTCGGGCGTGAAGGCCAGCGAGCTGACCGAGCGGTCCCAGTCTTGCGTGAGCGGGCGCACGGTGCCGGTCGCAAGGTCCATCAACTGGATAACCAGCCGGTCGCTTTCATAGCCGGGACGGGCCATGGCCGCCCAGGCCAGCCAGCGGCCATCGGGCGAAAGCGCGGGGCTGGTGTCGGTGGCGTGGTTGGCTGACGTCAGGTTGCGCGGGGCGCTGCCATCGATGGGGGACCACCACAGGTCGAGGTTGGTCGAAGTCGGCTCGTGACGGTCGGCCTGCCGCGCGGCAAGGATCACGGCCTTCGAATCCGCGCTCCACGCCAGTTCGCCGCCATCGCCAAAGGGCTTGGACGGGCTGTTGCCGGTAAAGCCACCGTGGGCCGGATCGCCATCGAGCGCGTGCCCCGTGGCCGGATCGGCCTGCCCGCCGCGCAGGGCATAGGCAAAGACGCGGCTGTAGACGCCCGGCGTCTGCCAGGTGTCCCAGTGGCGCACGAAGCCCACGCCGTCGGTGTAGTGGCGTCCGGTGCCCGGCCCCGGCAGGCTCTGGTCGCCGTCGCCATGGGGAAGATCGGTGCAGCCGCCGAACGTGGCGCAGGCGCGGGCCACTTCGCCCCAGACCGCCAGTTTCTGCCCATCGGGCGAGAGCTTGAAGCCGGCCACTTCGGCGGCAAACCCGGTGGCCTGGATCGGCCCGCCCGCGCTGCCATCGGCGCCGGGGAGGACCGACCAGACCTGGCTAGTGGAAGATCCCTTGTCCGACAGGAACCACAGGCGGCCATCGGGGGAAAACGCCGGGTCGCTTGCATCGCTGCTCCAGTCGAGCCTGACAGGCCGGGCATTTTTGTCGCCCAGCGGCAGCAGCCACAGCGCTGTCGACCGTTTATAAGTCTGTGGATTGCTTGTGGTCAGCGCATAGACCGCGAGATGGCCATCAGGCGAAACGGCGACCGATCCCATGCGCGGGAGCGTGACGAGATCCTGCGCGGTCATCGCGGGACGGGAAGATTGGGCGAAAGCTGCCGGCGCCGCCGTGAGCGCCAGCGCTGCGAGCGTGAGCTTCAGCGTGGTCATGGTTGCACGGGTAACCGTCTTAGGGCCCCGTGCAAAGGGACCATGGTGTCTCAGGGGGAAATGGGCCGCGCCGCGTGGTGGCGGAGGGCCCCGGACATGATCCGGGGCCCTCCCCAGCCCTGCTTTCCCGGCAGGATCAGCCCCGGCTCCAGCCACGCACGGTGGCGAGGAGCTGTTCGACATGGGCGATCGGGGTGAACTGGCCGATGCCATGGCCCAGATTGAACACATGCGGGCGCCCGGCGAAGGCTTCGAGCACGCGCAGGGTCTGGGTTTCGAGTTCCGCGCCGCCCGAAAGCAGCAGCAGCGGATCGAGATTGCCCTGAACCGGCATGCCCTCGGGCAGTTCGCGCGCGGCCCACACGGGGTCGATGGTCTCGTCCACGCCGACCGCGTTCACGCCCGTTTCGCGGGCATAGGCGGCCAGTTTCTCGCCCGCGCCCTTGGGGAAGCCGATCACCGGGACATGGGGATAGCGCGCCTGAATCGCGGCGGCGATCTTCTGGTTGGGAGCAATGACCCAGCGTTCGAATTCGCGCGGGGCGAGGCTGCCTGCCCAGCTGTCGAAAAGCTGGAGCGCCTCGGCCCCGGCTTCGACCTGCCCGGCCAGATAATCGATGGTCACCGCAACGATGGCATCGATGATCGCCTGGAACGCCTGCGGATCGCGATAGGCATAGGCGCGCGTTTCGTGATGGTCGCGGCTGCCCTCGCCCGCGACCATGTAGGTCGCCACGGTCCACGGACTGCCCGCAAAGCCCAGCAGGGTCGTCTCAGGGCCGATCTGGGCCTTCACCCGCTCCACGGTGGCATAGATCGGCGCAAGGCGCTCTGGCACGGCCTGGAGGGCACTGAGCGCGGTATCGACGAGCCGGGGCGAGAGGCGCGGACCCTCGCCAGCCAGAAACGCCAGATCCTGACCCATCGCATAAGGCACGATCAGGATGTCGGAGAACAGGATCGCGCCATCAAAGCCAAAGCGCCGGATCGGCTGGATGGTGATCTCGGCAGCCGCTTCGGAATCATAGACGAGTTCGAGGAAGCCGCCCTTTTCGGCCCGCAAGGCGCGATATTCGGGAAGATAGCGCCCGGCCTGACGCATGAGCCAGACTGGACGACGGGAAAGGTTCACGCCCTTGAGCGTTTCGAGAATGGGGCCGGGCATCGCGAGGTTTGTCCAATCCAATCAAAAAAATAGATTCTTATTAAAATGGATTCAGGTGATGTTGGGGCTGTGGAAACCGGGGATTGCGAGGCTCTGCCCGATTTGTCCCGAATGCTCCACAAAATTCATGGGGGTCGAATCCTGATGACTCCGGGAGCAAGGTAAACTTCTCCTCGATTCCCACAGCCTGTGGGAATCTCTGTCCCCATGTGGGAGACTCCCGGTGGGAAGGACTCGCTGTGGGGGTGAATCCGGCCTCCAAACTTGTCGTCGGTTTCGTCCCGTGGTTTATCGTCCCCCTTTCCACAGGGTTACGCCGTCCATCGGGAAAGGGCGTATTTTCCGCAGTGCACAAAAGAGGCCCCATGGCACGGCTGCATCTCCATCTGCTTTCCGACTCGACCGGTGAAACTCTTGAAATGATAGCCAAAGCGGCGCTCGCTCAGTTCGAGGACGCCGATGTTGTCCGCCATTTCTGGCCCATGGTCCGTTCGCAGCAGCACCTCGACCGCATCCTTGGGGAAATCTCGGCCAATCCGGGGCTGGTGCTGTTTACCCTCGTCAATACCGAGACGCGCGACCGGCTCGAACAGCGCTGCGCCACGCTCGGCCTGCCTTGCGTGGCCGCGCTCGATGCGGTGACCAATGCGCTCGAACAGCAACTGGGGCAGGAGGCGCGCGGGCGCCCCGGACGCCAGCACATGATGGACGAGGCCTATTTCCAGCGCGTCGACGCGATCCAGTTCACCATCGCCCACGACGACGGGGTAGGCTGGGAAAACTGGGAAGAGGCCGACATGCTGCTCGCGGGCGTTTCGCGCAGCTCCAAGACGCCGACCTCGATCTATCTGGCCAACCGTGGCTACAAGGTCGCCAACATCCCGATCGTGGTGGAAAGCCCGCCGCCGCCCTCGCTCTATACCGTGCGGCGGCCGCTGGTGGTGGGGCTGACCACCAGCCCCGAGCGGCTGATCGCGGTACGCCGCAACCGCCTGCTTTCGCTCAACCAGGCGCCTGAGACTGCCTATGTGGACAACGACCATGTCACCCGCGAGGTGCAATATGCCCGGCGCATGTTCGCCGACAACGGCTGGCCGGTGATTGACGTTTCGCGCCGATCCATCGAGGAGACCGCTGCGGCCATCATCAACCTCTACAACGAGCGCAAGGCTGCTGGTTCGTCGAATCCGGGATTGAAGGCTCTATGATTGTTCTTGCTTCGCAAAGTGCCTCGCGCAAGGCCATGCTCGACGCGGCAGGCGTCGCTTACGAGGCGCTTGCCGCCGATGTGGATGAAGGCGCGATCAAGCGCGAGCTGATCGGCATTCCGGGCGGCGAAGTGGCGCTGATCCTGGCCGAGGCCAAGGCGCTGGCGGTCAGTGCGATGATGCCCGGACGGCTGGTGCTGGGCGGGGATTCGCTGGTCGAGGTCTGTGGCCGTTCGTTCGACAAGCCCGCCAGCCGCGAGGAGGCCGCCGCGCATCTGCGGTTCTTCTCGGGCCAGACCATGCTGCTCCACAGCGCTGCTGTGCTGATGCGCGATGGCATGGCCGTGTGGCGCCACACCGAGACCGCAACGCTCAGGGTTCGCCGCCTTTCCGACAGCTTTATCGACAGCTATCTCGACAGGGAGTGGCCCGCCGTTTCGGGCTGCGTGGGGGTGTTCCGGATCGAGGCGCTGGGCGTGCAACTGTTCGAGACCATCGAGGGCAGTCACTTCACCGTGCTGGGCATGCCGCTGCTGGCCCTGCTGGGCGCCCTGCGCGCGCAAGGGGAGCTGGCGGCATGAGCACCCTTCCCGTATCTCTCCCCGCCGGGGCCTATGCCGAAGTGATCGGCGATCCGATCATCCAGTCCAAGTCGCCCACGATCCACAATTTCTGGCTCGAAAAGCTGGGGATCGCGGCAGACTATCGCCATGCCCATGTCACAGCCGAAGGTCTGGCCGATTATCTGGCCACCCGCCGCGCCGATCCGGTCTGGCGCGGCTGCAACGTGACGATGCCGCACAAGCAGGCGATTGCCCGGCTGGTCGACCGGCTCGATCCGCTCGCCGCGCGCGTGGGCGCGGTCAACACGGTGGTTCCCGAGGACGGGCAACTGGTCGGCTACAACACCGACGTTCCCGGTTTTCTCGAACCGCTCGAAGGCCGCCTTGCGCAAAAGCACTATTTCCGCATGGCGCGGATCATGGGCACCGGGGGGGCTGCGCGGGCCATCGTGGTGGCGCTGTCGGAGGCGGGCTTCGTGCTGGTCCTGGCCGGGCGCAATCCGGCCAAGGCACAGGCCCTGCTCGACGAACTGGCGCGCGGCACCGATCATCACGCGGTCGATATTGCCCATTTCGCCGATCCGACCGATTTCGAATTCGATGATCGCGCCGATTGCCTTGACCTGATCGTCAATGCCTCGCTGCTGGGCATGGAGGGGCAGCCGCCCCTGCGTTACGACCTCAGCCACACGCCGCCCGGCGCGGTGTTCTACGACATCGTCACCCACCCTCTCGAAACGCCGCTGCTGGCGCAGGCGAAGGCTGCCGGCTTCGAGACCATCGATGGCCTCTCGATGCTGATCGGCCAGGCCGATTATGCGTTCCGTCGCTTCTTCGGGGTCGTTCCGCCGCGTGGAGAGGCGGATCTGGCCTTGCGCGCGCGCATCGGGGCATGAGCGCATGAGCAGGCCGTTTCTGCTGGGGCTGACCGGGTCGATCGGCATGGGCAAGTCGACCGTGGCCGAAATGCTGCGCGAGGAAGGCGTGCCGGTCTGTGATGCCGATGCACAAGTGCGCGCGCTTCAGGGGCCGGGCGGCGCGCTGCTGCCCGCGATCGAGGCGGCCTTCCCCGGCACGACCGGGCCCGAAGGGGTGAACCGGGCCCGGCTGGGCGAACTGGTCTTCGGCGATGCGCAGGCCCTCGCCCGGCTTGAGGGCATCGTCCACCCGGCCCTGACCCGTGCGCGCGAGTCGTTCCTGATCGAGCATGGCGCGCAGCCGCTGGTCGTTTTCGACATCCCCCTGCTCTTTGAAAAAGGGCACGAGCGCGCGCTCGATGCGGTGGCGGTCGTTTCCGCGCCGGCGCAGGTTCAGCGCGCGCGGGTGCTCGCCCGCCCCGGCATGACGCCTGAAAAGTTTGCCAATATCCTTTCCCTCCAGATGCCTGACGCGGAAAAACGGGCCCGCGCCGATCACTGGATCGATACGGGCGGCACGCTGGAACAGACGCGAAACATGGTTAAGGCCCTCGTGGCGCGTCTGCGCGAAAAAAACCCCCGGACTTGATGGCCCGGGCCTCTTGCCAGCCCCTTCGGGCAGGTCCAAGTAAAGTGCATGCGTGAGATCGTCTTCGATACCGAAACGACGGGACTCGATCCGCAAGGCGGTGATCGGCTGGTTGAACTCGGCTGTGTCGAGATGGTCAACCGGGTCGCCACCGGGGCTACCTACCATGCCTATTTCGATCCCGAGCGGGACATGCCCGCCGAGGCCGAGGCCGTTCATGGCCTGTCTGCCGCGTTCCTGTCGGACAAGCCCAAGTTTGCCGCCGGTGCGGCCGAGTTCCTTGCCTTCATCGGCGATGCGCCGATGGTTGCGCACAATGCCGGGTTCGACTTCGGCTTTATCAATGCCGAACTGACCCGTTGCGGGTTGCCCGAGGTCAGCCGTGACCGCATGGTCGATACGGTGGCCATCGCGCGGCGCAAGCATCCGGGCGCCAAGCTCAGCCTCGATGCGCTGTGCAGCCGCTATGGCATCGACCGCAGCCACCGCACGAAGCATGGCGCCTTGCTTGACGCCGAGCTTCTGGCGCAACTCTATGTCGAATTGATGGGGGGCCGGCAGATCGGCCTGGAACTGGCGGGGCAGGATGCCGCTGCCGCTGTTTCAGGTGTGGTGGCCGGTGCCTCGGGTGATGGGGCGGCGCTGGCTTCGGCCAGGGAGGCCAGCATCACCCGCGTTTTCCGCGAGCCTCGGCCCCATGCGGCCAGCGAGGCGGAATTGGCTCGCCATGCCCAGTTCATGGCGGGCTTTACCAACCCGCTCTGGTCGCGCTGACCTTCGCGGCGGCCCCTCCTGTCGGGCCGCCACGGGGGCCGGCGAACGGGAGCGGGCACAAGAAGGAGAGAAGACCCATGGACATTCGCGTTTCGGGACATCAGGTCGAGACCGGCGCCGCCTTCGAAGCCCACGCGGCTGATCGGCTTTCGGGTATCGTCGACAAGTACTTCTCCCGCGCGCTTTCCTCGCAGGTCACTTTGGGCAAGGCGCCCCACGGTGGCTTTCGCTGCGATATTGTCACCCATGTGACGCAGGGGTTGATTCTCAAGGGCAGCGGCGTGGCGCAGGATGCGCATCTGGCGCTCGACCAGTCGGCTGAAAAGATCGACAAGCAGCTGCGCCGCTACAAGCGCCGGATCAAGGCCCATTCCGAAGGGGCCGATTTCGCGCGCCGCTCCGAAGAGGCCGCCTATACCGTGTTCCTCGTCGAGGAAACGGCCGAGGAGCACGAGGAACCCGCCGCCGACGCCCCGCTGGTGATCGCCGAAACGAGGGTCGATGTGCCCACCGCCACCGTCTCGGATGCGGTGATCATGCTCGATCTGCGCAACACCAATGCCTTGCTGTTCAAGAACGCGGGCACGGGGGTTCACAACATGGTCTATCGCCGTGGCGATGGCTCGATTGGCTGGGTCGAACCGGCTGGCGCATAATCGCGTGCATATCTGAGGATTTCCCATGCGGGGAGAGGTGTCCCCGCATGGGAAGTCATACAATTCGGCGCTTGCATAGGACGAGAATAGGGCGCATTGCGCCGGCATCTTGAGTGTAGCTCTGCACTGGCTGTGGCAATTTTCCTTTCATGACCACACTTTTTACCATTGATCCCCAGGCGGTACGGGTGATCCGCGCCGAATCCAAAGCGCAGATTCTCGATGCGCTGGCTGATTGCTTTGCCAGCGTCTACCAGCTCGATCGCGATCATGTGCAGGAGCGGATCGAGGAACGCGAGAGCCTGGGCAGCACCGGCTTCGGCCGTGGCGTTGCCATCCCCCACGCCCGTCTCGAACATCTCGCCCGCCCGGTGGCGGCGTTTTTCCGTCTTGAAGAGCCGGTCGATTTCGAGGCTGCCGATGGCATGCCGGTCGATTGCGTATTCGGCCTGCTTTCGCCCGAACAGGCCGGCGCCGTCCATCTTCAGGCGCTGGCCGCGATCAGCCGCCTGATGCGCGATGATCGCATGCACCAGCGCCTCAGCAGCGCGCCCGATGCCGACGCGCTCTACGGCGTGCTTGTCAACGTCATCGACCGCGACGCGGCCTGAGCCTTTCGGCCCGGAGGCGCGCATTCCGGACGAACCCCGCCTTCCCGCCCGGCTTGAGGCTTCGGCGCTGATCCGTCAGGCCCAGGCCGAAGGCGGCTTTGCGATGGTCCTCCACAAGGGCGATCCCGATGCCGGGACCATTGCCCTCGTTTTCCTCGAAAATCAGCAGCCTGGCGAGGATCTGGCCAGCCTGTGGGAGCGCCTGCCCCAGCCCGACGGCAGCCGTCCGTGGACCTGTACGAAAAAACAGGTATCTGAAAATAAACAGGATTTTGAGGATTATCTGGCCCGCCGAACCGCGCGGGACCCCGATCTCTGGCTGCTTGAACTGACTGTCGCGAACCAGAAACACTTCGTCGGGAACGGACCGACCCTCGATTGACTCCCCCCGGCCTGTGGATAATCCCGCAATCCATCGCAAATGCGCAGGCAGCGCCGCTTGGCATGGGGTTTGGAGGCGCTGCACGCAGACGGGGGTTTTCCGCCATGGCCCTTGCGGCCCTTGTCCGGCTTGTGCCGGATTTCGGGGTTTGCACGCCGTGGCTGGCCGATCACCGCCCAATGCAAGATGGTAGATGATCGTTCCTTTTCACGTTGCCCGCGTGTCCGGTGCCGTCCGCAAGGCGGTCTATGGCATCATCGCGTTTGCAGCGTTGTGCGGCGTTTCCGCCGTACAGGCCGAGGATACCGTTCATGTCATCGCCAGCAATGGCATCAGCAAGGCTGGCCCGCAGGACCTGATGGTGGCGGTGCCCGAAGGCCCCGCCAACGGGGCGATTTCGGCTTCTGCGCCGCAATCGGCTGCTCTTGCCGCTTTCGCACCGCAAGCGCCCGCTGGCGCCCCGGCCTCGCTGGCCGACCTTGTCGAGGCGACCCCCCTGCCCGCCTCGCTCTCGCCCGAACTGGAATGTCTGGCTGGCGCGGTCTATTTTGAATCCAAGAGCGAAAGCCTCGCCGGGCAACTGGCCGTGGCCCGCGTGATCGTGGCCCGCAGCCATTCGGGCCGCTATCCTTCGTCCTATTGCGGGGTGGTCTACCAGCCTTCGCAGTTCTCGTTCGTGCACGGCCACATGATGCCCGCGATCAGCCACACCAGCCGCTATTGGGCCAACGCCGCCCGCATCGCCCAGATCGCCGATCAGGGAAGCTGGAAAAGCCCGGTCGAAGGTGCGCTGTTCTTCCACGCGGCGCGCGTTTCGCCGCGCTGGGGCAAGACCCGCCTTGCCGCCATTGGCGGGCACGTCTTTTACCGCTGAAAATGCTTTGGCAGCGGGGCGCAATGGCCCTGCCGCCGCGCTCACTGCTTCCGCAGCGCCTTGGCCCAGTCGGCCACGGTATCGACCACGGTGTTGAGACCGAGCCTGCCCGCTTGCTCGTGCCAGGCATCCGCCGCCGTGACGATGGGGGCAACCAGCGCGCTGGGCGGCAATTGATCGGCCCAGTTGGCCAGCGCGTGGGAATTGAACAGGACCAGCGCCACGCTGCTGGCGCCCAGCAGGCCCCATGTCCAGCGCCAGCCGGTCTGGAGCGTGGCATCGGCCTCGCCTGCCAAGTCGATCGGCGACTCTCCCCAAGGCAGGCCGTCGGCATCCATGGGCTGTTTCTTTTTGCGCAAGACGTGCCCCCTTCAGCTCAGAACTGGAAGTAGATGAACGGGGCCATGCCCTGTCCGCGAAAGCCTTCGATCACCAGCAGCACGAAGGCGCCGAGCAGGCCCACCGTCCAGCCGGGCAGCCGTCCGAGCTGGCGCGCCAGATGCTGGACCGCCAGCCGGGGCCCGAAATGGCAGGCCATGCCCAAAGCGATCAGGCCGAGCAGCCAGGGCGTGGCCTGCGTGGTGCCTCCAGACATTGCTGCCATCCCGCGCAGATAGGCCAGCGCACCCGAAAACTCGGTGCAGCGGAAGAAGATCCAGCCCAGCGCCACGATGTGGAAGGTGATCACCACCCCCAGCCAGCGGGGCAGCACGGGCCAGCCTTCGGGCCGCACCTGCTGCCACAGCCGTTCGGCCACCAGCACCGTGCCATGGAGCGCGCCCCAGATCACGAAATTCCAGCTCGCCCCGTGCCACAGCCCGCCCAGAACCATCGTGCCCAGCAGCGCGAGGCAGGTCCGCCACAGCGCCTGACGCGAGCCGCCAAACGCGCCGATATAGAGATAGTCGCGCAGCCAGCTCGACAGGCTGATGTGCCAGCGGCGCCAGAAGTCCTGAAGGCTCGGCGCGCGATAGGGCTGGTCGAAATTGCGCGGGAACCGGAAGCCGAGCAGCCCGGCCAGCCCGATTGCCATGTCGGTATAGGCCGAAAAGTCGCAATAGATCTGCACCGCATAGCCATAGGCCGCGATCAGCAGGTCGAGGCTCGAATGGCTGGACGGATCGGAAAAGACCGGATCGACCAGATAGATCGAAAGATCACTGGCGATCACCGCCTTCTTGATCGTGCCCCACAGGATCAGGAGCAGGCAGGCCGCCGCTTCCTGTCGGCCCAGCCGGGGCGCGTGGCGCAACTGGGGCAGCAGGTGGCTGGGCCGCACGATGGGCCCGGCCACGAGATGGGGGAAAAAGCTCATCAGCACGGTCAGGTCGAGCAGGCGCGCGGGCCGGGTGCGGCCGTTGAACACGTCGATCACATAGCTCATGCCCTGGAACGTGAAGAACGAGATCCCCACCGGCAGGATCACGTCGAGCGCGGGCACCGCATCGGGCATGCCCAGATGCTCGGCCAGCGCGGCAGCTTGCTGGGCAAAGAAATTGGCATATTTGAACCAGCCGAGCAGCGCGAGGTTGCCCGCGATGGCCAGCCACAGCCAGCCCTTGGCGCTCCCCCGCCGCTCGTGCTTCAGGCTTGTCGCAATGCGCCGGGCGAGGAACCAGTTGCCCAGCGAACTGCCGATCAGCAGCGCCACCGCGCGCGGTTCCCACAGGCCATAGAACAGCCACGAGGCGACCAGCAGCATGATCGCCCGCCATTCGCGCCCATTGGCCCCGCGCACGCGCGCCAGAGCCCGGTTGAGCGCGAAGACGACCAGAAAGAAGACGTGGAAGGGAAGCGTGGGAAAAAGCACCGTGCCGGCCTTCAGTGCGCCGGAGCGGGGTTGGCGCGAGCATGGGCGCCAGCACTGGCATCAGCAGCGGCAAACAGATCTGCCGCCAGACTTTCCCCGATCAGCCGCCCGC
The DNA here is from genome assembly GCA_015661825.1 of Novosphingobium capsulatum. Lineage (GTDB taxonomy): Bacteria > Pseudomonadota > Alphaproteobacteria > Sphingomonadales > Sphingomonadaceae > Novosphingobium > Novosphingobium pituita. The sequence goes on from DQVI01000219.1 coordinate 28,530, forward strand.
CTTCGCGCGTGAAGTGGACATGATCGCCCCGTTGCAGCCCGGCGGCGGTCCAGGCCATCGTCGTGCAGGGGCCGCCCATCGCGCCCTGCCAGTCCCAGAAGGCCAGCCCCAGCGTGGTGGCCAGCCTCTGTTCGAGCTTGCGCACTTGCGCCAGATGGCCCGGTATCGCCCACCCATTCGCACAGGCGACCGTTTCGGGGCGCTCGGGCTGGGCGACGACGGGGCGGTTGCTGCCCGCGTCAGGCGGGCCCATCAGCAGGATCGGCACCGCAGACCCGGCCATCGCGCGCACCCGCGCCACCGCGCTGCGCATCATCGCCTCGGTCTCGTCGAGCTTGAGCGCGGGGTCGAAGCCTTCGTTCGTGCCGAAGGCCAGAATGACCAGATCGGGCCGTGCGGCGGCGATCTCGGCCCCGGCGACGGCATCGTCGGCCCGCGCCAGATGCATGACCCGCGCGCCGACCACGCCCAGATTGGCCACGATGGCCCCGTTTGCGCCCGTGCGGGTTTCCCACGCGGTCAGGCTGACGGTGCCGGTGTCGAGCGTCGACAGCACGACCTGACCGACCGGAACGGGCGAAACCCGCACGAAACAGGCCGCCCCTGTCGAGGGCGCGGCAAACTGGATCGGCTCGGCCGGAACGCCGTCGAACGTCACGCTGACCCCGCCCGCGCTGGGGCCGGTGAGCCCGCACAGGGTGAAGCGGGTGAAGCGCGTAGCCGGGCTGTCGGCGGTCAGGCTCATCGTCGCGCCGGGCGTGCTCGTCGTCTGGGTGAAGCCCGAAAAGCCGAGCAGCGCGCCATCGGCGTGGCGCTGGGGGCCGAACAGGGCATTGCCCTGCCATTCCGGGCTCTGCCGTGCGGTGACGCCCCAACTCAGGTAACCCTGATAGGGTTTTCCGGCGGGCATCATCCCGCGCCCGCCCTGCCCCAGCCGGATCTGAAGCGCCTGACGCAGGCCCTGGCTCACCATGTCGCCCGCCGTGTGGCTGTCGCCGATCTGGAGGATGGACAGCACTTTGGGGGCGGCCACTTTGGTGCCTGCGGCCAGTTGCGCCAGAAACGGCGCGAGAACCCGCGCATTCGACAATTGCCCCGGAACCGGCGCGGGCGCGGGCACTGCGGGCGCTACGAGAGGGGGCGCCACGAGAGGGGGCGCAGACGCCGCAGCAGGCGCATCCTGCGCCATCGCCGGTTCAGGCGGGGCGAGCAGGGCCAGAGCCGCCAGAAGCGGGACCAAAACCGGAGCAAGCAGGCGGGTGGCGGTCATTGGCCTTTTCCTCCGCGTGAGGGCATTTCGGTGTGGGATGCGGCGGGAGTATGGGCCGGACTTGTGGACAAACCTGTCGACTTTTCCGTGGGCAAGGCTGTGGACGAAGGCGGGGCAACCGGTGGAGACGGCTTTGCCGCCTTGTTTTCGGGTGTTTGCTTGTCCTTGGCAGGGCCATTGCCCGGCGCTTCGTCGAGATGCGGCCTGGGCGGGCGGGGCTTGTGGACAAGGAGCGGCTCGACCGGCTTGGGTACGGGCGGCTTGGGCACGGGGACAGAAGCGGGCAAGGGCGCCGGTCCCTGTGCCCTCGGGCCTTCCAGCAGGGCGAGGACCGGGCGGACCAGCGGCGCGGTGATGACCTCATACCCATGGAAGGTCATGTGCTTGCCGTCGTTGGCGCGGGCCAGATAATCCTTGCCGGTGGCCGGATCGACCAGCCGCAGGGAGAAGCGGTGCTGGCTATCTTCGGTGCGCGGCACCGAATTGGCGAACGGCACGCCCAACGGACAGGTCACTTTGGCGAAGAAGCGGTTCATGGCCTGAATGTCGCGGTCGTAGTCCGCGTCGCGCATGCGCGGCAGGCCGACCCAGCCGACGGCCACCCCGCGCTGTTGCAGCATCTGGACCAGCGCGCGGGCGCGCTCGCCGATCACGGTTTTCCACGCCTCGCTCATGTAGGGGGCGGCATGGCCATCGACGAAGAGGCCCTGCGTATCGTTGGCGCCGATGCTGATCAGCGCGAGGTCGATGGGCTGCCCGGCCAGCCGCGCGCGCGCATCGTCGAGCAGGTTCTGCGTGCGATAGCGGGTGAACCCGGTGCCTTCGTGGCTGAACTGGTGGACCTTGACTTCGGGATGGTGGCGGAAGGCCTGGTTGGTCGCGCTCCAGACCCCGTCACCAAACGAATCCCCGAACACGCCGATGTGGATGGGCCGCCCCGACGCGATCGCCGCGTCGATCCGCGCGCCATGGGGGAAGCTGCCGCTGCATCCCGGAACGAGGCCGGGCAGCGGGACGGTCTTGGCCCCTGCGCCCGTCTTGTCCGCCCCCGTCTTGCCCGCGGCATGGGCCGGCATGGGCGCACCACCTTCATCGCCGCCTTCATCGGGCAGGGCCGCGCTATCGCCGCCTGTCAGCACCGAAGGCAAGACCGACAGGGGCTTGCCGCCGGTCGCAAAGGAAACACCCAGCACCGTGCCCACGGCAATGCCGATGAACAGCACGGCCCCACGATCCAGCAATACGTTCAGCTTGCGCCTGCTCAAGAACCTGTCCCGCCTTTCAGCCTCGGCTCCTATGGAGGGGGGACCGAGGCGTCAACGGCTTCGCGGTCAGTTGCAGGGCAGACAAAGGCACGGCGCGGGGGGGCGAGGCCCTCTTGCCGCGCGGTGCACAGGCTGTGGATAGCCTGTGTGTTTTTTGATGAAAGTCAGGGGATTGTCAGGGAATCAGGCGGCGCGCTGCCCGTTCGAGCAGGGTTTCGTCGTCGAGCACTTCGCCCAGCACGGCCAGCCCGCCTTCGGGCAGGCGGCGCACCATGACCAGCGTGAATTCGCGGCCGGTTTCGGGCAGATCGTCGAGGCTGCGGATCGGCAGGGTGCGCAAGCCGGCTTCGAGCGCGGCGCGCGGATCGGTCCGCGCGGTCCCTTCCTCGGCCCGGCGCAGGCGCCGCTCGGCGGCGACCACGCCCTTGAGCCCGCCCGGCGTCTGGCCCAGAAACTGGCCCAGTTCCCCGCGCGAGAGGCCGATGCGGTGGGCATGGGCCAGCGCCGTGGCATATTCGGTCAGCCGGGTCTTGTCGTAGCTGGCCCCGAAGACGAGCTTGACCACCGGGATCAGCGGCGCGCGCGCCTGCATGGTCAAACCGGCATCGGCGAGCATTTCGGCGAAGTCCTCGGGCTCGGCCTCGGCGGCGAGGGCGAAATCCCAGGCCCGGCCAATCGCGGCATAGAGCGCCTGCCGGGTGCGATCCTCGCTGCCCAGCGCCAGTTCGGCCATTTCGCGTGCGCAGGCCAGCCAGTCGGCCAGACTGTCGGGTTCGGGTTCGGCCAGCCCTTCTGTCAGGCCGGTATTTCCAAACCCGGTATTCCCGAATGATGTGTCATCAAACGTTTCGAGCGCGGGCAGGATCTCGATATCCAGATCGGCCAGATCGAGTTCGGGGATCGCAAGGCCGGGATCGAGATCGAGCGTGGGCGCGTCCCTTCCGCGTGCCGGGCCATCGGCCCAATGGGGAAGGCCGGAGTGTGGGAGGCCAGAGTGTGGGAGGCTGGAATTGGCCGCGAAAACCGGATTGGGCATCGCGGGCGGCACATGGCTGGACAGGGGGCCGGACAGATGGCCTGCCTCGACCGGATCGATGCGGGGTTCCTTGCGGCGCGGCTTCTTGGCGCTCAGCAACTGGCCGATTTCGGCCATGATCCCGTCGGTCGTGGCCTGATCGGCCAGTTCCTTCCAGTTGATCACGCCATAGATATAGTCGAGCCGGGTGCCGTCGGAGGAAAACGGCAGCAGGATGCCGCGATAGAGGATCGTGCGGTCGCGCTGGTTGGTGAATTCGGCCTCGAAGCCGATCGGGGCCTCGTTGGCGACGATCTGGAGATAGTGATCGGTGATCCGCGAGAGAATCGAGCGGCCCGGCACCTGGTTGAGGCGCAGGATCGTGTGCGGCGCCTCGCAATCGTGGAGCAGGTGTTCGCCGACATAGGCGATGGCCGGATCATCGAGTCCGGCATCGAAATGGAGCAGCACCGAATGATCGGCAAAGGCGGGCCAATGGCCGTCGAGCAGCGGCTTTACCAGCGGGAACGGGGTTGTCCCCAGCATGCTCGCCCAGAAATTGTAGGCGCGCACCTGCATGCGGCGTTCGTCGGTTTCGAGAACCGGCGGGGGCGTATCGTCGCCGTCGAATCCCGGACTGGCCCCGTAAGCGGCTTCGAATGCGTCGCGATCACGCGTTTCCTGTCCGACATAGTCGCGCATGCCATCCATGGCCGGTCCCTCGATGCCACTGCCTCAAGGGTTCCTTCTGGCGCAACATGGTGAAGAAGCCATTAAGTCGCGCCTTTGGAATTCTCCCATGATTTTCGCGCTATGCGGCGCGTTCGGCAATCGCGCGGGCCTTGGCCAGAGTCTTCTCGGCCATGTCGCGGTGGAGCCGTTCGACCATCCGCCCGTTCACGCGCAAGGCGCCCTGCCCGGCATTGGCCGGATCGGCAAAGGCGGCCACGATGGCCTGCGCCTGGGCCACATCCTGTGGCGAAGGCGCGAAAACGGCATTGGTGACAGCCAGTTGCGCCGGATGGATCAGGGTCTTGCCGTCGAACCCGAAGGCGCGGGCCTGTGTGCATTCGGCCTCCAGCAGGGCGGAATCGTCGATCACGTTGCACACGCCGTCGATCACGACGAGGCCATTGGCGCGCGCGGCCAGCACGGCGGCGACCAGCACCGGCACGAAGGAGGCGCGGCCCGGTTCCTGCGCCATGCCGGTATCCTTGGCCAGATCGTTGAGGCCGAGCACGAAGCCCGACAGGCGCGTCGAACCGGCCATGTCGGCGATTCGCTCGATCCCGAGCACGGCGCGCGGGGTCTCGATCATCGCCCAGAGCCCGACCGATGGCCGATAGCCGAGCCGGTCCATCGCGCCCGACAGCGCGGCAATATCGGCAGCATCGCTGACCTTGGGGACGAGAATGGCCTCCGGTTCCTGTTCCGGGGGGCTATCGGCCAGCGCGGCCAGATCGGCTTCGCCCCAGGGGGTGTCCATGCCATTGATCCGGGAGATCAGGCGGCGATGGCCAAAGCCGCCGGTGCGGATCTGGGCGGCCAGTTCGGCGCGGGCCTGTGCCTTGAGATCGGGGGCGACGGCATCTTCGAGATCGAGGATGATGGCATCGCAATCGAGGCTGCGGGCCTTGGCCAGGGCGCGGGCATTGCTGGCCGGCATGTAGAGCACCGAGCGCAACGGGCGCGAATCGTCGATCAAGTCCTGTCTCCTCTCATCAGCGCGGGCCGGTGTGGAGGAAGATCAGGCCGACGGCGAGCCGGAATTGGCCAATGCCCAATTCCGGCCAATGCCCAATTCCGTCTGGCCCGGTTTTCAGACGGTGAAGCTCTCGCCGCAGCCGCAACTGCCCTTGGCATTGGGGTTCTGGAACACGAAACCGGCCTGGAAGTCGTCTTCCACCCAGTCCATCGTGCTGCCCACGAGGTAGAGCACCGAGGCCCCGTCGATGAAGAACGTGCCGCCCGGCGTCTCGATCTTCTCGTCCATCGGGTTGGCCGCATCGACATAGTCGACCGAATAGGCCAGCCCCGAGCAGCCCCGGCGCGGGGTCGAGAGCTTGACCCCGATGGCCCCTTCAGGCGCGCTCGCCATCAGGGTGGCGATGCGGTTTTCCGCCGAGGGGGTGAGGATCACCGCGGCGGGGCGCGCGCGGGTGCGGGTGGTGGTTGCGGTCATGGCTCAGAGCATCCCGAGTTCGAGCTTGGCATCATCGCTCATCTTCTGAGGGTCCCACGGCGGATCCCAGACGAGGCTGACTTCGGCATCGCGCACGCCGGGCACCGCGCCCACGCGCAGTTCGACTTCGCCCGGCATCGATTCGGCCACCGGGCAATGCGGGGTGGTCAGCGTCATCGTCACGGCGACATGGCCGTCCGCGCTCACGTCGACGCCATAGATCAGCCCGAGGTCGTAGATATTGACCGGGATTTCGGGGTCGAAGATGTCGCGCAGGGCGGCGATCACGCCTTCGTAGATTTCCCCGCCCGGCGCGCCGGGGTCCTGCCCCTGCGGCTTTTCGGCGAGGAAGCCCGAGAGGTAGTCGCGCTGGCGCGGGGCTTCGGGTTCATCCTTGGGCTCGGGAATGTCGTCGACATGGGCGCGGCGGGGGGCTGCGACCGCATCGACTTCTTCGACAGTAAAGCGGGGGGTATCGGCCGTCATCCGAAGATCCTCAAGGTTCGCTCGATGCCGCGCACGAGGGCGGCGACATCGCTTTCATCGCTGTAGATGCCAAAGCTGGCACGCGCCGTGGCGGGCACGCCCAGATGCTCCATCAGGGGCTGGGCGCAGTGGTGCCCGGCGCGGATGGCCACGCCTTCCTCGTCCAGAATCGTGCCCAGATCGTGGGGGTGGACCCCTTCGAGGGTGAAGCTGACGATCCCTGCGGCATCTTCCGGCCCGAACAGGCGCACCGCGTTGAACGACCGCAGCGCCTCGCGCGTGGTGCGCACGAGCGCGGTTTCGTGGGCATGGATCGCAGGCAAGCCAATGGCCTGCACATAATCGACCGCCACGCCAAGGCCGATGGCCTCGACAATGGCCGGGGTGCCCGCCTCGAACCGCTGGGGCGCGGGGGCGAAGGTCGTGCGCTCGAACGTCACGCGGTCGATCATCGCGCCGCCGCCCTGCCACGGGGGCATCGCGTCGAGGATGTCGGCCTTGGCATAGAGCGCGCCGATGCCGGTCGGCCCATAGAGCTTGTGGCCCGAGAACACGTAGAAATCGACGTCGAGCGCCTTCATGTCGAGCGCGAGGCGGGGAACTGCCTGACAGCCGTCGATCAGGATCTTCGCGCCCACGCCATGGGCCAGCGCGACCGCGCGCGGCGCATCGAGCACCGAGCCGAGCACGTTCGAGACATGGCCGAAGGCGACCAGCTTGTGCGCCGGGGTCAGGATGCGCTCTGCCGCGTCGAGGTCGATCCGGCCATCGGCGGTCAGCGGGCAGACATCGATTTCGATGCCCGTCCGCTCGCGCAGCAATTGCCAGGGCACGATGTTCGAATGGTGTTCGAGGGTCGAGAGCAGCACGCGGTCACCGGCCTTGAGATTGGCCAGACCCCAGGTCTGCGCGACGAGGTTGATCGCCTCGGTCGCGCCGCGCGTGAACACGATTTCGCCCTCATTGGCGCCGATCAGGCCCGCGACCTTGCGGCGCGCAGCCTCGAAGGCCAGCGTCATCTCTGCCGAGCGGGTGTAGACGCCGCGATGGACGGTAGCGTAGTCGACCCCGATGGCGCGGGTGACCGCGTCGATCACCGCCTGCGGCTTCTGCGCGGTGGCGCCGGTGTCGAGATAGTGCCAGCGCGTGCCGTCCGCGCCGGTGATTCCCGGCCAGTCGGCAGCAGCGGTCAGCGGGGCGAGTTGCGTTTCGCTCACAGCAGGTCCCCCAGCGCCTGAAGCGCGGCCTGGGTCAGCACGTCCTCTTCGGGCGCATCGACGAAAGCCTGTGCGATGAAGGCCTGAAGCATCAGCTTCTTGGCTTCTGCCGGGGGCAGCCCGCGCGATTCGAGATAGAACAGGCCCATCGCGTCGAGTTCGCCCACCGCGCAGCCATGCGCGCACTTGACGTCATCGGCATAGATTTCCAGCTCGGGCCGGGCATTGGCCGTCGCCGTGCGGTCGAGCAGCATGGCGCGGATCGACTGTTCGCCATCGGTGCCCACGGCCCCGCGATCGACGACCACGCGGCCCAGATAGGTGCCCGTGGCGTGCCCGGCGAGGACCGAGCGGACGACCTGGCTCGACACCGCATCGGGCTCTGCATGGACGACTTCGGTGACGATCTCGGCGGTCTGTTCGCCGCCTGCCAGTTGCGCGGCGCCCAGATGGAAGCGCGCGCCCCTGGCCAGCCGCACCTTGACCGCGATGCGGCCATAGGCGCGCCCGGCGTTGAGCAGGCGCAAGTCGAAGCTGGCGCCCGGTTCCAGTTCGATCACCAGATCGCGCGCAGCCGGGCACTGTTCAGCCAGCACGACCGAGAGGCTCTCGCTCTGGCCGGCCGCCACCCGCACGGTCTGTGTGGGCAGCGGCCAGAGCGTGGCGAGCGCGGCCAGATCGGCATAGCGAAATGCCTCGTCTGCGCGTGTGGGAAGGAGCGCCGCCGTGGTCACGCGACCGCCTCGTAGCCATGCTGTTCGAGTTCGAGCGCGAGTTCCGGCCCGCCCGAGCGGACGATCCGGCCACCGGCCAGAACATGCACGAAATCGGGCTTCACGTAGTCGAGCAGGCGCTGGTAGTGGGTGATCAGCAGCACGGCCTTGTCGGGGCGGCGCATGATCGCGTTGATCCCTTCGCCGCAGATGCGCAGCGCGTCGATGTCGAGGCCCGAGTCGGTCTCGTCGAGGATGGCCAGCTTGGGGTCGAGGATGCCCATCTGGACCATTTCGGCGCGCTTCTTCTCGCCGCCCGAAAAGCCCACGTTCACCGGGCGCTTGAGCATGTCCATGTCCATGCGCAGAAGATCGGCCTTCTCGCGCGCGAGCTTGAGGAACGCGCCGCCCGAGAGCGGCTCTTCCCCACGCTGCTTGCGCTGGGCATTGAGCGCCTCGCGCAGGAACTGGACGTTGGACACGCCGGGGATTTCGACCGGGTACTGGAAGCCCAGGAACAGCCCGGCTGCCGCGCGTTCGTGCGGGGCCATGGCGAGCAGGTCCTGCCCGTTGAAATCGACAGAGCCGCCGGTCACGTCATAGCCGGGACGCCCGCCCAGGGTATAGGCCAGCGTCGACTTGCCCGCGCCGTTGGGGCCCATGATCGCGTGGATCTCGCCCGGATTGATGGTCAGCGACAGACCCTTGAGGATGGCCTTGCCGGCGATTTCGTTGGAGAGGTCACTTATCGTCAGCATGGCAGTTCCCGGTCGAGCAAGGGGCAAGAAAAGCGGCGCGGTCTTCACCGTGAAGCGCGCGCCCGGATGGGGTGGCAGCAGGGGGTGTCGGCACAATCATCCGACCGACCCTTCGAGGCTGATGCCGAGCAGCTTTTGCGCCTCGACCGCGAATTCCATCGGAAGCTGCTGGAGCACTTCCTTGGCGAAGCCGTTGACGATCAGCGCCACGGCCTGTTCCTGATCGAGCCCGCGCTGCATCGCATAGAACAGCTGGTCGTCGCTGATCTTGCTGGTCGTCGCTTCGTGCTCGATGGTCGCCGAGGGGTTCTTCACCTCGATATAGGGCACCGTGTGCGCGCCGCAGTCGCCGCCCAGCAGCAGGCTGTCGCACTGGGTGAAGTTGCGCACGCCTTCGGCCTGCGGGGCCACGCGCACGAGGCCGCGATAGGTGTTGTTCGAATGGCCCGCGCTGATCCCCTTCGACACGATGGTCGAGCGGCTGCGCTTGCCGTTGTGGATCATCTTGGTGCCGGTGTCGGCCTGCTGGTAGTTGTTGGTGACGGCCACCGAATAGAACTCGCCGACCGAATCCTCGCCGTTGAGGACGCAGCTCGGATACTTCCACGTGACCGCCGAGCCGGTTTCCACCTGCGTCCACGAGACCTTGGACCGCGCGCCCTGGCACAGCGCGCGCTTGGTCACGAAGTTGTAGATGCCGCCCTTGCCTTCCGCGTCGCCCGGATACCAGTTCTGGACGGTCGAATACTTGATCTCCGCGTCGTCGAGCGCGACCAGTTCGACGACCGCCGCGTGAAGCTGGTTCTCGTCGCGCTGGGGCGCGGTGCAGCCTTCGAGGTAGGACACATAGGCGCCCTTGTCGGCGACGATCAGCGTGCGTTCGAACTGGCCGGTGTTTTCCGCGTTGATGCGGAAATAGGTCGACAGTTCCATCGGGCAGCGCACGCCCTCGGGGATGTAGACAAACGTGCCGTCGGAAAAGACCGCGCAGTTGAGCGCGGAAAAGAAGTTGTCGTGCATCGGCACGACCTTGCCCAGCCAGCGCCGGACCAGTTCGGGATATTCGCGGATCGCCTCGCTGATCGAGCGGAAGATGACGCCGGCGGCTTCCAGTTCCTTGCGGAAGGTGGTGGCCACCGAAACGCTGTCGAACACCGCATCGACCGCGATCTTGCGCGCGCCCTCGACACCGGCCAGCACCGCCTGCTCGGCCAGCGGAATGCCCAGCTTTTCATAGACGCGCAGGATTTCGGGATCGACCTCGTCGAGCGACTTGGGGCCGTCCTTCTTCTTGGGCGCAGCCCAGTAATAGGCGTTTTGATAGTCGATCGGCGGGATGTTCAGCTTGGCCCAGTCGGGCATGGGCAGGGTCAGCCAGTGGCGATAGGCCTTCAGGCGCCATTCGAGCATCCACTCCGGCTCGTCCTTCTTGGCCGAGATGAAGCGCACGGTGTCTTCCGAGAGGCCCTTGGGGCCATATTCCTGCTCGATGTCGGAGACCCAGCCGTGCTCGTACTCGGCCACGCGGGCAGCAGCCTCGCGCGCGGCCTGATCCTTGACGGTGTCCTCCCGAACGGGGGTTTCGTTGATCGTTTCGTCGGTCATGCAGGCAACTCGGCAGGTACGGGGGCGACCATCGCGGCAGCCCCGGGAGAGGAGACGGGGGTAGAGGATGTGGGGCGGGCAAGCTGGACCAGCGACACCCCGGACAGAGCGCCCCGCAAGGCAGCGTCCACCGCAGGCCAGTGTGGCCGGACCGAACAGGCACCCTCAAGCGTGCAATCGCCGCGCCCCTGCCCGCTGCATGCGGCCATGGCAATCGGGCCTTCCACAGCTTCGATGATGTCCGCGAGGCTGATCGCGGCGGCGGGCCGGGCGAGCTTGAGCCCGCCGCGCGCCCCGCGCACCGACTTGAGCAGCCCGGCGGCCGACATCTTGCTGACCAGCTTCTGGACAGTGGGGGCCGGAAGGCCGGTTTCGTGGGCGAGCTGCTGGGCCGAAAGCAGGGAACGGTCGGCGCGATGGCAGCCGCAATGGCGCGCCGCCGCGCACATCATCACCACCGCATAGTCTGCCATGCTCGACAATCGCATCGCACCGCTCGCGCCATGAACCAAGGGAACGGTCAAATCAGACCGAATCGTTCCGGTTATCTAGGCGCGTGCCTTCGCACTTGCAAGGCGCGCTTTTGGCCTCAGATTCGAAAGCCGTTTTTTCGATTCCAGGCCAAAAGGACTGGCCAAAAAAGCTGGGAAGCGCGGGCAAGGCTTGGCATAGCCCCTGTCATGTCTGTTCTGGCTGAACCGCTGGTTTCCGCTGTCGCGATGACGGTCATCGTCGCGGTGCGCTATCTGGCCGCGAGCGGAATTTTTGCCTGGCTCACCGCGCGCAGGTCACCACGTGCCATGCGCATTCCGTCCGGCCAGATTCGGCGCGAGATCGGATGGAGTCTGGTCGCCAGCGTGATCTATGGCCTTCCTGCCGGGGTCATCGCCTGGGGCTGGCAGGCCCATGGCTGGACGCGCATCTATCACGATCCCCATGACTGGCCGCTGTGGTGGATGCCGGTTTCTGTGCTGGTCTATCTGCTGCTCCACGATGCCTGGTTCTACTGGACACACCGCTGGATGCACCGCCCGCGCGTGTTCCGCGCGATCCATGCGATCCACCATGCCAGCCGCCCGCCCACGGCCTGGGCGGCGATGAGCTTTCACCCGGTCGAGGCGGCGATCGTCGGGCTGTTCATCCCGGCCCTCGTCTTTATCGTGCCGATTCAGGCGGGGATGCTGGCGCTCGTGCTGGTGATCATGACGGTCATGGGGGTGACCAACCACATGGGCTGGGAAATCTTCCCGCGCGCGCTGGTGCAGGGCCGCGCGGGGCGCTGGCTGATCACCGCCAGTCATCACGACCTTCACCACGCCCGCTATGCCTGCAACTATGGCCTCTATTTCCGCCACTGGGACCGCTGGTGCGGCACCGATGCCGGGCTGACGCGCGATTTCTGAAAAAAACTGTCAGAGCGAGAGGAACAGGCCTGCCAGTGCCGCGCTCATCAGGTTCGAGAGGGCGCCTGCGCACAGGGCCTTCAGGCCCAGCCGGGCGATCACCGGGCGCTGGTTGGGGGCAAGGCCCCCGGCAACCGCCATCTGGATCGCGATCGACGAGAAATTGGCAAAGCCGCACAGCGCGAACGTGACCAGCGCCACGGTATGCGCCGAAAGCGTCTTTGCCTGCTGGAGGTCGATGAAGCCGACGAATTCGTTGAGCACGATCTTGGTGCCGAACAGGCCGCCCGCAGTCAGCGCCTCGTTCCAGTCGGGCGCGCCCAGCAGCAGGAACAGCGGGGCGAAGACCGGCGCGAGGATCTGCTGGAACGTGAGCCCCGGATGGCCGACCTGCCCGCCGATCCAGCCCAGAATGCCATTGGCCAGCGCGATCAGCGCGACGAAGGCCAGCAGCATGGCCCCCACCGCGACCGCCAGCCTGACCCCGGTCTGCGCCCCTTGCGCGGCGGCCATGATCAGGTTGGCCGGGCGCTGTTCTTCGGGGGTATCTTCCAGCTCGGGCTTTACGTGGGGGTTGGTGATCTGCGCGTGCGGGTCATTGTGGTCGAGCACGGGCAGGTCGATCACATGGGGCATGTCGGGCATGATCAGCTTGGCCATCAGCACGCCGCCGGGCGCCGACATGAAGGCGGCGGCCACCAGATAGTCGATCCGCACGCCCAGCCCGGCATAGGCAGCCAGGATCGTGCCCGCCACGCCTGCCATGCCCACGCTCATCACCGCAAAGATCTGCGCGGGTGTCAGCGAAGCCAGATAGGGCCGGATCACCAGCGGCGATTCGCTCTGCCCGACGAAGATGTTGGCCGCCGCGCACAGCGATTCCACCCGGCTGATCCCGGTGATCTTTTCCAGCGCCCCGCCGATCCAGCGGATCACCAGTTGCATCACGCCCAGATAATAGAGGATCGAGATCAGCGCCGCGAAGAAGATGATGGGGGGCAGCACCGCGATGGCCACGCTCTTGCCGCCCATGTCGGGCCGGGCCAGATTGCCGAACACGAATTCGACCCCGGCGCGCGAATAGGACAGCAGCGTCTCGACCGCATGGGCGGCCCCCTGAAGCGCGGCCTTGCCCGGCGGGAAGCTGAGCACGAGGGCGGCAAACCCGGCCTGGAGCGCGAAAGCGGGCACGACCACCCGCAAGCGAATCGCGCGGCGATTGGACGAGAGCAGGAACGCCAGGGCAAAGAGCAGCGCCATGCCACCCAGACTGGAAAGGATATGCATGGCGGGAAGGCCAACTCCGCTGTTTTGAAGGTCCGAACACGCGTTCCTAGCCGGGTTTGGGGCCGGGACAAAAGCGGGGATGCGCCGTTTCCTGCAAAAAATTGCAACCGGGACCCGCAACCGGGGCCCGCAAGGGGGCCCGTGACGCATTATTCACTTCAATTTCACGTCAGGGGGGCTAAGGCGCTTGTCCATCATGGCCACCAATATCGACCAGACCGACTCCTATCGCACCAGCATGCTCGCCAAGGCGGAAACGCTGACCGAGGCGCTGCCCTATCTCCAGCGCTATGCGGGGAAGACTTTCGTGGTCAAATATGGCGGCCACGCCATGGGCGACCCCGAAGCCGCGCACGATTTTGCCGAGGATATCGTGCTGCTCAAGGCGGTGGGCATCAATCCGGTGGTCGTCCACGGCGGGGGCCCCCAGATCGGCGCCATGCTCAAGAAGCTGGGCGTGGAATCGAGCTTCGTCGACGGCTTGCGCGTGACCGATGCGGCCACCGCCGAAGTCGCCGAGATGGTCCTTTCGGGCAAGATCAACAAGGAACTGGTCGGCTGGATCGCGGGTGCGGGCGGCAAGGCCATCGGCATCTCGGGCAAGGACGCCGGGCTGGTCACGGCCACCAAGGTCGAGCGCACGACCAAGGATCCGGGCAGCAATATCGAACGCGCGGTCGATCTGGGCTTCGTGGGCGAGCCGACCGAAATCGACCCGACGATCATCCACACCGTGAGCGCGGCGGGGATCATCCCCGTGATCGCCCCCATCGGCGTTGGCCGCGACGGCCACACCTACAACATCAATGCCGATACCATGGCGGGTGCCATCGCGGCCAAGCTGGGCGCCTCGCGGCTGTTCCTGCTGACCGACGTGCCGGGCGTGCTCGACAAGAACAAGCGCCTGCTGACCGACCTGACCCCGGAAGACATCGCCGGGCTCACCGCCGATGGCACGATCAGCGGCGGCATGATTCCCAAGCTGGAAACCTGCGTCCACGCGGTCGAGGCCGGGTGCGAGGCGGCGGTCGTGCTCGACGGGCGCGTGCCCCATGCGATGCTGCTCGAAATCTTCACCGCGCGCGGTGCGGGCACGCTGATCCACCGCTGAGAGGCTGGAACCAAAGGCGGTGCGGCGCGTGGTAGAGACCATGATCCATGCCCGCCCGCGCTCCGCTGTCTTGCCGATTCTGGCCATTGCCCAGACCATCGCCCTGCCCATCGCCCTGCCCATCGCCCTGTCGGGGTGCGGGGGGCACGAGGCCGCGCCGGCCCCCTCCTCCCCCTCGCCCGAGGCGCGTTCGGCGTCCGATGCGGCGGAGATGACCCCGCCACCCTGGCTGGTCTCGCCCGCCTCGCTGGCCGCGCACGAGGATGCCCCGGCAGCCGGGGCAAGCGCGCCTGTCCCTTCGGCCTCCCGCGATCCGGCTGTCGTCGCGCGGGCCTGGGCCGATGCGGTCGAACAGCGCGACTGGGCGCTGGTGCGCGCTTTCTGGGGCGAGAACGGCACGCGCAGCGGGCTTTCGCAAAAGGCTTTCGCCGCGCGCTGGGGGCAGCTTGTCCAGCCGCGCGTGACCCTTGAGGCGGGAGAGCAGGAAGGCGCGGCAGGTTCGCTCTACGATACCGTGCCTGTCACGATCATCGACGGCGCCCATCACTATCGCGGGCAGATCGTCCTGCGGCGGGCCAACGATGGCCTTGGCGCGAGTGCGGAACAGATGCGCTGGCATATCGAGAGCACCACTTTTCCCTTTTGAGCCCTCCCTTTTGAACATGAGATTTCCTAATCGGCCTTTCGCCGGTTTTCCCCGCCTGGACCAGCGCCTAAGGGCGGCCCATCGGCGAAACCTGATCGGAACCTGAAAGCGGCAGGAGGCATGCTCCCGATTGCCCTTCGGGGGTGGCCTGGGGTAAGGCACGGAGGAAACACAGCAGAAACGGCGGGTTTACGTGCTCTACGCTTTAATCGTCATCATCGGACGGCTGATGGACATCTTCCAGATGGTCATCATCATCCAGATCGTTCTCGGGCTGTTGATCAGCTTCAACGTGGTCAACCTGCACAACGATTTCGTGGCGGCGATCTGGCGGGCGCTCAACGTGATCATCGAGCCGTTCCTGCGTCCCATCCGTCGCTTCATGCCCGATACGCGGCCCTTCGATCTTTCGCCGATGGTGCTGTTGTTCGGCCTTTGGGCAGCGCAGATGCTGCTCATCGGGCTTGGACAGTCGATGGGGGCCCTGGTGTGAATCAAGTTGATGTGAGCGCAGATGTGATGAATTCCGACGTGAAGTTGGCCGATGTTATCGACGGCAAGGCCTTTGCTGCGGGCCTGCGCGGGCGCATCGCCACGCTGGCAGCCCGGTTTGAGGCGGAGGCCGGGCGCAAGGCGGGCCTTGCCGTGGTGCTGGTGGGCGAAGACCCGGCCAGCCAGGTCTATGTCCGCTCCAAGGGCAAGAGCACGCTCGAGGCGGGCATGGCCAGCTTCGAGTACAAGCTCCCCGTCGATACCGACGAGGCCACCCTGCTCGCGCTGGTCGAGCAGCTCAACGCCGATCCGGCGGTCGACGGCATCCTCGTCCAGCTTCCCCTGCCCGGCCATCTCGACGAGCAGAAGGTGATCGCCACGATCAGCCCCGACAAGGATGTCGACGGCTTCCATGTCACCAATGCCGGGCGCCTTGCGGTCGGCCAGCCCGGCTATGTGCCCTGCACGCCGCTGGGCTGCCTGATGCTGCTCAAGGACAAGCTGGGCAGCCTTTCGGGCCTCGAAGCGGTGGTGATCGGGCGCTCGAACATCGTGGGCAAGCCGATGGCCCAGCTCCTGCTGGCCGAAAGCTGCACGATCACCGTCGCGCACAGCCGCACGCGCAACCTGCCCGAGGTGGTCCGTCGCGCCGATATCGTGGTGGCCGCCGTCGGCCGCCCGGAAATGGTCAAGGCCGACTGGATCAAGCCGGGTGCGACCGTGATCGACGTGGGCATCAACCGCGTGCCGGGCGCCGTGGAAGGCAAGACGCGGCTGGTCGGCGATGTCGCCTATGAAGACGTCCGCCATGTCGCCGGGGCGATCACCCCGGTTCCGGGCGGCGTGGGGCCGATGACCATCGCGGTCCTGCTGCGCAATGCGCTGGTGGCTGCCTACCGTCATGCCGGGCTGGAACTGGCGCCCGACGCGATCTGAATGATGGGCTGAATTTTTGCCCGGTCCCGTTGCGGGGCCGGGCAAGAGCGCGCTTGCCCGGCCCGGTCCATGCGATAGAACGGGCGCCATGCAGTTTCGTGTTTCCGGCGCGCTGGCGCTCACCCTTCTTTCCGGTCTGGTGTCCCTTGGTGGCCTGGTCCCTTGTGCGCAGGCGCAGGCGATCCGCTTTGTCGCCAACCCCAGCGCGCTGATCGCCGCCGATATCGCCACGACCCATGCCATGGAGCGCAAGGGCTGGGGCGAGGGGCTGGCCGAGACGATGGCGAAGGACGCGCAAGTGCTTTCGCCCCCGCGCGCACTGGCCGAAGTGGCCCTGCACGATCTTCCGCATGGGGAAGCCCCCCACTTGCGCCAGCCCGATGGCGCCTGGATCGGCTGCGACGGCACCTATGGCGTCACGCGCGGGCGCTGGAGCGCAAAGGACGCGCAAGGGCAGGAAAGGCTGGGGGGCTGGTATGCCACCGTCTGGCAGCGCAACCTCAAAAAGGGCTTCTATCGCTGGAGCCTCACCCTTGAGGCGCCGACCGCGCAGGCGCTCCCCGCGCCCGATTTCCTGACCGGCCTCGTCGCCGATTGCCCGGTCCGCCGCCCGCGGACCGAGGCCGAGCAGCTTGCCGATCTCGACGCGCCGCGCCCGCCCAAGCTCAAAAAAGGCGCGCCGCCCCCGATACGCCCGCTTCGCGCCGCGCTTCCGGCCGAAACCACCCCCGCCGGGGCCGATACCACGCAGGGCCAGTCCTATGACGGCACGCTGGCCTGGCGCGCGACCGTGCTGCCCGATGGTGGCCGCCGCTTCCGCGCGTGGATGTGGAAGGACGGGGCGATGCAGGAAGTCATCCACCTCGATGCCGCGCCCCCGCGCAGTGGCACCCCCAATGTTACCGTGGGAAGCTGACCTTCATGTTCCACTTGTTCCTTTCGGCCTTCACCACGCTGTTTCTGGTGATCGACCCGCCCGGCTGCGCGCCGATCTATGCCGGGCTGACCGCCGATGCCAGCCCCACCCAGGCCCGCCAGATGGCCGTGCGCGCCTGCATCATCGCCACGCTGATCCTCGTCGTCTTTGCGCTGTTCGGCGAAGCCCTGCTGGGGGCGCTGCACATCGAACTGGCCAGCTTCCGCATTGCGGGGGGGATCATGCTGTTCCTGATCGCGCTCGAAATGGTCTTTGAAAAGCGCACGGGCCGCCGCGAGGAGCGCGCCGAAAAGGTGCGCAATGCCCAGCCCCATGTCGAGGACGTGTCGGTCTTCCCGATGGCCATGCCGATGCTGGCCGGGCCCGGCTCGATCGCCTCGATCATGCTGCTGACCGCACGCGCCCACGGCACCGAGGAAACCGCCGTGGTCCTCGCCGCGCTGGGCGTGGTCATGCTGCTCAGCCTCATTGCGCTGGTGGCGGCAACGCCGATCATCCGCGTGCTGGGCAAGCAGGTGGAAGCCGTGGTCACCCGCCTGCTCGGCGTGCTGCTGGCCGCGCTGGCCGCCCAGTTCGTGATCGACGGCCTGCGCACGCAGTTCTAAACGCCGGGGGCCTCAAAGCGGGCCCTGCCTCCTTCTTCATTCCCCTTCGTCATCCCCGCGCAGGCGGGGATCCAGTTCCGACGGTTGCTCATGCAAACAAGGCAAGAAGCTGGATTCCCGCCTGCGCGGGAATGACGAAAAAGGGGGCAGCGCACAGTGCCTTTATTGGCAAGCCTGGTGCTTCTCCCCGCAGTTCAGATCGCCCCCGGACGCAGCGCCATCAGGCCGCGCAGCCGCGCGCGGTAGGCGGCCAGTTGCGCCGGATCGACCGCGCGGGTGCGGGCGATCATGCGGACCGACGAAGGATCGACGGCCTGCCCGCCGCGATAGAGTTCGTAGTGCAGGTGCGGCCCGGTCGAGAGGCCGGTCGAGCCGACATAGCCGATCACCTGCCCCCGGCTGACATGGGCGCCCGGCGCCACGGCGATGCGGCTCATGTGGCCATAGCCGGTGCCGATGCCCCCGCCATGGTCGAGGCGGACATATTCGCCATGCCCGCCGTGCCATCCGGCAAAGCTGACGGTGCCATCGCTGACGGCGTGGATCGGGCTGCCCCAGGGCGCGCCGATATCGATCCCGGCGTGGAGGCGGGTAAAGCCCAGAATCGGGTGGAAGCGATAGCCGAAGCCCGAGGTGACATGGCCCGCGACCGGCGCGACCAGCAGCCCGGAATCGCTGCTGTCGGTGGCCTGTCCCTTCATCGTTTCGGGGCTGAAGAAGGCGCCATCGTTGCCCCAGCGCAGCAATTGCGCGCGCGGGTGCCCGTCGCGGCTGATCCCGGCATAGAGCAGGTCGCCCATCTCGCCCTGCCCGTCGGCGGCGCGGCGATAGGAGACGATGATGTCGAATTCGTCGGTCGGGGCGATGTCCTCGAAGGGGAGCGCGGAATCGATCGTGCGCAAGTAGTCCTGCACGATATTGGGGCTGACCCCGGCGGCGCGGGCCGAGCGGTAGAGGCTCGATCCCACGATCCCGGTCAGCCGCAGCGGCGTCACGCTGACGGGGATGGGCTGCTTGTGGAGGACCAGCGCGCCGCCTTCGCGGCGCACGTCGAGCGCGAGGTCGAAGCGCGCGCGCAGGCTCAGGCTTTCGAGCGGGCGCGGATCGAGCGGCCCGGCGTGCGGGCCCAGAACCATCTGGAAACGGGCTCCGGGGGCCAGATGACTGTTGGGCTGGCTGTCCGGCAGCGCCTGAGTGATCAGGGACGCGGTCCGTCCCGCGTCGGACTGGGTCAGCCCGGCGCGTTGCAGCATGCCCGCGATGCTGTCGGATTCGCCCAGCGTGGCGGTCATCGTGATGCTGGCCCGTTCGGGCGCGGCGGCGAGGTGGACCACGCGGGGGCCTGCCGCGAAATGGCGCCCGTTGCCCGCCCCTTGCGCGAGCGGGCGAATGCCTTGCGCGGCAAATTCACCGGCGATCTGCTCGTCGAGCGCGGTCAGCGGCGCGGCGCGCAGCGGGGCGAAGCTGGGCCAGAAGGCCAGGGCAAGGCCCGCCAGCACGGTGCAGGTGGCCGCACCATGAAACCAATGGCGGCTGCCGATGTCCTGCCCGAGATCGTGGCAGCGCAAGGTGCGGGCGGCGGCGCGCTCGATGCGCAGGCACAGGGCCAGCCAGCGGCGGGCAAGCGGATGGGACGATTGCCGCCATGGGGCCGATAGCGCTGGCGGCGGGGGGAGCGCGTGAACCGGACGCGCGGCGGGGGCCAGCCTCCGGCTGCGATGCTGTGCGCCGGGGCCAAGCGTGCCGGAGACAGCACGGCCAAAGACGGGGCGCGGGCCCCCAGCCCCGCTGGCAAGCGTACCAAAATCCGAACCGGGCCTGTTGAAAGGGGCACTCATGGCCTGTCCCTGCCGGATCGGGGGTTAAGACCCCGTAAAATCGCGGATCAGGCCGGGATTGGGGTCAACTATTGGCCTCGCGTTTCAGGTCGTAGAGCAGGTCGAGCGCGGCGCGCGGGGAGAGCGCGTCGATGTCGAGCGCGTTGAGCTTGTCGCGCAGGGCGTCGACTTTCTCCTCGGCGGCCTCGATGGCGGCGGCGAACAGCGGCAGGTCGCCAAGGCCAGCGGCCAGGCCCCCGGTGGCCGCGCGGCCCTTTTCCAGCTTGTCGAGCACGGCGCGCGCGCGCTTGACCACCGCATCGGGCACGCCCGCCAGCCGGGCGACGGCGAGGCCATAGGACTTGTCGGCAGGCCCCTGCGCCAGTTCGTGGAGCAGCACGAGATCGCCCTTCCACTCGCGCGCGCGGACATGGTGGAGCGAGAGCGCCGGGCAGGTTTCGGCCAGACGCTGCATCTCGTGGTAATGGGTGGCGAACAGGCAGCGGCAGCGGTTCACCTCGTGGACTGCCTCGGCCACGGCCCAGGCCAGCGCGAGGCCATCATAGGTCGAGGTGCCACGCCCCACTTCGTCGAGGATTACGAAGCTGCGTTCGCCCGCCTGCTGGAGGATGGCGGCGGTTTCGACCATTTCGACCATGAAGGTCGAGCGCCCGCGCGCGAGGTTGTCGCTCGCGCCCACGCGGCTGAACAGGCGGTCGACGAGGCCCACGCGCGCGCTTTGCGCGGGCACATAGGCCCCGGCTTGCGCCAGCAGCACGATCAGCGCGTTCTGGCGCAGGAAGGTCGATTTGCCGCCCATGTTGGGCCCGCCCACCAGCCACAGCCGGTCGGTCGCGCCCAATGTGCAGTCGTTGGCGACAAAGCGTTCGCCCGCCTTGGCGAGCGCGGCCTCGACCACCGGATGGCGCCCGCCTGCAATGGCCAGCACCGGTTCCTCGACGACATGGGGCAGGCACCAGCCGCCCTCGATCGCGCGCTGGGCATGGCTGGCGGCCACGTCGAGCCGGGCGAGCGCGGC
>DQVI01000171.1 GCA_015661825.1 Novosphingobium capsulatum
AGAGTCTGATTCGAAATTCGCCGAAGAGGCGAATTTCGGTTCGGCACCGGCCCGCTCCCCCACCCGACCTCCCATAGGGTACTATCGTTGGGAGGCCGGGTGGGGGAGCGGGCCGGTGCCGAACGATCCGAAACGACAGTTTCGGATAAGGCGCTGAACAGGCGGTTGAAAGCAGCAGGGGCGGGCCGTTGACGGGGTTGGCCCGCCCCTGCTGACCGGCCTGAAATCCGGTGCTGAAGTCCGGTCGGGGGCTTCAGTGGAACAGGCGCATCCGGTCGCGCAGGACATCGATGGCGATTTTCTCGATCGCGCTGACCGGGCTGTCGGCTTCGAGCAGGAACGCGAGCGAGCGCTGTTTCTGCGCGATCAGGTCGATGGCCTGAAGGATGTCCATGTGGCGCATGGCGATGTCCATGTCGGTGCACAGCCGTGCGCCCAGGTCTTCCACTTCCTGCGACAGTTCGCCCAGAACGATGGCGACTTGGTGACGTGTCGCATCATGGGTCATTGGGGGGCATCTCCGATGAGGGGGTGAGGGAGGCACGGGAACGGCTCCGTGGGAACGCTTGGGGAGGCCTGTGCTGCGGAATCTCAGGCCGCCTCGGCCATCGAATCGCTGTCGGCCAGCGCCGCGAGGTTGAGCACCATGACCATCTTGTCCTCGATCGCGGCCAGGCCATCGAGGAAGGGGACGACGGTGTCGTTGCCCGAAGCGGGCGGCGGGGGCTGCATCGCCTCGTCCGGGACGGTCACGATGTCGCTCACCGAATCGACGATCCAGCCGCCGATCTGCGTGCCCAGCTGGGTCACGATGATCGCGTGGCGCGGGGTCGGTTCGGTCGCGCGCCAGCCCAGCCGGGCGGCCAGATCGACCACCGGCAGCACCGTGCCGCGCAAGTTGACCACGCCGGCCACGTAATGGGGTACACGCGGCAGGCGCGTGGTAGGGGTCCAGGCGCGGATTTCCCGGATGGCCATGATGTCGAGCCCGAAAACCTGGCCCTCCACCTCGAAGGTGATCAACTCGCGGATCATTGAACGTCTCCCGTCATGCTTGGTTGAAAGGTTGAAAGATCAGTGCGACACGCGGCGCACTGCGGCGACAAGCTTGGCCGGATCGAAGGGCTTGACGATCCAGCCGGTGGCCCCGGCGGCGCGCGCGCGGGCCTTCTTTTCTTCCGAGCTTTCGGTGGTGAGCACCAGGATCGGGCGGTCGCGGTGGCGACTGCCTTCGCGCAGGCGCTCGATCAGCCCGAACCCGTCCAGCCGGGGCATGTTGATGTCGGTGATCACCACGTCGACTTCATTGAGCGCCAGCCAGTCGAGCGCGGCGATGCCGTCTTCGGCCTGCGAGACATCGAAGCCTTGCGAGGTGAGCGCGTGGTTGAGCAGGGCCCGCATCGACGGGCTGTCGTCTACGGTCAGGATACGGGTGGTGGTGGTCATGCGGTGACTCGCTTTTCCATTCAGAAAAAATCGACATCGCCCAGCGCCTTGGCGGGACGAGCGGTGGGTTGCACGGGAGGCGCGAGCCGGTCTTCCACCGTGCGGAGGCGGACCTGGCCCGAAGCGGGGCGGAAATCGACGCGGCGGGCCTGGGTTCCGCCCAGATCCTCGCGCATGAGCACGATGCCTTCATCCTTGAGGAAGCGGCGGGCGAACTCGGCGTTGACCGTGCCGATCTTCATCATGTTGCGGTTGACGTTGGCCCCGCCATAGAGATGCGCCTTGAGCTTCGACTTGCGCGCGCCCTTGGCCATCATCTCGTTGACCAGCAGTTCCATCAGATAGAGCCCGTAGTGCTCGTCGAGCGACGACCCGCCATAGCCGGGCGGGGGCTCGGCCAGCAGGAAGTGGTTCATGCCGCCCACGTGGGCTTCGGGATCGTAGAGGCAGGTGGCCACGCAACTGCCCAGAACGGTGGAATATTCCAGGTTCTTGTCGCCGCTGGCCAGGGCCTGGCCCTGCATCACCGTCACGCGGTCGAGGCCGTGGGGGTGGGGAAGAATGGGTTTGTGAAACATGGGTCAGGCAGCCTTGTGGAAGGCGTGGCGGGCGATATGCCCGATTGGCGCGATGACTTTGGCCGCCCCCAGCGAGATCGCCGCGCGCGGCATGCCAAAGACGGTGCAGGTGGCCTCGTCCTGGGCGATGGTGCGCGCGCCTTTCTGGGCCATGGCCAGCAGGCCCTTGGCCCCGTCCGAGCCCATGCCGGTGAGCAGGATGCCCACCGGCATGGGCGCCGACCAGTTCGGCGACCGAGGCGAACAGCACGTCGACCGAGGGCACATGGCCGGACACCGGCTCGCCGCGTCGCAGCTTGGCATGGAGCTGGCTGGTGCCGCCCACGCCCAGATGGCGATCATCGCCCGGCGCCAGATAGACGTTGCCCTCGCGCAGCGGCATGTCCGGTTCGGCCAGCTGGACGCGCGGCGGGCAATTCTGGTCGAGCGTGCGCGCCACGGCGGGGGCAAAACGCTCGTTGATGTGCTGGACGATCATCGTGGGCGGGCAATCGACGGGGAAATCGCCCAGCAGGGTCTGGAGTGCCTCGACCCCGCCGGTCGACGAGCCGATCGCGATCAGGCGCGGGCGGTCGACGATCGAGAGGCGCGCCTGGCTGGCCACGCGCGCGGTCGAGGCCGCCG
>DQVI01000053.1 GCA_015661825.1 Novosphingobium capsulatum
CAAGGACGAGGACGCGCCGATCTTCCAGGTCGCCGACGTGGGCCTTGTCGCCGACCTGTTCGAGGCCGTGCCCGAACTGGTGGGCAAGCTCTGATGTGACGAAGGCGCGCGGGGGCTATCGTCCCGCGCGCCTTTTCCTGTTTCTCCAGAACTTAGCGAACCGCGTGGTGGCCCATCGGGCCATTTCCGGCGCCAAAGCCCGGCGCGGCCAGCAGCGCGGCGCGCACGAAGGCGCGGGCGCGCTCGATGGCCTGTTCGAGGTCTGCCCCGCGCGCCAGTTCGGTGGCGATGGCGCTCGATAGCGTGCAGCCGGTGCCGTGGGCATGGCGGGTTTCGATGCGCGGCGAATGCCACAGGCGTACCGGCTGGCCGGGCACGACCAGCCGATCCTCGACCACCGGCCCATGCGCGTCGCCGCCCTTGGCCAGATAGGCCACCCCGCGCGCGGCCATCGCCTCGTCGCCGCCCAGTGCGACCAGTTCGGGCACATTGGGGGTGGTGAGCGTGGCGAGCGCCATCAGGCGCTCGAACCCGGCAATCGTGGCCGGGTCGGCCAGCGCCGCGCCATTGGTGGCGATCATCACCGGATCGAACACGACAGGAACCTTGAGCGCTTCGATCCGGTCGGCCACGACTTCGGCGATCGCGGGTGAGCCGAGCATGCCGATCTTGATCGCGTCGATGCCGATGTCCTGCGCGCAGGCGTCGATCTGGGCGGCGACCATCGCCGGGTCGATGGCCACGACCGCGCTGACGCCCAGCGTGTTCTGGGCGGTCAGCGCGCAGATCGCGGTCATCGCGAAGCCGCCGAGCATGGTGATCGTCTTGATGTCGGCCTGAATGCCCGCGCCGCCGCCCGAATCAGAGCCGGCGATGGAGAGCACGCGAGGGGGGGCAGGATGGGTCATTCGGGGCTGGCCGGGGGGGCGATGACGTCCAGAACCCGCGCCTCGACTTCCTCGCGCGGGAGGCCGGGGGGGATCGGCTTGCCGATCACGTAGCGGATCGTGCCGCGGCGCTTCCATGTGCGGTGGTAGAGCGGCCCGCTGTGGACCGAAACCGGCACGACCGGCAGGGCGAGCAGCTTGTAGAGCCCGGCAAAGCCCGATTGCAGCGGATAGCGCTCGCCCGAGGGAACGCGCGTGCCTTCCGGGAAGATCGCCAGCGGGCGCCCTTCGGCCAGCCGCGCACGGGCATAGGAGAGCATCGAGCGCAGGGCCTTGGCGCCCGCGTCGCGCTCTACCCCGATCAGCCCGTAGACCCAGCCGCCCTTGCCCCAGACCGGCAGGCGCATCAGTTCCATCTTGGCAAAGACGCTGGGGCGGTAGAGCAGTTCGGGAAGGTCGATCGCCTCGAAGAAGCTTTCGTGGCGCAGCGCATAGAGCGCGGGGCCTTCGACCGGATGGCCTTCGACTTCGACCCGGATGCCCAGCACATGGCGCACCAGCCAGCGGTGCGCCGATGTCCACCCGCGCACCATCGGGAAGATGCTGCGCGGGGCCAGCCGTAGCGAAACGGACAGCACCAGCAGCATGATCACGGTGTAGCTGTAGAACAGCAGGTAGAAGACCAGGCTGCGCAGCACTTCGCCGGGGGTGGCGGGCCGGTCGCGGATGGGGGTCGCCGGGGGCGGCATCTTGCTTTCTTGCATGGTTACAATCCCGTCAGCCAGGCCACCATCCGGGCCAGCAGCTTGTTGTATTCCAGAAACAGGATCTTGAGGCTGGGGTGCGAGGGAACCGCATCGCGCACGATGGCCGGTTCGGGAGAGGCCCGGTTGCGGCGCGTGGCGACCCACAGGTCGAAGGCGGCGCGGCGCATGTGCCAGTCGGTGGTGACCAGACGCACCGAGCGGACATGGTATTGCGCGATCCAGCCCGCCGCCTCGCGCGCGTTGGAGCGGGTATCGACCGAATCGAAGCCGAGCGTGATGCAGCAGGCCATCAGCCTGGGTTCGACATCGTATTGCGCGGCAAATTCACTGGGGCGGACCTGACGGTCCACCCCGCTGACCAGCAGGCGTGTCGCATGGTCGGCGCGCAGGATGGCCAGTGCGCGCGGGATGCGCCCGCCCCCGCCGGTCAGCACGACGATGCCCTGTGTGCGCGCGCCATCGGGCGCGGGCTGGGGCAGGAACCAGGCGAACCACAGGAAGCCCAGTATCCACACCAGCAGCAGCGCCGAGCCGATGCGGCGGAACAGCCCCTCGGGCTTGCGGAAACGGAAGCGGCGTTTTTTCACAGCATGCGCCTCAGGGCCGAGAGTACGGTGAGGCGTGCGGTGACCATCACCAGCAAGACCCCCGCAATCGGAATCATGGCCAGCGCCGTCCAGTCGGTCCAGGCCAGCGCGCCTTGCGCCACCATGCCCGAGCCCAGCGTCGCAAACTGCCGACCGAGCCCCAGCACCGTGACCACGCCCGCCATCAGCCCCACGACCCCGCCCAGCGCGGCGTCGGTCGCCATCGAGCGCTGGAACACCCGCGCGATCTGGACATCGGTGGCACCCAGCATGTGGACGACCTCGATCGTCTCGCGGTGGATGCCCAGCGCATTGCGCGCGGCGAGCAGCACCGCCGAGGCCGTGGCGAAGGCGAACAGCGCGATCATGCCGCCTGCCGCCCATTGCAGCGTGCCGATGGCGTGGAAAACCGGAGCCAGCCAGCTCGATTGCGCGTCGACGCGGGCGGTGGGCGCCGCGCGCACGATGGCGCCGCGCAGGGCGTCGAGCC
>DQVI01000218.1 GCA_015661825.1 Novosphingobium capsulatum
CCCGGCGCCAGCTTTCGGCCGGCGGCGCGGCGCTGCTCGCGCGGCAGCCCTGGCGGGGCAATGTGCGCGAGTTGCGCAACGTGATCTTCCGTCTGGCCCTGCTCGCGCGCGATGACGTGATCGACGAGGCCGCCATCGAGCCGCTGCTGGCTGGCGACGTGCCCCCCCTTCCGCGTGCCGGAGAGGCCGGGCTGTTTCCGGGCGAGGCCGATGGCGAAGGCATGGCGGGTGATGGCCGCGAGGATTTTGCCACAGCCCTTGCCCGTTTCATCGAGGAAGCCCGCCCCGAGGCCGGAACCCTCTATGACGCGGCACTGGCCGCGTTCGAGCGCCCGCTGTTTCTCCATGCGCTGGCCCAGACCGGGGGGAACCAGTTGCGCGCGGCCCAGCTTCTGGGGATCAACCGCAATACCTTGCGCAAACGTCTGGGCGATCTGGGGATCGCGCCCGAGGATGCCCTGACCATCCGGTAAGGCTCGCCCGACAGGGACGGGCGGGCGCGACAAAATGACTTGCATTTTTGCAACAGCGGCGTTGTAAAGCAGTCACGATGGTCGCCAATGCATTCCGCTCGGGTAAACGGCTGCCGCGCTGGTGGCGCAGGCTGCTCATAACCTTGCGCCGGGCGAACGTGTTCATCCTGCTCGAAATGGTTGCGGGTACTGCGCTGATCACCATGCTGTCGGTGGCGTGGCAGACGGTGACCGCCGATGGCACCGCCAACCAGTTGCTGCCCGCGCGGGTTACCTCGGTCCTGCTGGTGGGCTCGCTGGTTCCGGCCATGGCGCTGATCGTGCTGGGCGGGCGGCGTCTGGCGCTGGCGCGCGCGGCGCGCAGCGGGCTGGGGACGAGCGGGCGGCTGCATGTGCGGCTGGTCTGGCTGTTCTCGCTGATCGCGGCGATCCCCACGCTGCTGGTGGTGATCTTTGCCTCGCTGATGTTCCAGTCGGGCGTGGAGTTTTGGTTTTCCAAGGATTCGCGCGGGATGCTGGAGAATGCCAGCAGCCTTGCCAATGGCTATTATGCCGACAAACTGCGCGATGTGGGGCGCGAGAGCGTGGCCATGGCCGGCGACATTCGCGGCTATTTCGATCAGGCGCCGATCACCAGCCAGGATTTCGCGGCGGGCTATTCGTGGCAGGTCTACAGCCGCAAGATGGACGAGAGCGCGATTGTCGAGCGCGCCGCCGATGGCACCTTGCGCACGGCGGCCATCGTCGATCCCAATGGCAAGGACAACCGCGAGCGGATCACGCCCGACGAATTGCGCAAGCTCGATGCCGGCGAGCAGGTCGTCGTGAGCGCTTCGGCCCAGCGGATCGAGGCGGTGACCACGATCGACCATTCGCGCGGCATTTATCTTTACGTGGCGCGCAATTCGGACAGGCTGGCGCTGAGCCAGTTCGAGCGCGCCAAGAGCGTGCTGAGCGCCTATGATACGCTCACGCGCAGTGCGCGGGCGCTGCAATTGCGTTTCAACATCGCGCTGTTCCTGATCAGCCTTGCGCTGGTCCTGCTGGCGGTGTGGGTGGCGCTGCGCTTTGCCGACCGGCAGGTCGCGCCGCTGATCGAGCTGGTCAAGGCCGCACGCAGCGTGGGCAGCGGCAATTTTGCCATGCGCGTGGCACCGGGCAAGAAGATCGACGAAGTCGGCCTGCTGACCCGTGCGTTCAACCGCATGACCGCCCAGCTCGAAGGGCAGACGCAAGCCCTCGTCAACGCCAATGCCCAGCTCGACGTGCGCCGCGTCTTCATCGAGACCGTGCTGGAGGCGATCACCGCAGGGATCATCTCGGTGGGCACTGATGGCACGATCCTGCTGATGAATTCCTCGGCCCAGAAGCTTCTGCTCGATGGCCCGGATGCCCATGGCGAGGGCCACGCCCTTGCCGAGATCGCGCCCCAGATCGCCCAGATGGTCGCCAGCGGCGAGCCGAGCGGGATCATCCAGTATGCCCGCCAGGGTGAATTGCTGACGCTGGCGGTCAAGGCGACAGCGGACCGCCATGGCCATGTGATCACCTTCGAGGACATCACCCGCCAGATCATCACCCAGCGCCGCGCCGCCTGGTCGGACGTGGCCCGGCGCATCGCCCACGAGATCAAGAACCCGCTGACCCCGATCCAGCTGGCGACCGAGCGCCTCAAGCGCCGCTATCGCCGCCAGATCGTGACCGATCCCGAACTGTTCGAGGAACTGACCGCGACGATCATCCGGCAGGTGGGCGACTTGCGCAAGATGGTCGACGAGTTTTCCTCGTTCGCCCGCCTGCCCAAGCCGGTGTTCCGCGCCGAGGATGCCAGCGATCTCGTGCGTCAGGCGCTGTTCCTTCAGGAAGTGGCCCATGGCGAGATCGATTTCTCGTTCTCCAGCCAGGCGCCCATGGTCCCCTTCGAATGCGACCGTCACCAGTTCGGGCAGGTCATGACCAATGTTCTCAAGAATGCGGTCGAAGCGATTGAACAGCAGCGCGCCAGGCTGGGCAACCTTGGCGGCAGCGGGGCCTGTAGCGGGGGCTATCGCGGGCGCGTGGCGGTCATGCTGACGGCCGATGAGCAGGCGGTGACGGTCAATGTCATCGACAATGGCATTGGCCTTCCTGCCGAGCGCGAGCGCATTCTCGAACCTTACGTGACCACGCGCGAGAAGGGCACCGGGCTGGGCCTCGCGATCGTCAACAAGATCGTCGAGGAACATGGCGGCACGATGGCCTTTGCCTCGGAGCCCGAAGGCGGCACGCGGGTAACCATGCGGTTCGCACGCGATCCGCTGGCGCAGGCGTCCTCGGGCAACGGGGCTTCAGGCGGGGCTGGCGCCAGCAACGAGGCGGTTGTCTCGCAGCGTGCATAATTTCTTGTTGTTTGAATATTTTGAGCGGCATTTTCGATAGGGTCTGATCACTTCCATGGCACTCGATATCCTGATCGTTGACGATGAACGTGACATTCGCGAACTGGTCGCAGGGGTGCTCAGCGACGAAGGCTATGGCTGTCGTCTGGCAGCCGACAGCACTTCGGCGCTGGCCGCCATCGACGAGCAGCGGCCCAGCCTCGTCCTGCTCGATGTCTGGCTGCACGGGAGCCCGATGGACGGGCTCGAAGTGCTCGACGAGATCAAGAAGCGCGAGCCCGAACTGCCGGTGATCATCTTTTCGGGCCACGGCAATATCGACACCGCGGTTTCGGCGATCAGCCGGGGGGCGATGGATTTCCTCGAAAAGCCGTTCGAGGCCGAGCGCCTGCTGCTGCTGGTCGAACGGGCGACCGAGACCGAGCGCCTGCGCCGCGAAAATCAGCGCCTGCGGCAGGGTTTCGTTGCATCCGAAGAGTTTACGGGCAATTCCTCGTCGATCAATCAGGTCCGTGCGACGCTCAAGCGGGTGGCCAATACCGGCAGCCGCCTGCTGATCACCGGGCCTGCCGGATCGGGCAAGGAAGTGGCCGCGCGCCTGCTCCACAGCTGGAGCCCGCGCGCGCAGAACGCCTTCATCACCGTCAATTCGGCGCGGATCACGCCCGAACGCTTCGAGCAGGAACTGTTCGGCGAGGAAGCCGATGGCAAGCTCGTGCGCGCCGGGCTGCTCGAAATGGCCGATGGCGGCACGCTGTTCCTCGACGAAGTGGCCGACATGCCCGCTTCGAGCCAGGCGCGCATCCTGCGGGTGCTGACCGAGCAGGCCTTCGTGCGCGTGGGCGGGCACCGGCAAATCCGGGTCGATGTGCGCGTGGTTTCCTCCTCGTCGCGTCCGCTCGAAAAGGAGATCGCCGAGCGGCGCTTCCGCGAGGACTTGTTCTATCGCCTCAACGTGGTGCCGGTGGCGATTCCCCCGCTGACCGAGCGGCGCGACGACATTCCCGCGCTCGTCGATCATTTCTTTGCCCGTCATGCCGCCGAACAGGGCATTGCCCCGCCGGGGATTTCGAGCGAGGCGATGGCCGCGTTGCAGAGCTATGACTGGCCGGGCAACGTGCGCCAGTTGCGCAATGTGGTCGAACGCACGATCATCCTCACCCCGCGCGAGCGGCTGGGGCGGATCGAGGCCGACATGCTGCCTGCCGAAATCGTCAGCACCCGGCTGGGCGCCGAAAGCGGGGCCTCGGCGCTGATGGGGGTGCCGCTGCGCGAAGCGCGCGAGAACTTCGAGCGCGAATATCTCAAGGTCCAGATCCGGCGCTTTTCGGGCAACATTTCCAAGACCGCCAGCTTCATCGGCATGGAACGCTCGGCGCTGCACCGCAAGCTCAAGCTGCTGGGCATGGCCGAGCGGCGCGAAGGCGAGGACGAGGATTGAGTGAAGAAGATTGAGTTGCGAGGGTCGGGCGCAGGCGCTGTGATTGCCCCGGATTCCTGCCTTTGCGAGGCATGTGCATTTATGTGATTTATGCAGGGGTTTTTGTGTGACGGCGCGTCGGGGCGGCAAAAAGCCGGTTTACGCGGGCGCCATCGGGCCATAAAAAGGCCGCGAACCCGGCGGGGTTTTGCGATGCACAATCGCGATGGCCCGCCAGATCGCGCAAGCCTTTTCAAGGCGCGCCAATATGATGGAGTCACATATAATGACCGGCAAGACGCTGTCCGCTCGCCCTCGTGCCAAGTCGGAAGCCGCTGAACCCGAAGATGCCGTGCCCTCGGCTCCCGCTCCTGCCCCGACGCATGCGGGTGGCAGCGTGAAGGGCCAGAACCTTCAGGACGTTTTCCTCAATCACCTGCGCAAGAACAAGATTCCCGTGACCATGTTCCTGGTCAAGGGTGTCAAGCTTCAGGGCATCGTCACCTGGTTCGACAATTTCTCGATCCTGCTGCGCCGCGATGGCCAGTCGCAGCTGGTCTACAAGCACGCCATTTCGACGATCATGCCCGGTCAGCAGCTTTCGGTCGCCCATTTCCAGGGTGGTGAAGGCGAAGGCGGCCGCAAGCGCCTGCTTCAGGAAGTGTTCCTGTCGAGCGTGCGCGATGCGGGGGTGCAGGTCACCATGTTCCTCGTCAATGGCGTGATGCTTCAGGGCAAGGTCGCGGCCTATGACCTGTTCTGCATGCTGCTCGAACGCGAAGGCTATGTGCAGCTGGCCTACAAGCATGCCGTCTCGACGATCCAGCCTGCGGGCCATGTCGATCTGACCGGCGACTGGGAAGGCGAAGCCAACTGAGCACGTTTGAATTTGGTCGCAACGCGGGTGATCTCGAAGGCGAGGTCACCCGTGGCGCACGGGCCATCGTCGTCCTGCCCGACATTCGCCAGCGCGGTGGCCTTGGCGAAGACGCCGAGGCGCGTCTGGAAGAAGGGCAAGGGCTGGCCCGTGCCATCGGTATCGAGGTGGTCGATGCCTTCATCGTTCCCATTCGCGCGGTGCGCCCCGGCACGCTGTTCGGCGAAGGGCAGGTCGAGCGTCTGGCGGTCTCCATCGCCCAGAACGAGGCCGAACTGGTCATCGTTGACGGGTCGCTTTCGGCGATCCAGCAGCGCAACCTCGAAGACAAGCTCAAGCGCAAGGTGATCGACCGCACCGGGTTGATCCTCGAAATCTTTGGCGAGCGCGCGGCGACCGCCGAAGGGCGCTTGCAGGTCGAACTGGCGCATCTCGACTATCAGGCGGGGCGACTTGTCCGCTCGTGGACCCACCTTGAACGCCAGCGCGGCGGGTTCGGGTTCCTGGGCGGCCCCGGCGAGACCCAGATCGAGGCCGACCGGCGGATGATCCGCAACCGCATGGGGCGCCTGCGCCGCGAACTCGAACAGGTGCGTCGCACGCGCGGCCTCCATCGCGAGCGGCGCCAGCGCGCGCCCTGGCCGATCATCGCCCTTGTCGGCTATACCAATGCGGGCAAGTCGACGCTGTTCAACCGCCTGACCGGGGCGGACGTGATGGCGCAGGACCTGCTGTTTGCCACGCTCGACCCGACGATGCGCGCGATCCGCCTGCCCGGTGTCGAAAAGGCGATCCTGTCGGACACGGTGGGCTTCATTTCCGACCTGCCGACCCAGCTCGTCGCGGCTTTCCGTGCGACGCTCGAAGAAGTGACGGCGGCCGACGTGATCGTCCATGTCCGCGACATTTCCAACCCCGCGACCGCCCAGCAGAAGGCTGAAGTCGAGGAAATCCTTGGCGATCTTGGCGTGATCGGCGAGGAAGGGGCCTCGGTTCCGATCATCGAGGCGTGGAACAAGTGGGATTTGCTGAGCGACGAGGACAAGGCCTTGCGTGCCGACATCATCGCCCATGGCGTGCCGGAAAACCGCGTCGTGCCGATCTCGGCGATGACCGGCGAGGGCACGGATGCCCTGCTTGAGGTGCTCAGCGATATTCTGACCGGGGGCGCGCAAGTGATCGAACTGACCGTGCCGATGGCCGACGGGCAGCGC
Organism: Novosphingobium capsulatum; assembly: GCA_015661825.1. Classification (GTDB taxonomy): domain Bacteria; phylum Pseudomonadota; class Alphaproteobacteria; order Sphingomonadales; family Sphingomonadaceae; genus Novosphingobium; species Novosphingobium pituita. The sequence continues at coordinate 6,363 of DQVI01000218.1, forward strand.
CTTGCGTGGCTTCATGCCCATGGCGAGGTTCTGGGCGAGCAGCCGATCGAGGGCGAAAATGCCTTGCGGGTGTCGGTGCGCATGAGCCCGGCCGATCTGGGGCGGTTTACCCGGCTTTGAGGGGCAGGCAGCGAGTGGGCCCCGGATTTCAGTCCGGGGCCTTTCGCTTTGGTGTCAGGCTTGCCGTTCGGTGGCTTTGACCGCTTGCCAGAGGGCTTCCTGCGCTTCGAGGTCGAGCGTGGGGAACGCGCCCTGGGCCAGAGCCTCCATCGCGCGGAAGCGGCGTTCGAATTTGGCGTTGGCGTGGCGCAGGGCCTCTTCGGGGGCGACACCATGCGCGCGGGCGAGGTTGACGGCGGCGAAGAGCAGGTCTCCGGCTTCGTCGAGCTTTTCCTCAGGGGTGGCCGCGGCGGCCAGTTCGTCGAGTTCCTCGATCACCTTGGCACGCGGGCCTGATGTGTCGGGCCAGTCGAAGCCGACGCGGGCGGCGCGCTTTTGCAGCTTTTCGGCGCGCATGAGCGCGGGCAGCGCGAGGGCGACGCCATCGAGCGCGCTTTGCGCGCCCTTGGCCGCGCGTTCGGCCTCCTTGGCATTTTCCCAGCGGTCCTGCCGGGATTGACCAGTGTCGTCCTGCGCGGCGAAAATATGGGGGTGGCGGGCCTCCATCTTGTCGGCAATGGCCGCGGCCACGGCGTCGAAGTCGAAATGGCCTGCTTCCTGCGCGATCCGGCTGTGGAAGACGACTTGCAGGAGCAGGTCGCCCAGTTCCTCGCGCAAGTCGGCGATGTCGTTGCGGGCGATGGCGTCGGCCACTTCGTAGGCTTCCTCGATCGTATAGGGGGCGATCGTCGCGAAGCTTTGCGCCAGATCCCATTCGCAACCGCCTTGCGGGTCGCGCAGGCGGGCCATGATCGCCAGCAGGCGGGCGAGTGCGGGGGTGGTTTGGGTCATGGACAGTGTTCCTAGGCGCTGGCGGGTATCCTGTCACGCCGGGTATTTTGCCGCACTGCACAAGGACCGGGTTGACCGCCGTCGCAAGTCGTTACACCTTGTTTCCCATTGCATTGTTGCAGTGGAGGAATGTGCGCCATGGCTGATTACGTCGGGTCCGAATCTGTTGCGTCGGAAGCTTCCGGGGGGCTGGCGCTCGACCGTCGGCGGATGTTCCAGATGGCCGCCTTGCTGGGCGGCAGCCTGGCCATGGGCGAGCGGGCGCTTGCAGCGCCGGTGGCGCTTCCGCGCAGGGGTGCGCCGGGCATGGCGCGGATTGGCAGCAACGAATACTGGGAGGGGCCGGTCCCCGATGCGGTTGCTGCGGTGCGGGAGGTGACGCCCCATTGCAACTATTACGATCCCGATGGCGAGTGCGATGCCCTCATCAAGCTCGTGGCCTCGATGGAAAAGGTGCCGGTCGACCATGTCGTGCCCTGGGCCGGGTCGACCAGCCCGCTGGTACGCTCCGTCCTGGGGATGTGCAGCCCCGAGCGCGGGCTGGTGACCGCCAATCCGACCTTCGAGGTCGCGTGGACGACGGCCGAATATATGGGGGTGCCGCTGGTCAAGGTGCCGCTGCGTGCGTCCGACCAGGCGCACGATGTGCGCGCGATGGTTGCGGCCAATCCGAAAGCCGGGCTGTTCTACATCTGCAACCCCAACAATCCGACCGGTTCGCTGACCCCGAAGGAAGACATCGCCTGGTTGCTGGCCAACAAGCCGGCCGGTTCGATCGTGCTTCTCGACGAGGCCTACCTGCACTTCTCGGAAGCCGAGTCGGGCATGGATTTCGTGCGCTCGGGCGCCGATGTGGTGATCTTGCGCACGTTCTCGAAGATCTTCGGCATGGCGGGGATGCGCATGGGGCTTTCCATCGGGCGGCCTGAACTGCTCGAAAAGCTGATGATGGCCGACGGGCATGTCCTGATGGGGCAGTTGCCGGTGCCCGCGCTGGTCTGCGCGACGGCGAGCCTCAAGCGCCCGGACCTGATCGCCGCGCGCCGCACGCTCACCGCGCGCACGCGGGCAACGACGGCGGAGTTTTTGCGCGGGCGCGGGTTCAAGGTCCTGCCGAGCGAGGCCAACATGCTGATGGTCGACTGGGGGCGCCCGGCAGCCCCGATCAAGGCGGCGTTCGAGGCGCGCGGGGTCGTCATCGGGCGGTCCTGGACGATCTGGCCGACGATGTCGCGGATCACCATCGGCTCGCCCGCCGAGATGCAGCGTTTTTGCGCAGCGGTGGACCCGATCTTGCGGGCCTGAGTTTCGCGAGGCGCTGAGTCTCGGGGACCAGAAAAAAGGGGGCGCGCAAGCGCCCCCGGACCCGGTAGCCGGGCATGAACGGGTCAGGCGCTGGCCTGGGTTTCTTCGGGCCTTTGCGTGTCGGGCTTGTTGGCCATGTGCCAGCCGAGCGCATCGACTTTCTCGAGGATGCTGGCCGACAGCGGCGAAGCGGGGACCAGTTCGCCCCAGGCGCGATGGAAGCAGGCCAGCCAGCCCTCGATCTCGTCTGCGCCGATGGGCGCCATGAAATGGCGCATGCGCAGGCGCGGATGGCCATACTGGCTGGTGTAGAGCGGCGGGCCGCCCAGCCAGCCGGTCAGATATTCATAGAGCTTGCGCTCGGCGTTGACGAGCGAGGGAGGATGGACCGCGCGGCAGGCTGCCGCTTCGGGCAATTCGTCCATGAGCGCGTAGAAACGCGCACACACCGCGCGCACCATGGCTTCGCCGCCCAGCAGGTCGTAGGGGGTGGGGGTTGCAGGATCGGATGCTTCTTGGGTCATGGCGGGATCTCCTAGGCGCTCATGCGCGGGAAGGCCAGCGTGCTGTGCATGATGATATATGGCTGGGCATGTCCGGTGCCGGTGGTCTGGCCAGCGGTCGTGTTCGGGGGTAGGAAGCGGGGCATGGCCCGTATTCTTGTCATCGAGGACGATCCCGATACCGCCGCCGAAATCGTGACCGAACTGACCGGGCACGGCCACGAGGTGCGCTCGGCCGGGGACGGGGCTGCCGGGGTCGAGATGGCCTTGCGCGAGCCGTTCGATGCGGTGACGCTCGACCGCATGCTGCCCGGCCTTGACGGCCTTTCGGTCGTGGCCCGGTTGCGGGCGGCGGGGCTGGCCCTGCCGGTGCTGATGATCAGTGCGCTGGGCGATGTCGATGAGCGGATCGCGGGCCTGCGGGCGGGCGGCGACGATTATCTGATCAAGCCTTTCGCGCCCGACGAGATGGCGATGCGGGTGGAAGTCCTGTTGCGGCGCCAGCGGCAGATGATCGCGGCAACGGCCCTGCTGGTGGCCGGGCCCGTCGAGATCGACCTGATCGCGCGCGAGGTCCGCGTGGACGGGACGCCGGTGCGACTGTTGCACATGGAATTCCGCCTGCTCGAATTTCTCGTGCGCAATGCCGGGGAAACGATGCCCCGGCAGATCATCTTCGAGCGGGTCTGGGGCTATTATTTCGATCCGGGGGCCAACCTGATCGCGGTCCATATCGCGCGCCTGCGCAAGAAGATCGACATCGTGCCGGGCCGCTCGTCGTTGATCGAGACGGTCAAGGGCGAGGGGTATCGTTTCGATGGCAGCTAGGAACCAGCGTGCCTAGGGACTGGCCCCGTCTATCGGCGGTCAGCAAGACCAGCACGTTCCGCCTGACGGTGATGTTCGGCATGGCCGGGGTCATGGGGGTGCTGCTGGCCCTGCTGCTGGTCTACAGCCTGACGGCCAACGATCTGGACGTGCGCGTCGACCAGATCCTGCGCAGCGAGATGGCTCACCTTGAGGAAGTGCCGCCGGCCAATCTGCCGGAGGTCATCGAGCGGTCGGTGGGCAGCGGAAGCCGGTTTGGCCATTACGGGCTGCTCTCGGCCGGGGGGCGCTGGCTGGCCGGGGATCTGGGGGCGAGCCCGCCCGAAGCGATCGGCACGCCCTATTATCGCGACACCGGCGCCGATGTGAGGGCCCCTTTGCGCATTCTGGCCAAGCGCCAGCGCGACGGGAGGGTGATCATCGTCGGGCGCGACATCAGCCTGCTGCCCGCCTTGCGCGACCATGTGCTGCTCATGCTGCTGGTGACAGGGTTCGTGGTGGTTCCGCTGCTGTTGCTGACGGGGCTGGCGCTGAGCCTGGGGCCCTTGCGCCGGGTGGACCGCTTGCAGCGGGTGGCCGCCGAGATCGCGGGCGGACGGCTCGATGCACGCATGCCGATCGAGGGGCGCGGCGACGAGCTCGACCTCTTTGCCGAGACGGTCAACCACATGATCGGCGAAGTCGAGGGCTCGATGGAGCAGGTCAAGTCGGTCACCGATGCGATTGCCCACGACTTGCGCACCCCGCTCACCCGCGTGCGCAACCAGCTCTACCGCGCTGCCCGCGCGCCCGATATGCCGCCTGCCGGGACCAGCCGGATCGAGGCGGCGATGGATGGGCTCGACACCGTGCTGGCCCGCTTTGCCGCGCTCTTGCGGATTTCCGAACTGGAAGCCGGGCATCGCAGGCAGGGCTTTGGCGCGGTCGGGATCGACGGGCTCGTCGATGTGGTGATCGATCTCTATGCTCCGCTGGCCGAGGAACAGGGGGTGCGCCTGCTGTCGGGAACGGTGATGCCCGCCGTGCTGTTCTGCGATGCCCAGTTGATGGTCGAGGCGTTGAGCAATCTGGTCGACAATGCGATCAAGTTCAGCCCGGCGGGCGGGGATGTGGTCGTCTCGGTGATCTGCGGGGAGGCGGAACGCGAAGGGGACGTGGTGATCGAGGTGCGCGACGACGGGCCTGGCATCCCGCCCGAGCAGGTCGAGGCGGTGGTGCGCCGGTTCGACCGTGGGGCGGCCTCTCCGGCGGTGCCCGGTTCGGGGCTGGGGCTCAGCGTGGTGGCGGCGATTGCCCACTTGCACCAGTATACGCTCGAATTGGCCGCATCCCGTCCGGTGGCGGGGGGGAATGGGGACGCGGGCCGGTCTGGCGGGCTGGCCGCGCGGCTTCATGCGCGGGCCTTCGATGGCAAGGGATCTGATGGCGCCCGTTGACCGGGAGCCCGCGCGGGTCGGATCCATGGGAAGGCCCGGCCATGTGAAATTCATTTCATTGGTGCGGTGCGGCATGGTCGTTCATGAGCAAGGGGTAGGCATCGCCCTTTCCGGGTGAGGCCGTCGTTTCTGGCGCCTGCGTCGCGTATCCCTCGTTCTGCTCCTTCACGGAAAAGCGCATGGACGGGCGGGCTGCGGAGCAGGCCAAACCCCATGGGAACGCCATGCTGCAACTGGTCAAGCTTGCCCTCGGCAAGCCCTATACCTTCGTCGTCCTAGCCATCCTGATCGTGCTTTCGGGCTCGATTGCCTGGATCCGCACCCCGACCGATATTTTCCCGGACATCCGCATCCCCGTGATTGCGGCGGTCTGGCAGTACAAGGGCCTCTCGCCCCAGGACATGTCGGGCCGCGTGGTCTATTACTACGAGCGTTCGCTCACCTCGACCGTCAACGACATCGACCATATCGAAAGCCAGTCGATGAACGGCGTGGGCGTGGTCAAGATCTTCTTCCGCCCCGGCGTCGACATCCGCACGGCCACCGCGCAGGTGACTTCGGTTTCGCAGACGGTGCTCAAGCAGATGCCGCCGGGCATGACCCCGCCGCTGATCCTCAACTATTCGGCTTCGACGGTGCCGATCCTGCAAATGGCGCTCTCGTCGGGGAGCCTGTCGGAACAGGCGATCTACGACCTTGGCCAGAACTCGATCCGCCCGCAACTGGCGACCGTGCAGGGCGCGGCCGTGCCTTCGCCCTATGGCGGGCGCGAACGCCAGATCCAGATCGACCTCGACCCCGCTGCCCTGTTGCAGCGCCACCTTTCGGCGGCTGACGTGGGCGCCGCGCTCGCCGCGCAAAACCAGATCGTGCCCGCCGGGACCACCAAGATCGGCGAGTACGAGTACCAGATCCGCCTCAACAACAGCCCGCAGGTGATCGACACCCTCAACGGGCTGCCGATCCGCACGACCGACGGCACGACCGTGACCATCGGCGACGTTGCCCATGTTCACGACGGTTCGCCCCCGCAGGTCAACGAAGTGCGCGTCGACGGGGGCCGCGCGGTGCTCATGACGATCCTCAAGTCGGGCTCGGCCTCGACGGTGGACATCGTCGAGAACGTCAAGGCGCTGCTGCCCAAGCTGCGCGAGACGCTGCCCGCCGACCTGAAGATCCAGTTGCTCTCCGACCAGTCGCTGTTCGTGAAGGCGGCGATTTCCGGGGTGGTGCGCGAAGGCGTGATGGCGGCGGCCCTCACCAGCCTGATGATCCTGCTGTTCCTGGGCTCGTGGCGCTCGACGGTGATCATCGCGACCTCGATCCCGCTGGCCATTCTGGCGGCGGTGGCGGGCCTCGCGCTGTCGGGCGAGACGCTCAACATCATGACGCTGGGCGGTCTGGCGCTGGCGGTGGGCATCCTCGTCGACGACGCGACGGTGACCATCGAGAACATCAACTGGCACCTCGAACAGGGCAAGGGCGTGGCTGAGTCGATCCTCGACGGGGCCCAGCAGATCGTCGGCCCGGCTTTCGTCTCGCTGCTGTGCATCTGCATTGCCTTCGTGCCGATGTTCTTCCTGCCGGGCGTGGCGGGCTTCCTCTTCGCGCCGATGGCCAAGTCGGTCGTCTTCGCGATGATCGCCAGCTTCGTGCTCTCGCGCACGCTGGTGCCCACGATGAGCAATTTTCTGTTGCGCGCCCATGGTTCGGGGCATGACGCCCAGACCATGGTCAGCCACGATGCGCTGGCCGGGGCCAATCCGGGCGGGAACCGCATCGTCCATGGGTTGCGTGCGTTCCAGCACGGTTTCGAGACCCGCTTCGAGGCCATTCGCACCTGGTATGTCGGCGCCTTGCGCTTTGCCCTCGCGCGGCGCCGGGTCTTCGTGCCCGGCTTCCTGGCGGTGGTCCTGCTGTCGCTGGCACTGGTGCCGTTTCTGGGGCGCAATTTCTTCCCGAGCATCGACTCCGGGCAGATCAGCCTTCATGTGCGCGCGCCGGTCGGCACGCGTCTGGAAGAGACCGCGGCCCTGTTCGACAAGGTCGAGGACGAAATTCGCCGCGAGGTGCCCCATGACCAGCTGGTCTCGATTGTCGACAACATCGGCCTGTCGTCCTCGGGCATCAACACGGCCTACATGAACAGCGGTGGCATCGGCGCGCAGGATGGCGACATTCTGGTCACGCTGGGCGAGGATCATCGTCCGACCGAGGGCTATGTCCGCGCGCTGCGCGAGAAGCTGCCGCGCCTGTTCCCCGGCACGACCTTTTCGTTCCTGCCTGCCGACATCATCAGCCAGATCCTCAACTTCGGTGCGCCCGCCCCGATCGACGTGACGATCACCGGCGCCAATGTGAAGGACAACGAGGCCTATGCCCGGCTGGTGGCTGGCCGCATGCAGCACATTGGCGGCATTGCCGACGTGCGTCTGCAACAGGCCAGCAATTCGCCCCAGCTCAACTTCGACATCGACCGCGCCCAGGCAGACCGCCTTGGCGTGACAGAAAACGACGTGACCCGCAGCCTTTCGGTCAATCTGGCCGGCAGTTCGCAGGTCGCGCCGACGTTCTGGCTCAACCCGAAGAACGGGGTGTCCTATCCGATCGTGGTGCAGACCCCGCAATATCGCACGGATTCGGTCAATGCGCTGCAAACGCTGCCGATCACCTCGTCGAGCCCGAACAGCGTTCAGCTTCTGGGGGCGCTGGGCACGATGCACCGGACGCCGACGGCGGCCCTGATCACGCACTATGCAGTGCGCCCCGCGTTCGACGTCTATGCCACGATCCAGGGTCGCGACCTTGGCGCGGTGGCCGGGCAGGTGCAGAAGGTCCTCGACGATACGAAGGCCCAGCTGCCCAAGGGATCGAGCGTGATCATCCGCGGCCAGGTCCAGACCATGAATGCGGCCTTCACCGGCCTCATCCTCGGGCTGGTTGGCGCCATCGTGCTGATCTACCTGCTGATCGTCGTCAACTTCCAGAGCTGGACCGACCCGGCGGTGATCATCTCGGCGCTGCCCGCGGCGCTGGCCGGGATCGTCTGGACGCTGTTTGCCACCCATACGCCGCTGTCCGTGCCGGCCTTGACCGGGGCCATCATGTGCATGGGCGTGGCCACGGCCAACTCGGTGCTGGTGATCAGCTTTGCCCGTGAAAAGCTGGCCGAGCTGGGCAATGCCACGGCAGCGGCGATCGAGGCGGGCTCCACCCGTTTCCGTCCGGTGCTGATGACGGCCCTTGCCATGATCATCGGCATGGGGCCCATGGCCCTGGGCCTTGGCGAGGGCGGCGAACAGAACGCCCCGCTGGGCCGCGCCGTGATCGGCGGCCTGATCTGTGCCACTTTCGCCACGCTGGTCTTCGTGCCCGTGGTCTTCTCCATCGTCCATCGCAACCACCGCCGGGATGCCGCACATGCCCCGGACGCGCCGGTTCCCACCAAGGGAGACCTTGTCCATGCAGAATGAAACCCACAGGCCGGACGCAGACTTGCTGTCGGGCAAACCGCCGCGCGGGCTCAGGACCGCCGGGATCGTGGCCGGGGTGCTGGCCGTGGCGGTGGTTGCCGCCGGGCTCTACACCCGCCACGGGGAGGCACTCGATGCCAGCGCGTGGAGCGAGCAGCAGGCCGTGCCGACCGTCCATCTGATCACCGCCAATCCGGTTGCGGCCAATGGCGACCTGACCCTGCCCGGCACGATGGCCGCCTGGAACACCGCGCATATCTTTGCGCGCGTGGCCGGCTACATGCAGTCGTGGGATCGCGATATCGGCGCGGCGGTCGAACAGGGCACGCCGCTGGCCCGGATCGAGACCCCCGAACTCGACCAGCAGATCATCGCCGCGCGGGCCGCGCTGGCCAAGGCACAGGCGAGCGCCGCGCTCGCCCGCAGCACCGCCGCGCGCTGGAACGACCTGCTGACCGATCATTCCGTCTCGCAGCAGGAAGCCGACGAGCGCAACGGCAATCTGGCGGTGCAGGTGGCGACCGTGCGCGGGGCGAGGGCCGATCTCGACCGGCTGCTCGCGTTCAAGGCCTATGCCACCGTGCGCGCGCCCTTTGCCGGTGTGGTCACCCAGCGCACGACCGACATCGGCGATCTGGTGGGGCCGGGCGCGACCACCCAGCAGCCGATGTTCACCGTGGCCGATACCAGCCGCATCCGTCTCTATGTCGGCGTGCCGCAGGCCTATGCGGCGGCGATGAAGGCAGGGCTGGACGCGACGCTGACCGTGCCTGACCATCCCGGCGAGACATTCGCGGCACGGGTCGTGGGGACGTCGGATGCGATCAACCCGGTCAACGGCGCGCTTCAGGTCCAGCTGCTGGCCGACAACAAGGCCCATGCCCTGCGCGCGGGCGGCTATGCCCAGGTGAGCTTCAAGGTGCCCGCGCAGGCTGGCGCGGTCTCGATCCCCGCAAGCGCGCTGCTGTTCCGCTCGTCGGGTACGGAAGTCGCCACGGTGGGGCCGGACAACAAGGTGCGGATGGTGCCGATCCAGATCGGTCGCGATCTGGGCAAGACGGTCGAGGTGGTCTCGGGGCTGACGCCGGGGGCCCGGATCGTCGACAATCCCCCCGATTCCATCGCGCAAGGTCAGGCCGTGCGTGTCGACGAGGCGCATCATGGCTAAGGCACGGTGGCGCCCGCTCGCCGGAGCAGCGGGCATTCTCACCCTGGCCCAGGGACTGGCGGGGTGTTCGTTCGCCCCCCACTACGAGCCGCCCAAGGTGGCCCTTGCGCCCAAATTCGACGGCATGGGGCCGTGGGTTCCGGCCAATCCGACGCAGGGGATGCCCAGCGAGACCTGGTGGACGGCCTATCAGGACCCGCAGCTCGATGCCCTCGAACAGCGGCTGCTGACCGACAGCCCCTCGCTCGCCGCCGCGCTCGCCCGGCACGACCGGGCCCGCGCGATGCTGCGCGAGGCACGCGCGGACCTGTTCCCGCAAGTGGGCCTTGGCGGGACGCTGACCGCCAACCGCCAGTCGGATCAGCGCCCGCTGCGCTCAAACGGAAGCCTTCAGCCCGATTACTATGGCGCGCATACGGTCAGCGCGAGCGGCAGTTACGAGGCCGACGTCTGGGGCCGGGTGCGGGCCAATATCTCGGCCGGGCGCGCCGATGCGCAGGCCGCTGCCGACGATCTGGCCGACACGCGCCTGCAATTGCAGGCCGAACTGGCCGAGGGCTATATCGTGCTGCGCGGGCAGGATCGCGAGATCGAGCTGCTCACCTCGACCGTGGCGGCCTATAGCCGCGCCGACCACATGACCGAGCGGCGTTTTGCCGGGGGCATCGCCAACGGCATGGAAATCGGCCAGTCGGGCGCCCAGCTGGCCGAGGCCAAGGCCGCGCTGGCCGAAGCGCGCAATGCCCGCGCGCTGGCCGAACATGCGGTGGCGACCCTCGTGGGGACACCGGCCACCGGCTTTTCGGTGCCCGCTTCGGCCCGGCCCTTGCCCATGCCCGAAGTGCCGGTCAGCGTTCCCTCGACCCTCCTTGAACGCAGGCCCGACATCGCGGCAGCCGAGCGGCGGGTGGCGGCGGCCAACCAGCGCATCGGGGTGGCCAAGGCGGCCTTCTTCCCCTCGCTGTTGCTGGGCGGGCAGATCGGCACGCAGACCACGTCGGTGGCCAACCTGTTCACCGCGCCCACCACGTTCTGGTCGATCGGCCCCAATGTCGCGTTTACCCTGCTCGATGGCGGGCGGCGTCATGCCCGTGTTCGCGAGGCGCGGGCCGATTGGGAAGCGGCGGCGGCGACGTATCGCGGCAAGGTGCTTTCGGCGGTTCAGGATGTCGAGGACGGGCTTTCGCAGCTCCACCACCTCGGCGATGAAGCCATGGCCGAAACCCGTGCCGCCCAGCAGGCCGGGCAGGTCGAGACGCTGGCGACGCGGCGCTACGAGCGCGGCGCGGTCAGCTATCTCGATGTCGTGAATGCCCAGACCACCGCGCTGCGCACGCGCCAGCAGGCGATCCGGGTCGAGACGCGCCGGCTTCAGGCCAGCGTGCGGCTGTTCCGCGCGGTGGGCGGCGGCTGGTCGCTGCGGACACCGGGCAAAGCCGATGCGAATGCTGCGGCGATGCCCGCAACGGTGCCCGCAACGAAGGGGGGCGAGCCGGGCAAAGGCTGACAATTGACGGAAGGGGGCGCGGAAGGGGGCTTGGCTTTTCGCGCTGGCCCTTTGACAAGGGCGGCGGAGAAACATGAAGGTGTCCGCCGTCCCTGTTATGTCTGAAGTCCATGCCTGACGCTCTGGAAGGGGCCAAGCCACCGCCGCGCCGGAGCGGGGGAATGCCGCTGGCAGCGGTGCTGTTTGGCGTGCTGGTCATGGCGCTGGCCGGGCTGGTGGTCGGCTTTGCGCTGAGCGCGGCCCATGCCGACCGGCAATTCGCGCGGGCCAGCCTGTCCGAGCAGCAGGCGGCGGCAGTGGCGCGGATCGTGGCGTTGGCCCGTGAACCTGGGGCCCGTGAACCTGGGGCCCGTGAACCAGGGGCGCCTGAACCAGAATCGCCGGACCAGGCCGGGCTGGAGGACGCCTTGCGGTCTTATCGGGGCCTGATCGCGCAGGAAGCGCAGTCAATCGGAACAGATGCGGAACAATTGCGCGAGGCCGGGGATGCGGCCCTGCTTGAACGGCTGGCCCATGCCCGCTGGCAGGACGGCGCCAGCCGGGCCCGCTTCCTGACCCTTGCCCGCGCGATCGACCGGCGCGAGGCCGCCGAAGTGCGTGCAGTGCGCGCGGCGCTGGCACTGGCGGGCAGGCGCAGTGTCGTTCTGGCGGTCCTGTTGGCGGGGGTGGCGCTGGCCTGTGCGGGGGTGGGTGGCTGGCTGCTGTGGCGTTCGAACCGGACGCTTGGTGCGCTGGTGGAGGCGCGCACCGCGCGGATTGCGGCGGTCGATGCCTCGCGCCGGTTGTTCTTTGCCAAGGCCAGCCACGAATTGCGCACGCCCGTTGCAGGCTTGCGCAGCGCCGCCGAAGTCGCGCTCGAAGCAGCAGGGGACGATACCACGATGCTGCGCGAGGCGCTCCATCAGGCCGTGGCGGGGGCCACGTTCCTCTCGCACCGGATCGATGAACTGCTCGGGCTCGCCGGGGCCGATGAAGGGCAACTCGTGCTCGCGCAGGCGCGGTTCGACCTTGCACAGTGTGTGGGAGAGGCTCTGGCCGAGGCGAAGGCCTATGCCCGGTCTGTCGAGGTGGAACTGGCGCTGGTGCTGCCTGATGATGCCGCATCGGGCTTGCCGATGACGGGGGATGCGCGCTGGCTGCGGCAGGCCTTGCTCGCGGTGATCGAAAACGGGCTCAAGTTCGCGCCGATGCATTCGGTGCTGGTCGTTGCGGTCGAGCAGATCGGGGATGCGCGGGTGGCCGTCTGCGTGACCGATCGCGGCCCCGGCATCGTGGCGGCGGATTTGCCGCGCATCTTCGACGCCTATTATCAGGCGCAGGCCGGGCGCGAGCGCGGGGGCAGCGGATTGGGGCTGGCGCTGGCACGGTGGGTCGTCGAACAGCATGGCGGGCAGGTGCGGGCGGCCAATGTCGCAAGGGATGAACAAGGGGGCGGCGGTTGCGTTGTGCGTTTCGACCTGCCGCTGTCCGGGCCTCTGGAGGGGATGGCATGAGTGTTCTGGTGGTCGAGGACGACGTGGCGATCGGGCGCGCGGTCGTACAGGGGCTGACGGGCAAGGGCTTGTCCACGCGCTGGCTGCGGCAGGGGGAAGGGGTGCTCGACCTGCTCGGGCGCGAGGCGGTGGCGACCGTGGTGCTCGACATTGGCCTGCCCGATGCCGATGGCTTTGCCCTGTGCCGCCAGATCCGCGCCGCCGGGCACGACATGCCGATCCTGATGCTGACCGCGCGCGGCGGGCTCGATGACCGGCTCGACGGGTTCGACGCCGGGGCCGACGATTATCTGGCCAAGCCATTCGCCTTTGCCGAGCTGGCCGCGCGGGTGGCCGTGCTGGTGCGCCGGTCCGCCCAGCGCCAGCCCGCGCCCGTCGTCTGGGAGGGGCTGGAAATCGATGCCGTCACCGGGGCCGCGTGCTGGCAGGGCGAGCCGCTCGCGCTCGAACCGCGCAGCCAGGCCCTGCTGCTCCATCTGGCGCGGGAGCGCGGGGGCACGGCGACCCGTCAGGATCTGTTCGATGCGGTCTGGGGTGTCGAGGCCGAGATCACCGACAATGCCCTCGATGTCGCCATCAGCACGCTGCGCAAGCGGCTGGCCGGGACGGGCATTGCCGTAACGACCGTGCGCGGGCAGGGCTTTCGGCTGGATATCATACCTTAGGTCAGTCTGAGGAAACCTTCAGGTTTGTGTCGTTGCGGTCTGTTACGGCTGCTTTCAACGAGAAAAACCGGAGGTGAGGATGATCGGAAAGGTCTGGATCGGCGCGGGCGTGTCGCTGATGGCCATGATGGGCCCATGGGGTGCACCGGCGATGGCGAAACCGGCCGAAGCGCCTGCGCAGGCGCTGCCCGAGGTTGGTACAGGCGAGGCCGTCGAGCGCGAAATCCTCGTGCTGGCCAGCCCGCTGTCGGGCGAGGCGCTCGAAGTGGGCAATGCGCAGGCGCTGCGCACCACCAGCGCGATCAGCATCGCCGAGCATCTGGCCCGCACCGCGCCGGGGGTGACGATCAACGAGGTTCAGGGCAATCCGCTCCAGCCCGATGTCAACTATCGCGGGCTGACCGCCTCGCCGCTGCTGGGCACGCCGCAGGGGCTTTCGGTTTATCTCGACGGGGTGCGCGTCAACCAGCCCTTTGCCGATGTGGTGAGCTGGGACCTGATCCCGACCGGGGCCTTGTCCGACATCGACCTCGTTTCGGGTGCCGCGCCCCAGTTCGGACGCAATGCACTGGGCGGGGTGCTGGTCCTGCGCACCAAGAGCGGGCGCAGCGATCCCGGCTTCGGCGCGGAAGTGAGCGGTGGCTCTTTCGGGCGGATCCAGGCCAGCGCGCAGGCGGGCGGGGTCTTTGCCAACGGGATCGACTGGTTCGTGGCCGGTGACAATTTCCACGAGGACGGCTGGCGCGCGCTGTCCCCCTCGCGTGCCTCACGCGCCTTTGCCAAGCTGGGCTGGAGCGAGGGCACGACGAACATCGCGCTTTCCGGCCATTTTGCCGATACCGATCTTAACGGCAATGGCCTTCAGGAAATGCGCCTGCTCGCCGCCGACCGTTCGAGCATCTACACCGCGCCCGATAACACCCGCAACCGTATGGGCATGCTGGTGCTCAAGGGCGAGACGGGGCTGGCCCGGAACCTGACCTTGCGCGGCAATGGCTTCTGGCGCACGATCCATACCCGGACCTACAATGGCGATGTCAACGACGATGCGCTCGGGCAAAGTCTCTACCAGCCCAATGCGCAGGAGCGCGCGGCTCTGGCGCAGGCGGGCTATTCCGGCTTCCCCCTTGCCGGCGAAAGCCAGGCCAACACACCATTCCCCAAATGGCGTTGCATCGCCAATGTCCTGCTCAACAGCGAGCCCAACGAGAAGTGCGACGGGCTGATCAACCGCTCGCAGACCCGCCAGAGCGAATGGGGCGTCACGTTCGAACTCGAATGGGCCGGGCATCTGGCCGGGATGGAGCACCGGCTGACCGGGGGGCTGTCCTATGTGCGCAGTGTCGCCGATTTCACCCAGTCGACCCAGTTCGGCTATATCCTGCCCAATCGCACGATTGCCGCCGTCGACGGGCCGGGCGCTTTTGCCGATGGCACGCAGGATTCCGAAGACGCACTCGACGCACGGGTTGATCTTCACGCGGTCACGTCGACCTTTTCGGCCTATGCGCTCGATCACGTGGTTCTGGCCGGGCCGGTCAGCCTCGATCTGGCCGGACGCTATGACCGGGTGGCGCTTACCAATCGCGACCGCATCACGCCGGGCGGCGGAACCGGCTCGCTCGACAGCAATCCGGTCTATCAGCGGTTCAATCCGGCGGCCACGCTCTCGGTGCGCGATCATGCGGGCTCGGGTCTGTCGTTCTCGTGGAGCCAGGCCTCGCGCGCGCCCTCGGCCATCGAACTGGGCTGTTCCGATCCCGAAAGCCCCTGTCGCCTGCCCAATGCCCTGGCTGGCGATCCCCCGCTCGCGCAAGTGGTGGCCCGCACGCTCGAACTGCGGTTCGATGGCGTGGCCGGGCCGGTGCGGGGGCATGTCAGCCTGTTCCGCACCGACAGCAGCGACGATATCCTGTTCGTGGCCGACAATGCCTCGGGCTATGGCTATTTCCGCAATTTCGGCAAGACGCGGCGGCAGGGGATCGAGGTTTCCGCCGATGCGCGGCTGGGCAAGGTTTCGCTCTCGGCCAGCTATACGCTGCTCGACGCGACCTACCGTTCGCCCGAAGTGGTCAATGGCTCGGCCAACAGCAGCAACGATGGGGAAGGACCGGGCTTCGATGGCAGCATTGCCATCGCGCCGGGGGACCACATCCCGCTGCTCGCCCGCAACACGGTGAAGGCCGCAGTGGACTGGGAGGCGCGCTCGTGGCTGTCCTTCCATCTCGACATGACGGCCCAGTCGGGCGTCTTTGCGCGCGGCAACGAGAACAACGCGCACGAGCCGGACGGTACCTATTATCTGGGAGCGGGCAAGACCGCGCCTTTTGCGGTCATGAACCTTGGCGTCGAAGTGCGGCCGCGCAAGGGGCTGAGCCTGTTTGCCACCGTGCGCAACCTGCTCGACAAGGACTATGCCACGGCGGCCCAACTGGGCGCCACGGCCTTCGATGCCCAGGGGCAGGTCGTCGCGCGGCCCTTTGCCGGGCCGGTCATCAACGGGGAGAGGCCGCTGCTCAATTCCACCTTTTTTGCGCCGGGCGCGCCGCGTGCCATTCAGGTGGGGGGGCGTGTTCGTTTCTGAAATTGATCCAAAATTGAGAGAATAATTCACTGCATTGGAAAGGCGGTAATTATTTACTGAGAGGTTTGTGGCAGGAAACCCCTTATGACGGGTTTGGGTTCTGCTTCTTTCATGCGCGCTTGCGCTTCGGGTTCTGGCGATTCTCGCCGGAGCCCGGACAGTGCCCCCCTGTCCCGTAACGGGTCGCTCGGAAACGGGGGCATCCCCCACACTGTCCGGCTGATGCTGGCGATCATGCTGGCGCTGGTGGCCATGCTGGGGATGGCCACGCGGGCCGAAGCGGAAACCGCATCTGCCCGCGCGCAAGTGCCGATGGTCTGGTCGGCCCAGCAATGGTTGCCGCTTTCCGCGCTGTGCCATGCCTCCGGGCCCACCCCGGCGCACGACGCGGTCATGCCATCGCACTTCGACTGTTCGGGCGAACCCCACGATTTCCAGCACGGCAGCCTGTGGCTGCGGGCCAGGGCCGGGGCTGTCAGGTCTCTGGACGAGACACCGGTCCTCATGGTCCATTCCTCGCGCTTCGACCGGCTGCTGGTCGGGTTCGGCTATGCTGACGGGACGACCGAGTGGCAGGACGTGCGCAGCGGCGATTATGGCGCACGCTGGCGGCTGGGCGGACAGATCGCCTTCGTGCCGACCCAGCGGGAAGTGCCCCTGACGGGGATCACGATGCGCTTCGACCGGCTGGGCAGCGCCGAAATGCTGCGGATGCGGCTGGTCGACCGCGGGCAGTCGGAATTGCAGGCGACAGCCATGGCCAGCATGATCGGTGCGGCGCTGATGCTGTTGGCAGTGGGCGCGCTCTACAATCTGGGGCTGGCGATTGCCGTGCGCCGGATGTTCCCGGCCTGGCAGGGGGCCTGGGCGGCCGCGATGGTGATCTGGGGGGCGATGTGGTCGCAGTTTCACCTGTTCTTCGTGCCGGGGCTGGCCGGGGCGGTTTCGGCGCAGATCTGCACGGGGCTTTCGTGCATGGCGATCTTCTTTGCCACGCTGAGCCTGACCACCTCGATCGAGCCGGGACTGGTGCCGCGCCGGCTGCTGCGGAGCACGTCGGGCACGGCGCTGGTGTGCGGGCTGCTGGGCATTCCTCTCGGGATGATGCGCAGCGGGCCGATGGAGCTTGTGGCGACCTCAACCGGGGTGCTGGCGCTCGGACTGCTGATCGAGATCATCGCGTGTCTGGTCATCGCGATGCGGCGGGGCAGCCGGGCGGCGCGCTCGTTCCTCGGGGCCTGGCTTTTCCCGATCCTGGTGATGTTCCTGTCGGGCTTCTACAACACCGACCAGTGGTTCTGGGGTGGCGGGGCACAGATGCTGGTGCTGGTTTCCGCCTCGTGGCAGACGGTCTGGCTCTCGGTGGCGGCCACGCGCGGGTTCACGCGCATGCGGATCGAGCGCGACCGTGCACTCGCGGCACAGGCTGCCGCGCAGGAGCAGGCCCGGCGTGATCCGTTGACCGGCCTGCGCAACCGGCGTGGGTTCATCGATAGCATTGCCCCGGTCATGAAGCGGCTTGCCCATGCGCCTGTCGATGTCCGCCGCGGCCATTCGCAGCGCAACGCGGAAGGGGCGAATGGGGCCGATGAAGATGCTGTCGCGCTGATGGTGCTCGATGTCGACCGCTTCAAGGGGATCAACGACACGTTCGGCCACGAGGCGGGCGATGCCGTGCTGGTAACGCTGGCGCGCAGGCTCGAACGCTGGGACGAGGGGATGTGCGTGGTCGCGCGGCTGGGGGGCGAGGAATTCGCCGTGCTGGTAACCGGCATGGGCCGTTTTGCCGCGCTGCAACTGGCCGAGAGCGTTCGGGCAGGGATCGAGGCCTGCGATCATCGTGCCGCCCTTGGTGAGCGCACGGTGACGGTCAGCATCGGGGTGGCCATGGCCCGGCCGGGCGACGATTTCGCCACGCTCTACCGCACCGCGGATGCCGCGCTCTATGCCGCCAAGCATCAGGGACGCAACCGGGTGGTCATGGCCCCCGAGATCGACAGCCATCTTCGCCCGGTGATGGCCGGCCTGCAACGCTCGGCGGGTATCGAATAAGTCCCTTTTGCCGTTGTATCCGGGCCTGCTATGCGGGTCATTTGGGCGCGCCATTGGTGCGCGCCATCGGGCTTCGGGTGCAGCAAGGGGGATGATTTGGCAAGATTGACACGGATTGAGCGACTGACACAGGCCGAGCGGCTCGCATCAGAGCGGCAGACACGGGCAGAGCGACAGGCCATCACGCGCGAGCGGCTGGTCGAGGCCGCCTCCGACCTGTTCCGCCGCGATGGCTATGCGATCACCTCGATCGACCGGATCGCGCAAGCTGCCGGCTATACCAAGGGCGCGGTCTATTCGAATTTCGAGGACAAGGAGGCGATATTCCTCACCGCCTTTGGCGCCGAGGCGAACGAAAACCTCGGTGCCCTGCTCGCCCGGATCGACGAGGCTCCCACGCGCGAGGCGGTGATCGAGGAAGTCGCCCAGTGGGCCAACGAACGGTCACGCCACGGCGGCTGGTCGTTTCCGGTGCTCGAACTGGCGCGGTCCTTGTCGCCCGGACCTGCCGGTTCTGATCCTGCTACGGCGCCCGCTTCTGTGTCGGCTTCGTGTTCTGAACACCTTGAAGCCATCGTGCGAAACGGCTGGCGGCGTCTGGGAGAGCACTTGCGCGCGCGCTTTCCCCATGGCCCGTCCTCGCCCGAGATGCTCGGCGCCCTGTTGTTCGAGATCGCCTATGCCCCGGCACTGACCTTTCTGCCCAGCCCCCGTGCGGGTGACCTTGTGCGCCTCGTGCTGCCGGGGCAACTGGCCGGACACCCGGACGGCGCCCCGGAGGATGCGCGGCCCTGAGGGGCTTTGCTGCCGGGCATCGCGCCTGGCATCAAGGGGCGATGGGGCCAATCGACAGCCCCCGGCGATATTGCATGATGATTTTGGCCTGAACCGGTTGCGAGCCCACTTCCACGGCGGCCTTGTCGAAATCGGGCTTGAGGTGGAACAGCGAAAGGCGCGGGTTGCCGGTAAAGCCGCCGCCATCGTTCCAGTCCGACTTGCCGTTGACATTGGCATCGTGGCGGATCGCCACGGCATAGCGGCCCGGCTGGTCGATGGGGAAGCAGAAGTGCATGGGGCCGGCCTCTTCGCGCTGGCGTTCGATCCGCATCGACCACGCCCCCTTGTCGAGGAAATGCTCGCCGCCCGGTCCATAGAGCTGGGCCCGCACTTTGCCGGTCGTGCCGGAAAAGCCGGTCACGGTCACGCTGAGGGAAGGGTGGCCGGGCTTGCAGGTGCGGTCGGGGGTGCGGGTCTCGGCGCGGCAGGGGGCGCTCGCCATCACGGCCAGTAAGGCGGCCGCAAGCGTGGCGAGCCCCGCTCTGGAAGCAAGGCCGGGGTGGCGGAAAAGGGGCAGGTGGGGTTTCATCGGGTTCTCCGGACTGTGCCGGCGCGTGGGGGCAAGGGGAGGCGCCAGCCATCAGCAAAAGGTTGCAATTGGCGCGGATTTGGGAGACCGCGACCATCATGGCGGATGAGGTCCTTTTTCTGTTCAATCACGATGCGCCCCATCAGGTGGCGCATATCGCGGGTATCGCGCGCGCGCTGTACGAAAGCCGAACGGGCCTGACGGTGACGTGTGCGACGGCCACCCCGGCCATCCGTGATCGGGTGGCCGCGATCCTGGGCGCGGAAGCCGGGCGCGGGGTGACCTGGCTCGACATCGGCCTTCCCGGCTGGCTGGAAACGGCGCTGGCCCTGCCCAACAAGGTGGCCCCGGTGCGCCGTCTGATGCGGCTGCGCCATCATGCGGGCCGGATCAATGCCGCGCGGGTGGTCGTCAGCGCCGAGCGTACATGTCTTTCTATCCGCGACGAGGTGGCGCACCGGGCGGGTAGGGGCGCCCGCTTTGCCTATGTGCCCCATGGTGCGGGCGACCGGATGGTCTCGTTCCATCCCGACAAGGGCGGGTTCGACCGCATTCTGGTCAGCGGGGCCAAGACCGCGCGCGAACTGGTGGCGCGCGGCGTGGCAGCCCCCGAAAAGATCCGGGTGGTCGGCTATCCCAAGTTCGACACCATCGATCTTTCGCGCCATGAGCGCCTGTTTGAAAACGACAATCCCGTTTTCGTCTACAATCCGCATTTCGATCCGCTGCTTTCGAGCTGGTACGATCATGGTCCGGCGCTGCTCGACTGGTTCCTGACGCGTGAAGGGCAAGCCTTCAATATCATTTTTGCCCCGCATATCATGCTCTTCAAGAAGAAACTGCATGTCTCGCTGGAATATCGCACGGCGCGCCTGCGCCCCGATCTGGCCCCGCGCTGGCACGAGGCGGCCAATATCCTGATCGACACCGGCAGCACGCGACTGGTCGACATGACCTATACCCTTTCCGCCGACGGCTATATCGGTGACGTGTCGAGCCAGATCTACGAGTTCCTCGTTCATCCGCGCCCCTTGCTGTTCCTCGATGTCTTTTCCGACAACCCCCGCTCGCGCGAAGGGCGCTATCCGGCGTGGGACGCGGGCGAAGTGGCGCGCGATGCGGCCGGGCTGACAGCCCTGATCCCCGGCGCGCAAGCCCGGCAGGAAGCCTTGCGCCCGGTGCAGGAGGCGATCTTTGCCGATACCGTCTCCTATGAGAGCGGCCATCCGGCCACGCAGCGGGCGGCAGAGGCGCTCGTTGAACTGGCGGCGACGGCATGAAAACGGATGGCATGAAGAAGGGGGGGCGGTTCCAGTCGGTCCTGCGCAATCTGGGCTGGCTGCTGGCCAGCAATGCGCTGATGGCGGTGCTCTCGCTGGTCTATATCGGCATGGTCACGCGCGCGCTCGGACTGGCCGATTTCGGGCGCTTCGCGCTGATCACCGGGACGGCGCAGACCCTCGCGACGCTGGTGAGCTTCGAGACGTGGAAGGTCGTCGTCCAGTATGGCCTCGAACACGAAGGCGCGGGGCGCCGCGAGGCGGTCTGGCGGCTCGAACAGGCCGCCGCCTTTGTCGAACTGATGAGCGCGGGGGTGGGGATCGGGCTGGTTGCCGCCTTGTTCCTGCTCTGGCCGCGCCCGTTCGGCATGGACCCGGCGCTGGTGCCTTATGCGTTTGGCTATGTGGTGGTCCAGTTGATCACCTTGCGCTCGACCCCCACGGGCATCCTGCGCATGCGCGACCGGTTCCGTCTGGCCGCGCTGGCCGACAGTGTCCAGCCGGTCGGGCGGTTGATCGGAGCCTGTCTGGCGCAAGCCCTGATGCCCACGCTGGCCGGGTTCCTGAGCGCCTGGGCGCTCGCCGAAGTCCTCACGCTGCTGGCGACATGGGCGTTGGCCGCCCAGACCGGTGATGTCGGCCCGATGCTGGCGGCCCGTGGTTCGCTGCGCGAAGTGCGCGCTGAAAATCCGGGCATGCTGCGCATTCTGGCCAGTACCAATGGTCAGTCGACGCTGGGGCTGGCCGCCCGGCAGGCCCCGCTCCTGCTGGTGGGCGGGTTTGCCGGGCCCGCAGCGGCGGGCGCCTTCCGTCTGGCTGCGCAATTGGCCAATGCCCTGTCCAAGCTCTCGATCCTGGTGACGCGGGCCGCCTTTCCCGAGATCGTCCGCACGATCCGCAGCGCCTCGCGCGCGCGATTCCGCATGGGGGTCTTGCGGGTGGGGCTGGCCTCGATAGCGGCGGCGGGCGTGGTGATCGGGGTGGTCGCGCTGTTCGGGCATCGCTTGCTGATGCTGGTGGGCGGCCATGCTTTTGGCGCCGGCTATATCTATCTGCTCTGGCTGGCCGGGGCGGGGGCCATCGAACTGGCCGCGGCCAGTTTCGAGCCCATCTTGCTTTCGGTCCATCGCGCGCTTTCGGCAACCGTGGCGCGCGGGGTGGCGGTGGCCCTGCAACTGGGGCTCATGCTGGTCCTGCTGCCGCGCATCGGGGCGCTGGGGGCCAGCATCAGTGTCTTTGTCGGCGCGGTTGCGGCCAGCCTGACCCTTGGTGCGGTGCTCTGGCACTATGCCATGCGCCATGGGCTCGACGCGCAGGCACCAGTCTGATCATGCAGGCCTGAGAAGCTTATTGTCCGGCGATCCGGCGGGCCAGGGTGAGGTCGTCGGGCTTGTCGACATCGACGGCGGCGAGGCCATGCGGGCTGGCCACGGCCTCGACGACGACCCCCGCCTTGCGGCCCAGATGGGCCATGGCATCGGCGAGCGAGAGGCGCCCGGCCAGATAGCGCAGCAGCAGCCAGGGGCCGAGGCGGCGGACGATCCGCCAGGGGTGCTTGCGGTCACGCTCGACCGCCTGCCACAGCGAAAAAGCCGCCGCCGCGCGCGGGGTGGCGAAGTGGAACAGGTTGCAGCCCGACCACTGCCCGTCGGCAAAACGCAGCCAGGTGCGCCGGGTATCGGGCACGGCAGCCTCGACGACATCGCGGCGGGCGAGCAGGACCGCGACATCGGTCTGCGGGGCGATGGCCGCGCGGAAATCGGTGATCCATTCGCCTTCGAGCAGGGCATGATCGGCGGTGGTCAGCAGCATCGGCGCGCCCAGCAGGGCAAAGCCGCTACCGGCGCTCTCGCTCGGCCCGTCGGCGGCTTCGATCACTTCGCAGCCTAGCGACCGGGCCAGCGCCACGACTTGCGGGTGCGAGGCGGCAACGGCGATGCGCGTGGCCCCGGCGGCCCGCAGGGCAGCGATCACGCGGGTGAGCATGGGCTTTCCGCCAACGGTTGCCAGAACTTTGGTGGCGACACCGGCGACTTGCGCCACGGGATCGGGGCCGGGCCGCGATCCGGCGAGGACCAGTGCCGAAAAACCGCTCATGTTCAATGTTTTCCTGCTCGAAGTTGCGATCAGACAGAAGGGGCGCTTCAGGCCTGCCTTGGCGCCTTGTCCTGACGGCGGGCCAGCCAGAGGCGGGCGAGAACCGCAGGCGCGGCCAGGATCGGGTGCTTTTCCCGCCATGGGGTCAGGGGGATGTGGATGCCGCTGTGGCGTTCGATCTTCCACAGGGCATAGCGGGTGGCCCCGGCAAATGTGAAGGCGGCCTTGATCAGGCGCACGACATTGAGCGGGCGCCCGAGCGCGCGCCGCAAGGCCCAGGCCCGGCGCCAGGCG
>DQVI01000057.1 GCA_015661825.1 Novosphingobium capsulatum
CGCACGGCTGGGCACGCTCGCCCGCCGCGCGCAGCGCGACCGCATCGCCGACCCGAGCCTTGGCCTGCGCGTGTTCAGCGAACGCGGCGGCCAGGAACGCGGGGCCGGATTGACGCTCTCGATTCCGATCGGGGGCGGCTATCGCAAGGCCGCCGCACAGGAAGCAGGCGCACAGGCCAGCGCCGGGATGCTCGATCTGGTCAATGTCCGCCGTCAGGTCGAGGCCATGGCCAATGGCGACCTTGCCAATGCCCGTGGCCGCCGCACCGCCTGGGAAGGCATTGCCGCCTCGGCCCGATCAACCGCGCAGGCCGCCGAGCGCACCGCGCGCGGGCAGGAACTGGGCGCCATCGACCTTGCCGATGCCCTGCTCGCCCGCCGTCAGGCGCACGACGCCGCCCGCCTCGAAGTGGCCGCCCGCGCCGAAGCGATCCGCGCGGTGATCAAGCTGGAAATCGATTCCCACGTGATCTGGGCCGACGAGGACGTCGACGAGCATCCGAATTGAGAACCTGATCCGGAAATTCGCCCCTTACCGGCGCCCCCCTACCGTCGATAGAGCCGCCAGATCAGCGCGTGGCGCACATGGGCCACGCGCGGCTGGCGCAGGGCGGATGGCGCCCAGATCAGGTGATAGCTGATCTTGCCATGATCGGGCTGGCCATAGTCCGTCTGGCCGGTATGGAGCTGAGGGGCAGGAATTTCGGCCAGCGCGCCGGATTCGAGGCGGTCGCGGCACAGGTATTCGGGCAGCACCGTCCAGCCATGGCCATCTTCGAGCAGCCCGCGCAGGCTGCGCACATCCTGCCCGACCAGCGCGGGCGAAACATGGTCCTGGCTCACCCCGTGGCGCCGCAGCCATTCCTCGATCAGCGGATGGTCGAGGCCATAGGACAAGAGCGGCAGGCCCGCCAGAAAGGTCGGCAGATCGCTTCCCGCCGCCAGTGCCGTGCGCAGGCGCGCGACGACGGAAGGCGCGGCCACGGCATGGACGCCTTCCTCGCGCAGTTGCTCGCCGCGCAGGCGCCGGTCGGTCACCGGGAAGCTCGACACGCCCAGATCGGCCTCGCCATGGATCAGCCATTGCTCGATCTCGGTGCGGCTGCCCCCCTGAAGGCGCACGCGGATGCCGCTTTCGAGCAAGGGGCCGAGCTGGGGCGCGACCACTTCGGCGAGGAAATCGGGATGGCCCACGATCTGGATCGACCCGGCCAGTTCGGCCGAGCGCGCGCGGGCCTGGGCCAGCGCGGCCTCGGCCTGGTCGAGGCGGTCGCCAATGTCCGAGGCCAGGTCGCGCGCGGCCCCGGTGGGCACCACCCCGCGCCCGTGCCGCTCGAACAGGGGGCGGCCCACGGTGGCTTCCAGACTGGCAATGGCCTGCGAGATCGCCGGTTGCGACAGCCCGAGGTTGCGCGCCGCCGTGGTGAACGAGCGCTGGCGATAGACCTCGACAAAAGCACGCAGGCGGGTGAGCGACATGGCCCAATCCATAAGATAACTTATGGCTGATGGCCAGAGTCCTTCTTGGATTGTTGCACTGCACAAGATTAGATCGGGACCATACCAACCCGACCGGACGCCCCGCCCGTGCGACCCGAGGACTCTGCCCCATGCTGACCGCCCCGATCTATGAAACATCCGCCACCGCCACGGGTGGCCGCGAAGGGCGCGTGTCCACGGCCGACGGCACGTTTCACGCCTGGCTCGACCTGCCCGCCGATCTGGGCGGGCGCGGCCATGGCAACAATCCCGAACAGCTGTTTGCCAGCGCCTATGCCGCCTCGTTCCTGAGCGCGATGCGCGCGCTGCGCAGCCAGGGCCATCCGGCGATCCCGGCAGAAAGCACGGTCACCGCCAAAGTGGGCATCGGCCCACGCGTTGCGGGCGGATTTGCGCTGACGATCACCCTCGAAGCCTGCCTGCCGGGCATGGAGCGCGAAACCGCCCAGGCCCTGATGGCCGCCACCCATGCCCAGTGCCCCTACAGCCATGCCGTCCGGGACAATGTAACGGTGACCTTGTCGGTGGCCTGAGGCAGACGTACACAAGACCACGTTTCACAAGATTGGCCATCCCCATGTCGTCGCGCCGCCCTTCCATCATGCCTTTTCTTATGGAACCAAGCCCTTGCCGGTAAAGCTCCTCTCCTCGATCCGGCCTCCGAACTTTGCGCAGCTGATGTTCGCGTTCAAGACGGTGCTGGCCGCGTTCCTGGCCTTGTGGATCGGGCTGTGGGTCGGCCTGCCGATGTCGTTCTGGTCGATGACCACGGTGTTCATCGTCTCCAATCCGCTCGCCGGGGCGACCCGTTCCAAGGCGATCTTCCGCGTGATCGGGACATTCGCAGGCGCAGCCTTTGCCGTGGCGGTGGTGCCGGGCCTGTTCGAATGGCCGCTGCTGCTCTCGGGCGTGCTGGCGGCGTGGGTGGGGCTGTGCCTGACGATCTCGCTGCTCGACCGTTCGGCGCGGTCCTATACCCTGATGCTGGCGGGCTATACCGCCGCGATCATCGCCTTCCCCAGCACCAACAATCCTTATGGCGTGTTCGACACCGCCGTTGCCCGCGTGACCGAAATCACGCTGGGCATCGTGGCCGCCACGCTCACCCACAGCATCATCATGCCGCTGTCGGTCTCGGTCCCGCTGGGCGGGCGCCTTGAGCGCTGGATGCGCGATGCCGAGACCTGGCTGGCCGACTGCCTGACCCGCGACGCCCCGCGACGCACCCCGCGCGAGCAGCAGCAGCTGGCGGTCGACGTCGTCGATTGCGCGCTGATGACGACCCATGTGCCCTTCGACACCTCGCACTGGCGCGAGGCGACCGGCACCGTGCGGGCACTGCTCGAACGCATGGTCCTGCTGCTGCCCCTGCTCTCGGGCCTGTCCGACCGCCGCGCGGCCATCGCCGCCGTGCCCGAAAACCCCGACCCCGATCTCGACCGTGCGCGGATGGCCGCACAGGACTGGCTCGCGGCAGGCAGCCCGAGCGATGCCCTGCCCGATCTCTCGATGGCCGACAGCACGCTCTTTGCCAATGCGCGCACCGCCGACTGGCACGACCTGCTGGTCATCAGCTATCGCGTGCGTCTGGCCCAGGTCGTTGCCCTGCTGGGCGAATGCCGTCAGGCGCTCAATCACCTGCGCGACCCCGATGCCCCCATTCTGGCCTCGTTGCGCAGCCCGCGCGCGGCCTTCCGCCTGCATCGCGACTTCGGCCAGGCCCTGATGGCCGGCATCGCGGCGGCGGCGGCGGTGTTCGCCTGCTGCGTGATCTGGATCTATTCGAGCTGGGCCGACGGCGCCGGGGCGGCGGCGATGACCGCCGTGTTCTGCTGCCTGTTCGCCTCGCTCGACAATCCGGTCCCGATGATCCTGCGCTTTGGCGTGGCGATCTGTCTGGGCGTGCCGATGGCGGGGGTCTATGTCTTCGCGATCCTGCCCATGGTGCACGATTTCCTCGCCATGGCCATCGTGCTCTCGCCCCCGCTGCTGGCCATTGCCTATTGCGTGGGCAACCCTCGTCTGGCCGGTCAGGCCACGGCCATGGCCATGGGTTTTTGCGCGGCGGTCAGCATCCAGGAAACCTACCAGCAGGATTTCGAGCATTTCATCAACGCCAACATCGGGCAGGTGCTGGCGGTGATTCTGGCCGCGGGCTTTACCGCAGGCCTGCGCAATCTGGGCACCGACGTGGCGATCAAGCGCCTGCTGCGTTCGCTCCAGCGCGACCTCGTGCGGTTGTCGGCCAGCCCCGTCGCGCCCGACCCGTCACAGGTTCTGGCCCGCGTGATGGACCAGACCGCCCTGCTCACCCAGCGCCTGAGCACCGACACCGAAGGCGTCCTCACCGCGCAGGAAGGCCTTCGCGAAGTGCGTCTGGCGCTCAATCTGGTGGCGATCCAGCATGCCCGCACCGGCGCGCCCCTGCGCCAGCAGCGCGCGCTTTCGATCCTCCTGCGCGAGGCCGAACGCTACTTCCGTTCGTGGCGGCCCGACGCGCCGCCCCCGCCCGACGAGCGCCTGCTCCACCGCATCGACCGCGCGCTGCGCCTGATCCTGCGCGATGGCATGGACCTCGATCCCCAACCGCTGCCCTTCGGCCATCCCGATGCACGCGACCGTCCCCATGCCGTCGCCGCGCTGATCGCCTTCCGTCGCAATCTCTTCCCCAATAGCCCCAGCCCCGTGCTGCATTTCCCAACGACTGGCCCGGCGGAGCTTCCGGCATGACCTTCTCCCCCGCTTTTTCCGAATTCAACTTCGGTGAATTCTTCATCGCGTCGGCCCCGGTTACCGCCACCATGGCGCTGATCGTGGCGCTGGTCATTCACCGCGTGCTGATGGCCTTGCGGTTCTACCGCTGGGTATGGCACCCGGTCCTGTTCGATACGGCCCTGTTTGTGGCGTGCTGGGCGCTGCTCGTGCGCTTTCCCCAGTTGATCAATGGATGGTTGTGATGCCCAATTCTGCCTCTCCTGCTCTTCGCAAAACCATCCAGGTCGGCGTTACCGGCGCGCTGGTGGTCGTCGCCGCGCTCGGCTCGCGCCTGCTGTGGAACCACTATCAGGCCGATCCCTGGACCCGTGACGGGCGCATCCGCATCGATGTCGTTCAGGTCGCGCCCGACGTTCAGGGGCTGGTGACCCGCGTGGCGGTGGTCAACGACCAGCCGGTCCACAGGGGCGACGTGCTCTTCGAGATCGACCGCTCGCGCTATGAACTGGCCCTGCGCGATGCCGAAGACGCCATCGAAAAGGCCAATGCCGGGATCGAGAGCGCCAGCGTATCCCTCGCCGAGGCCCAGCGCGAGGCCAAGCGCAACCACGCGCTGGGCGATCTGGTCCCGCTCGAAGTGACCCAGCAGAGCGACACCCGCGTCGCCGAAGCCGAGGCCGCGCTCGCGCAGGCCAACACCGCCCGCTCGATGGCGATCTCGGCGCGCGATCTGGCCAAGCTCAACCTCACCCGCACGGTCGTGCGCGCCTCGGTCGACGGCACGATCTCCGACCAGTCGCTGCGTCCGGGCAACTATGTCTCGCCCGGCAAGGCGGTCATGGGTCTGGTCGACAGCGGCTCGCTGCGCGTCGAAGGCTATTTCGAGGAAACCAAGCTGCCCCACGTCCGGGTCGGCCAGATCGCCACGATCCGCCTGATGGGCGAGCACCGCCTGCTCAAGGGCCATGTGACCTCGATCGCCATGGCCATCGAGGATCACGACCGCACCGGCAGCGCCAACCTGCTTCCTGCGATCAACCCCAGCTTCTCGTGGGTGCGCCTGCCCCAGCGCGTGCCGGTGCGTATTGCCATCGACGAGCATCCCGCCGGGGTCGCGCTGATCGCGGGTCGCACCGCCTCGGTCACCCTCGCGCCCGACGACGTGCCGCTGTTCAAGCCCGCCTCCACCCCCATCGCCCAGCCCTCGGCGCAAGCGCCCGCGCAAGTGGCCGAACAGGCCTCGGAGCCGGCCAAGTGAAGCAGCTTCCCCGCACGATACCCCCCGCAAGGGGCAGGATGCGCCCGAACGGCCAGCGCCTGCTGGTCGGCGCCGCGCTGCTCGCGCTGGCCGGGTGCAAGGCCGTCGGCCCCAACTATCACCTGCCCAAGGATTCGGCCTTTGCCGATCCCAAGGCCCAGGGCGCGTTCGGGTCTGTCCCGCCCGGCTCCGAGCTGACGACGAGCGAACCGCTGCCCCCGCGCTGGTGGCACCTTTATGACGATCCCGTGCTCGACAGCCTTGAGGAAGGGGCGCTGGCCGCCAACACCGACTTGCGCGTGGCCTCGGCCAATCTCGAACGCGCGCATGCCCTGACCGAAGTGGCGCGGGGCGCCAAGGATATCGAGATGGGGGTGGACGCAAGCTACTCCTACACCCAGCTTTCGGGCGAATCCTTCCTCCAGTTCAAGCACGTCCCGGTCTCCAGCCTGGCCGACATGGGCGGCAATGCGACCTATCAGGTCGACCTGTTCGGCCGCATCCGCCGCTCGATCGAGGCCGCCCGCGCCGACGAGGAGGAAGTCGCCTCGATCCGCGATACCGTCAAGGTAACGGTCGCCGCCGATGTCGCGCGGGCCTATGTCGGCGTGTGCGCGGCCCATGAAGCCGAAGACCTCGCCGTGCGCTCGATCGCCATCGAGCAGCGCCTGCTCGACATCAACCGCCGCATGGCCCGTGCCGGGCGCAGCGCGGCCCCCGATGTCACCGCCGGAGAGGCCCGCCTCGCCCAGGCGCAGGCCACGCTTCCGGCCTATCGCGCCGCCGCGCGCGCCTCGCTCTATCGCCTTGCCGCGCTGATGGGCCGGGTGCCCACCGACTACCCGCGCGAGGCCGAAGCCTGCCGTTCGGTGCCCCAGTTGCGCGCACCCCTGCCGATCGGCGATGGCGCCGCGATGCTGCGCCGCCGCCCCGATGTGCGCGCGGCCGAACGCAGATCGGAAG
>DQVI01000176.1 GCA_015661825.1 Novosphingobium capsulatum
CCCCCGCCACCTCGCTGGTGTGCGCCTATTCGCCCACCACCTGCGACGGCGCGCAGTATCAGCGCCGTACCCAGCGCGATGTCAGCGCCGAGATCCGGCTGGCGTCGAAACCGGGCAATGCCTACAATTGGCAGGCGGGCATCTATTACCTGCATATGGACCGGCGGGTGATCGTCGCATCGAAGGCGGATGAAGGGCTGGGCATTGAACAGCAGGCCTATAGCGCTCCCAATTCGGTCAGCCCGAACAACCAACTCTTTGACGACACGTTCCACACCGATGCCTATGCCGCCTTCGCTTCGGGCGATTACAACATCACCGATGCTTTCAACGTCGATGTGGCGCTGCGCTATGACATAGAGGAAAGGCGCGACATCAACAACGTGCCGGTGGTGCTCGACCCGTTTAGCGGCAATTGCATCAACCCGGGCGAGGGCACAGGCAATGTGTGCAGCGCCATTTCGGGTGACCATCGCACCTTCCGGCAATTGGAGCCCAAGGTCACGCTGCGCTACAAGTTCGGGCCGCAGGCCACACTCTATGCCAACTGGGGCGTGGGCTTCAAATCGGGAGGCTTCAACAATCAGGGTTCCGCGGCGATCGTTGCCAACAATTTTCGCCCCATTGGCTCGGATGCCAACATCCAGGACGTCTACAAGAAGGAGCGTACCAGCGCTTTCGAGGCAGGCATCAAGGGCCGGATCGGGCCGGTGGATTACGCGTTGGCTGGTTATTACACCCGCGTCACCAACATGCAGTTCTTCGAATTCTTCGTCGGCAAGTTCGCCTTGCTGCGCATTGTCGAGAACATCGACCGGGTTGACCTGTGGGGCGGCGAGGCCAGCGCCAACATCAAGTTGGGCAAGGGTTTCTCGCTGGCCGTCGCGGGCAATCTGACTGACAGCGAGATCAAGAAAAATAGCGCCCGCCCCGATACGGTGGGCAACAAATCGCCCTATACGGCCAACTATACGCTGAATGTCGGTCCGCAATATGACGCCCCGATCAGCAAGTCGCTCAATGCCATGATCCGTGTCGATTACCGCTTGACAGGTCCGACCTGGTTCCATGTCGTGCAGGCGCAGACCAATCCCACCATCTTTGGTGTGCCCGGCGACTATAGCGGGACACGACGCGATGCCTATGGGATTTTCGATGTGCGCGCGGGGATCTCGGGGGAGAAATGGAGCCTGACGGCCTTTGGCACGAATGTGCTCAACAAGCACTATCTGACCGAAATCATGCCTGCGGTGGAGTTTGGCGGCACCTTCGTCTCGCCCGGCGCCTGCTCGCAATACGGGCTGGAACTGAGCTGGAAATACTGAACGAAAGCAAGGGAGGGCGGGCCCCGGCCCGTTCTCCCGCATCAATTCACCGTCCGCTGTCCGTAGCTTGGGCAAATGTTTTAGGCATCACCTCAAGGTTTGTGCGCCAGACAACGATTTGATGGACATAATGAGAACATGGGCGTCAGTAGGCCGCGCGGAGATACTGGTATAGGGTTTCACGGCTGATTCCCAGATCGCGGGCGATGACGGCTTTGCGCTCGCCGGCGGCGACACGGCGATGCAACTCGGCCAGCTTTTCATCGGACAGGGACCGTTTCCGCCCACGATAAGCGCCGCGTTGCCTGGCGATCGCAATGCCTTCGCGCTGCCGCTCCCGGATCAAGGCGCGTTCGAACTCGGCAAAGGCACCCATGACGGAGAGCATCAGATTGGCCATCGGGGAATCCTCGCCCGAGAAGGTCAGGCTTTCCTTCACGAACTCGATCCGGATGCCTCTTTTGGTGAGGGACTGAACCAGCTTGCGCAGATCGTCGAGATTGCGGGCCAATCGATCCATGCTGTGGACCACGACGGTATCGCCCTCGCGGGCGAAGGTCAGCATGGCGTCGAGCTGGGGGCGGTTGACGTCCTTGCCCGAAGCCTTGTCGGTGAAAATCCGGTCGAGCGCCGGCCCTTCCAACTGGCGATCGACATTCTGATCGAATGTGCTCACCCGGACGTAACCGATCCTCTGGCCTTTCATCGCCGCCTCCGTCCAATTTGTCAGGTTGAAATCTATGACGCGGCACGACATGCGTCAACAAATGCGTTCGCCAACTCTAATCTGACAGAATAGGAAGCACCGTCCTGACGTCCGGTTAGGCTATACTCCAGATTGACGCTAGCCTGCTGCCCAGGAGTCGGCGGGAGGCAGTATGGCGCGGCGGCGATTATTGACCGGGGAAGAACGGCGGCGCCTGTTCGATGCACCTGATGACGACAGTGGGATCGTCAGTCACTATACGCTTGCCGTCGAAGATCTGGACCTGATCGGCAGCCGTCATCGCCCTGCCAATCGCCTCGGCCTGGCAGTGCAGATCGCATTGATGCGGTATCCCGGCTTCGGCTTTCAGCCCAATATCGGCGTCCCGGATGCCATCCTTCATTACCTCGCTGCCCAGACATTCATGGAGGCGGAGGTTTTCACCGATTATGGTCAGCGGCCCCAAACGCGTAACGATCATGCCGACATCGCGGCAAGGCACCTCGGGTTACGCCCCTTCCGACGAGGGGATATTCCGCTCGCGCTTGCTCTGGCGGCAAAAGCGGCCGACCGAACTGATCGAGGCGAACCGATCGTTCGCGCTTTGATGGAGGGATTGAAGCAGGAACGGTTCATTCTCCCATCGGCTGACACGCTCGAACGTGCCAGTCTCGCAGGCAGGGCGCGCGCACGCAAAGCCGCGGCAGCAACCATCGTTGCAGGCCTAAGCCACGCCGAACTGATCCGCATCGACGATTTGATCGTCAACAGCAGCGACTTCGGCATGACGCCGCTGGCCTGGCTGCGCAATTTCGAGCAGGCGCCAACGACGGCCAATATCAACGGCCTGCTGAAACGGCTGCGCTATGTGCGCGAGATCGGCATAACCCCCGCGATTGGGGCCAGAATCCCCGATTTCCGATTAGCGCAATTCATGCGGGAAGGTCGCGCGGCTCCGGCGTTTCTGCTTTCCGATTATAGCGTCGACAGGCGGCGCGCGACTTTGGTCGCGGCTGTGATCGATCTCGAGGCCCGGCTAGCCGATGCGGCGATCGAGATGTTCGACAGACTTGTCGGGAGCCTGTTTACGCGCGCGCGGCGTGGCCGTGAACGGCGCTATCAGGACAGCATTCGCTCGGTCGGCGAACTCATGCGGTTGTTTGGCGCCACGATCGCGGCGCTGGGAGAGGCGGTCGATCATGGCGGCAATCCGCTGGAACTGATCGACGAGGCGGTGGGGTGGCACAGGCTGGTCGCGGCCAAGGCACAGGTCGATGCCCTGGCCGACCTAGCGGGGGAGGATGCCCTTGTCGCTGCAACCGGGCGTTATGCGACATTACGGCGGTTCAGCCCGACTTTTCTCGATGCATTCACGTTCAAGGCATCGGGAAGTGGGGCGCAACTCGTCAAGGCTATCGATATCATCCGAGATGCCAATGCGCGCAAAACGCGCAGCCTGCCCGATGACGTCCCCCTGCCATTTGCCAACCGGCAGTGGAAACATCTCATAACCGAGGGCGGCCAGGTCGACCGCC
The DNA here is from genome assembly GCA_015661825.1 of Novosphingobium capsulatum. Taxonomy (GTDB): domain Bacteria; phylum Pseudomonadota; class Alphaproteobacteria; order Sphingomonadales; family Sphingomonadaceae; genus Novosphingobium; species Novosphingobium pituita. The sequence goes on from DQVI01000176.1 coordinate 3,567, forward strand.
GGCGTTATGAGACGGCGGTCATGGCCACGCTGCGCGACCGGTTGCGCGCGGGCGACATTTGGGTCGAAGGAACCCGCAATTATCGCCGCTTCGACACCTATCTGCTGAGCCGACGCGAGGCCGGCAAGGTGGCTGAGAGCCTGCCATTCCAGACCGATGCAGCCGCCTATCTGGAGGAGCGGGCAAGAACGCTCGGCTGGCGGCTGCGCCGCTTCGCCAAGCAGATCAAGGCGAACAGGCTCGAGGGCGTAGTGCTCGAGCGCGACCGGCTTAAGCTGCAACCGATGCAGGCGATTACGCCGCCCGAGGCGGAAGCCCTCGATCGCAAG
>DQVI01000103.1 GCA_015661825.1 Novosphingobium capsulatum
CGGGCGGGTCCAGCGGCGGGGCGGCGGCGGCGGTGGCCGCAGGCGTGGTGCCACTGGCCCATGCCAACGACGGGGGCGGCTCCATCCGCATTCCGGCGGCATGCTGCGGCCTTTTTGGCCTCAAGCCCACGCGCGGCAGGGTTTCCACCGCGCCCGACAGCGAAGACGGGCTCAACGGGCTGGGTGTCGAACTGGCGGTGAGCCGCAGCGTGCGCGACAGCGCGGCCTTGCTCGATGCGGTGCAGGGCCATGTTCCGGGCGATTTTCACTGCCTGCCCGCCCCCTTGCGCCCCTATCGCGACGAAGTTGGGCGCGATCCGGGGCGCCTGCGCATCGGTTTCCTGCCGTGGGGGCTGGGCGAACGCAAGGCAGACCCGGTCGTGGCCGCCGGGGTCGAGGCCGTGGCCAGAACGCTCGAAGACCTCGGCCACGAAGTGGAACCGGCCAGCATCGATCCGGGCATCGGCGGCGAGGAATTCCGCCTGCTCAATGCCCGGATCTGGGCGGCCAATGCGGCCAGCTGGATCGATGCCTTTGCCGCCGCGACCGGGCGGCCGATCGATGGATCGACCCTCGAAGAGATCACTTTGTCCTATTACCGCTTCGGTCGCACGGTCACGGCGGTCGACCTGCTGGACGCCTTCGAGGCGCGCAACAGGATGGCGCGCCGGTTTGCCGCCTGGTTTGCCGGTCACGACGTGCTGGTGATGCCGACTTTGCCGACCCTGCCTTATGAAACAGGGGCCTATGCCCGCTCGCTCGAAGGCCTGCGGGACGAGGACCTGCTCGTGCAGGCGTTCCGCTTCATGCCTTATACCCCTCTCTTCAACGTGACCGGGCAACCTGCCATGTCGATGCCGCTGGTGCATGACGCGGCCAGCGGCCTTCCGGTCGGCATCCAGTTTGCCGCAGGCCTGTGCCGCGAGGATGTTCTGCTGCGTCTGGCCGGACAACTCGAACAGGCCATGCCATGGGCCGGGCGCCGCCCGCCGGTCTGGGCCGGGATCGGGGCCAGACCATGAGCGCGGCGGCAGGAACGCCGACCGATCGCCTGATGGTGGCACGGATCGTGGGATTTGCCGCCGTGGTCCCGCTGGCCTTGCTGGCCGCGCCGGTTCTGGCGCGGCAACTGACCCTCGATCGCGGCCTTTCCCCGGCGCAAGTGGGGGTCTATTTCCTGTTCGAACTGGGCGGGATCAGCCTGGCTTCGTTTCCGGCGGCCTGGGCCTTGCGGCGTTTTGCCGCCGGGCGCGTGGCGTTGATCGCGGCGCTGGCCTTCATCGCGGGCAATGTGGCTTCGCTGGGGGCGCCGTCCTATGGCGCGCTTCTGGCCTTGCGACTGCTTTCGGCCCTTGCCGGGGGCGTCCTCATGGTCCTTTCGATGAAAGGCGCGGGGGCATCGGCGGATCGCGACCGGCTGTTTGGCTATTGGGTCTGCGGACAATTGGTGGTCGGGGCACTGGCTCTGGCGCTTTTGCCGTCTCTTTTCGCGCGCCTGGGCCTGGGCGCCTTCTTTGCCGTTCTGGCGCTGGCGATGACCGCGCTGCTGCCGCTTGCGCCCGGATTTGCCATGGCGGAAACGCGGGAAGACCAACCGGCGGCAAGGGCCAGTGGGGCGCGCAACGGCATCCTGTTTCCGGCCGTGGCGATGGCCGGGGTCATGGGGTTCTATGTCGGGCTGGGCGGCTGCTGGGCCTATGCCGCGCTGATCGCGGGCCAGGCCGGGCTCGATGCCCAGGCCGTGGCCAACCGACTGGCCATGGCCTCGCTTGTGGGAATCGCGGGGGCGGGATGCGCGGCGGGACTGGGCGGACGCGTGGTGCGCGGGCGGGCCCTTCTGGTCGGCTATGGGCTGCTCGTCTTCGCGGTCCTGTTCCTGCTCGGGCAGCCGTCGATGGCGCGTTTCACTCTGGCCGCCGGATTGTTCAAGTTCGGGTGGACTTTCGCCCTGCCGTTCATCCTTTCGGCAGTCGCGCACCGCGACAGGACCGGATCGATGATGGCCGCGACCAATCTGGTGATCGGCACGGGCAATGCCCTGGGCCCGCTCGCTGCGGGCTGGATCATGCAGACCGCCGGGGCGGGAACCATGCTGCTCTTTTGCGCAGGCCTGATCGCGGTGTCGCTGGGGCTGGTGCTGCTGGTGGAAGGCGGGCGTCTTTCCCCGTCTGTTTTGGGTATGCCTTAAAAGGACCGGGCGTTTTCCGGTCCTCTAAATGCCGTTTACCCACTTAAAAAGGACTATTCCAAAAGAGACTGTTCAAATAGGATCAAGGCATGTTCATTCGTGCCTATCTTCGCGCCTCCACCTGCGAGCAGGATGCCATGCGCGCGCGCGGGGCCCTCGATGCCTTTGCAGCCGAAAGGGGGTTGCGGATCGCTGCCCGGTATGTGGAGAACGAGAGCGGGGCGAAGCTCCACCGGCCAGAGTTGTTCCGGCTGCTGGCCGATTGTGAGCCGGGGGATGTGCTGCTGGTCGAGCAGGTCGATCGCCTCTCGCGCCTCACGGCGGCAGACTGGATCAGGCTGCGCTCCGAAATCGACGCCAGACAGGTCAGGATCGTCGCGCTCGACCTGCCCACGTCGTGGAATCTGGCGGTGCCCGATGACGATTTCACCGCCCGCATGTTCGCGGCCATCAACGGCATGATGCTCGATGTTCTCGCCGCCGTCGCGCGCAAGGACTATGAGGATCGCCGGCGCCGGCAGTTCGAGGGCACCGCGCGCGCAAAGGCCAGGGGCCTGTACAAGGGGCGCCCCGAAAACAAGAAGCGCAATGCGGCCATCGCCACGATGCTCCGTCACGGGCGCAGCTGGCGCGAGGTGATGGATGCCACCGGATGCAGCCGCACCCTTCTCGCCAGGATCGCGCGCGCGCTGAAATCCGAAGAGCAGGAGGCCCTGCCCGCCCCGCCCGGCGATCACGTGCCCGCCGGCCAGGCTCTCTCCGCGATCTGGCAGCCGCTGCCTCTGACGCAGGCGGAGCATGAGGTGACCGAGAGCGCCCGTGATCGCACCCCGGCAGACCCGATGCGCTTTGACGAATGATCGCGCCCGCGCCATAGACTACCAATATTGTAGACATTTATCGCGATATGTGCTGCTTCGTCCGCGCACAACGGCCAGAAGACGCCGCACGGCCAGCGGCGTCGGCAGAACCGGAGATGATGCCTTGAAGATCGAAACCCTTGCCGTCCACGCCGGCTACAAGCCCGATCCCACCACCCGCGCCGTCGCGGTGCCGATCTACCAGACCGCGTCCTATGCCTTCGACAATGCGCAGCATGGCGCCGATCTGTTCGATCTGAAGGTGGCGGGCAACATCTATACCCGCATCATGAACCCGACGCAGGATGTGCTCGAACAGCGCGTCGCCGCGCTCGAAGGCGGCATTGCCGCGCTGGCGCTGGCATCGGGCATGGCGGCCATCACCGCGGCGATCCAGACGCTTGCCGAGGCCGGCGACAATATTGTCTCGTCCACCACGCTCTATGGCGGCACGTACAACCTTTTTGCCCATACGCTGCCACAACAGGGCATCGAGGTCCGCTTTGCCGATCCGCGCGATCCGGGGGCCTTTGCCGCGCTGATCGACGGGCGGACCAAGGCGGTGTTCTGTGAAAGCGTGGGCAATCCACTGGGCAATATCACCGATTTCGAGGCGCTGGCCGCGCTGGCCCATGCCCACGGGGTGCCACTGGTGGTCGATAACACCGTGCCCAGCCCCTATCTGTGCCGACCGTTTGAACATGGGGCCGACATTGTCGTGCATTCCCTGACCAAATATCTGGGCGGACACGGAAATTCGGTGGGCGGCGCGATTGTGGATTCAGGCCGGTTCCCCTGGGCCACGCACAAGGACCGCTTTCCCCGGCTGAACCAGCCCGATCCCTCCTATCAGGGCGTGGTCTATACCCAGGCTCTGGGGGCGGCGGCCTTCATCGGGCGTGCGCGGGTGGTTTCGCTGCGCAACATGGGTGCAGCAATTTCGCCGATGAACGCCTTCCTGATCCTGCAAGGGATCGAGACCCTCGCCTTGCGGATGGACCGCATTTGCGACAATGCCCTGGCAATCGCCCACATGTTGCAGGCCCATCCCAAGGTCGCCTCGGTAAACTATGCCGGCCTGCCCGATCACCCCGATCACGGGCTGGTGGGCAAGTATCTGTCGGGCAAGGCCAGCGGGATCGTCTCGTTCGACCTGAAAGCCGATGAGCCCGATCCGCGCGCGGCGGGCGCGCGCTTCCTCAATGCGCTGCAACTGTTCACCCGCCTGGTGAATATCGGCGATGCCAAGTCGCTGGCCACGCACCCCGCCTCGACCACGCACCGCCAGCTGAATGCCGAAGAACTGGCCAGCACCGGGGTTTCCGAAGGCATGGTGCGGCTCTCGGTGGGGATCGAGCATCTCGACGACCTGTCTGCCGACCTCGAACAGGCGCTCGCAGCGGTCTGAAACGCTTGCCCCGCCCGGCTGTCCGCCCTTCGGGCCCTGACAGCCGGGCGGGGCAAGCGGTCAATTGGTGGCGCTGACCGACCATGTTGCGCTGGTGATGGTATCATGGCGCGTGATCTGCGCGGTCATCGCGTCCATGTCCGCCGGGTTGGCGGTCGTGGGCACGAGAATCGCCGCCAGTTCGACTTGCGCGTCCCTGTCGGACAGGGTCTCGATTTCCCGGATGGGATAGTGGTGCATTCCCAGCACTTCGAACAGCAGGTCGCGCGCCTGCGAGACGTTTGCCGCCGGGCACACCACATGCACGCGATAGAGCGCCTCGGTCTCGCCGGGGTTTATCGGGCGGCGGTTGATGGCGTCGACGAGCGGGCGCAGCAAAGTGTTGCCCGCCAGCACGAAGATCGCCACCAGCACCGCCTCGGCGGGCTTGCGCGCACCGGCAAAGGCGCCGACCGCCGCGCTGGCCCACAAGGTGGCCGCCGTGTTGAGCCCGCGCACGTGGGTTCCCTCTTTCATGATGACCCCGGCCCCCAGAAAGCCGATGCCCGAAACCACCGAGGAAATCACCCGGATCCCCCCGTCCGCGCCGGCCATCCGCAAGCCCAGATCGGCAAACGCCGCCGCCCCCACCGCAACCAGCACATTGGTCCGCAAGCCTGCGGTGCGCTGGCGCCATTGCCGTTCGAGCCCGATCAGCATCCCCAGCACGAAGGCGGTGGCAAGGCAGATGAAACTGGTGAGCCACCCCACCAGATCGACATCGAAAAGCGCCGCGACAGTCGAGGGATCGGGAAGGGCATGGGCAGGCATTGTCATGCCCGCCCGGTAGCCGCCGGCTCGCCAATTGTGAACACGCAAGTGCAGGCAGGGACCATCGGAAACGCGGCTTTCTACAGGCTTGCCCATCCATATGGTAGACCCGCGCGCAGGACAGCATAGAATGCCCCCATGATATTCTTTTCCCTCAAGGCCCGTGCCACCGGGTTCGTTTCGCTCGCCCTGGCGGCCATGCCCGGCACCGCGATGGCCGCCTCGCATATCGAAGTGCTCGTCGGAGGGGCCTTGCGGCAGACGGAAGACGATCGCGCCGCCCGCAGCGAAACCGGGCGCGACAGCGTCATCGTCGACCTGCGCCTGCTCAACACCGGCGAGCAAGCCGACAGCATCATCCTGCCCGACCGGATCGAAGCGCGCGTCGCCGACAGCGACGGGCCCCATACCGTCATGCTCGTGCGGGCCGATACCGCAGGCTCCACGCTGGCCATCGCCGCGCACCAGTTTGCCGCCGCGCGCTATCGCCTCTCGGGGCGCGAGGCCAAGGTTGGGGCCAGGGTTGGGGCCATGCTCACCATCCCGGCCTGGTCCACGCAGACGGTGCTGATCGAAGCGCCCGCCGCCCTGCCAGTGGCGCGCACCCGGTTGGCCGGGAACGAGCCCCCCCTCCCGGAGCAAACCACGGCCCTCGCGCAAGCTGCCGCCCCCGCCCCCTCACCCGATGTGCTGCCCGTCTCCGAACCGGCCCGGCAGCCCGCACCGCCGCCCACCGACAAGACGGTCGGCAATGCCTTTCTGGCCGATCTGTCTGCCTATCAGCCGATCTATGCGGTCTATGGTCCGGGCACCGATGCGCGCTTGCAGATCAGCTTCAAGTACAAGCTGTTCGGATCGAGCGCGGTGGGCAAGGGCCCTGCCGACTGGCGCCAGGGCCTGCATTTCGCCTATACCCAGCGCATGTTGTGGGACTTGAGCGCGGCGTCCTCGCCGTTCCACAACATCGATTTCCAGCCCGAGCTGATCTATATCACCCCCTCGTTCGTGCTGAACAACGGCATCGCGCTGGGCGGGCAGGTTGGCCTGCGCCACGAATCGAATGGCCGCGACGGCACCGCCTCGCGCAGCATCAACAGCTTCTATCTGGCGCCCATGGCCGCGATTCCGCTGGGCAGCGGCTACCGGATGACCGTCTCGCCGCGCGTCTCGGTCTATATCGGCGACAAGTCCGACAACCCGGACATCATCCGCTATCGCGGCAATGCCGGGCTGTTCTGGGAAATCGGCAAGGACGATGGCCTGCGCCTGTCGACCACGGCGCGGCTCAACTTCGCCACGGGCAAGGGCGCGTTCAACGCCGACGTGTCCTATCCCCTCCCCCGCCTGCTGGGCGGCGGGCCGGACTTCTACCTCTATCTGCAAACCTTCACCGGCTATGGCGAGAACCTGCTCGACTACAACCGCTATACCTCGCGCGTGCGTATTGGTCTGGCGCTGGTCCGCTAGGGCAGGCCTTGCGCCCGTGTGGCAGGCGAGGGAGATGGGGGGGCAAGGGAGGGGGCGGACAGTGTCCGCCCTTTTTGCACGCAAACCGCCGATTTTGCCGATAGAGGGGGAATTGCGCCCCTTGTCCGGGTATGTTAGCCGTTATGGCGCAAAAACCACGAACTGCGCCTGATCGGGAGCCTTTTGCCGGACATGCTTTCTGCCCAGACTCTCGACGCCATGATCGTGGCCTGCGAAAACGCCAAGAGCGTGCTGCGCCGCGCGGCCATCGATCCGTCCGAGCGCAAGACGCTCAATATCACGCTCTCGGCCGCCGTGGCCGCCGCTTATCTCGACCGCACGCCCGAAGGGCTGGCCAAGGCCGAGGCGCGCGGGCGCCTGCCCGCCCCCAAGGTCGCGTCCAACGGGCGGCGGTTCTATACCGTGGCCGACATGATCGCGATTCGCGAGGCGCTGGGCATTCGCCCCGGCAAGGCCGACGACGAACGCGCGGTCGTCGTCGCGGTCCAGAACTTCAAGGGCGGGGTCAGCAAGTCGACCACCGCCAAGCATCTGGCCGATTACCTCGGCCTGCGCGGCTATCGCGTGCTGGTAGTCGATTGCGATCCGCAGGCCTCGATGTCGGTCATGTTCGACATCAACCTCGAGGAACTGATCGACGAGACGCACACGCTCTCCAATTTCCTGTCGCCCCAGATGGACGACGCCGACAGCTTCGCCAAGACCATCCGCCACACCGCCTGGCCCAATATCGACATCTGCCCGGCCAATCTGGGCCTTCAGGATACCGAGTGGGAACTGACCGCGACGATCGAGGACGGGCCGAGCGCGATTGCCGACGCCTTCCGCAAGTTGCGCTTTGGCCTTGAGGAAGTGCGCGGGGATTACGACGTGATCATCCTCGATCCGCCGCCCGCCATGGGCTTTCTGGGCGTCAATACGCTCACGGCGGCCGACGGGCTGCTGATCCCGGTGCCCGCCCGCCAGCTCGATTACCTCTCGACGATCCACTTCATGCAGACCTGCCGCGAGGCGCTCGAACTGATCAGCAAGTTCGATCCCACCATCGACTATGGCTTCATCCGCGTGGTCTGCACGATGTTCCAGCCCAACCGGACCAACGAAGCGCAAATGTTCCAGGTGATGGAAAAGACCTATGCCGGGCAGATGATCAAGACCCCGATCCTGCTGTCCGAAGAGATCAAGAACGCCGGCGTGCTGATGTCCTCGATCTACGAGGTCAACAAGCCCTATGGCTCGCACCAGACCTTCACCCGCTGCCGCGACAACCTCAACACCGTGTTTGCCGAAGTCGAGCGCGAGATCTGCAAGCAGTGGCCCTCGCGCCTCGCCCAGATCGGCACCGACAAGCTGACGGAGGCGCTCTGACCATGGCCCCTCCCCCCAAAGGCAAGCGCCGCAGCCTGCTGGCCGATGCCATCGAAAGCCTCGGCAGCCCGGCCACGCCCGACGCGCTCCCGCTCGAAAGCCCCGAAGCCGCGCCCCAGACCGCGCCCCTCGACGAGGACAGCGCGCCCACGCACCCCTCGTTCCTCGCCCGCCGCGCGCAGTCGCTGGGCGAGGTCAGCCGCACGGTCAAGCGCCCGACGATCCGCCTTGCCCCGTCCGAATGCACGATCTGGCCGGGCAATGCGCGCGACTATGCCGACCTCACGTTCGAGCGCTGCGAAACCCTGATCGCCTCGATCCAGGAAGAAGGCCGCAACCGCGAGGCGGTCGTCGTGCGCCGCACGCCCGATGGCCCGGCGCCCTACGAACTGATCGTGGGCACGCGGCGCCACTGGTCGGTCTCGTGGCTGCACGCCAACCACCATTCGCAGATCGAACTGATCGCGCGGATCGAAACGCTCGACGACGAAGGCGCATTCCGCCTTGCCGATATCGAGAACCGCGAGCGCGAGGACGTGACCGACCTCGAACGCGCGCGCAACTATCTCCACGCGGTCGAGGCCTATTACGGCGGGGTGCGCGCACGCATGGCCCAGCGCCTCGCCATGCCGCAGACCACGCTCTACAATTTCCTGCGTCTGGGCGAATTGTCGGACACGGTGATTGCCGCGTTCCCGTCCAAGGCCGCGGTCAAGGCGGTCCACGCCAATCGCCTCGCCCCCCATGCCAAGGGCGATCTCGAACAGGCCCGGATCGAGGCCGAGGCCGAAGCGATCGCCCGCGAGCAGGCCGCCCTGCGCGCCAATGGCGACAAGCCGATCGAGGCCGCCAAAGTCTGCGACCGGCTGATCCGCGCCGCCAAAGGCAGCGCCCCTGCCGCGCCCCGCAAGAAGGCCGACAAGAGCGGGGCCACACTGTTCACCAACAGTGGCGAGCCTTTGGGCCAGATCGTGAAGAACAGCGCGAAAAGCGGGCTGACGCTCACCATCAACCCGGCCTCGCCGCTCGACGTGGAGACGATTCTGGAGGCCTTGCGCCCGGCCATCATGGCCGCGAAATTCGCCAAAAACTCGTGAATTTTTCAATATTTTCAACAACTTGAATACATTTTACCAACCTTGGTAATTCGGTCCGTCAGTCCATCATGAGCAAGCCCCGCGAGATCACCATCGATCAGGACCTGTTCCTGCCGCAAATTGCCACGCTGCCCTTGCGGGACCAGCGCGACACGATGGAGCGCCCGTTCTTCTCGCTCCACAAGCGCAAGCGGACCAAGCCGATCGACTATGTCAGCCCGGACGGCAAAGTCTCGGTCCACGTCACCGGCAACCCGGAATATGGGATCGCCACGATCTACGATCTCGACGTGCTGATCTACTGCGCCTCGATGCTGGTCGAATACAAGCGGCGCGGGGTCAACGACATTCCCCAGACCCTCGCTGTCGTCCCCTACGACATGCTCAAGGTCTTGCGGCGCGACACCGGCGGGGGTGAGTACCAGAACCTGGCCAATGCCCTCGCCCGCCTGCAATCGACGACCGTGCGCACCAACCTGCACAGCGTGGGCCGCCGCGAAACGACGTTCTCGTGGCTCGACAGCTTCACCCAGGTCATCGACGCCAAGGGCCGCATCCGCGGCATGCGGATCACGCTGGCCAAGTGGTTCTATGACAGCGTGCTGATGGACGGCGGCGTGCTGGCCATCGACCCCGATTATTTCGACATCTCGGGCGGCCTCTCGCGCTGGCTCTACCGCGTCGCGCGCAAGCACGCCGGGGGCAATGGCGCGCAGGGCTTCACCATCTCGATGCCCACGCTGTATGAAAAGTCGGGCTCGGAATCCCCCTATCGCCGCTTCAAGTTCGAGATCCAGAAGCTCGCGCGCGAAAACGTCCTGCCCGGCTATGGGCTCGAAGTGATCCCCCACGAAGGCCGCGAACCCTCGCTGCGGATGACCCGCCGCGCGCAACCGGTGCCCGCCGAAGATGCGCCCCCGGCTCCCTTTCCTGCCCCTGCCCCTTCTGGCCGCCGCAAACCTGTCGCATCCCCTCCCCCCGCCTCCCCTACCCCCACCGGGCCCACCTCCGTCGGGCCGGATCGGGTGGCCTTCCCCAATTCCGGCCATATCGGCTACACCGCCTTCGGGGCACTCGCGCGGGCCAACCTGCCGCACCCCCAGCGCGATCTGGGCCTTGTCGGGGCCGACTTCCGGCACTTCCTCGCCAAGCGCCAGATCCCGGCCGATGCGCTCAACATCGAACAGATCTTCGCCACCTTCTGCGCCCGCCAGACCGCCGCGAGTTGAGAAAGCAGCACACGCGGCGTTCCTGAAACCCCGAGTTCAATCGCGCGTTGCACCAAACCGGATGCTTTTCGTGTTCCTGAAACCCCGTGCGATTGAACATCGCCAATCGCCCGCCATGGCCGCGCGACAGCAGCGCATGCCCGGCGCCGCTTCCCCCCGCAAAACGCGCCAGCCTGTCCCGAACGCCCCGGAAATCGGCCAGAGCCACCCGCGCAAGCCGCCCATTTCCCACATTCCAGCCCCCGGCCTGCCCCCCCGGATCAATCGGGCGGCCCAGCCCCTCCCGGCCGCCTTGCCCCCCTGCCTCTGCTTGCAGAAGGGCATCGCGCCGAACGCGCCAAAAGCCGCATTCGGGTCTTCAGGAACGCAGGGACGGGGTTTCAGGAACACCGGTCACGGGGTTTCAGGAACAGACTCTCGGGGTTTGGGGAACACCGTGCCCGTGCAAACCGCCGCATTTCCGCCGAGTCACGATGCTTGTCCACAAGGGCTAACTCTTTAATTAGAACTTAACTCCCTAAAAGGGCCTGCGGCCTTTCCTGTTTTTTGAGGGGGAATATCCGGTCCATGCCGCCCCGATGGGGCAAGGCCTGCCTTCACAGCGCTCACCGCCAGCGGAAAGCGGCCGATTCCTGCCGGAAATGGCACAGGTGGGCTTTGTAAATTATTGTAAAGCAAGCCCTTCAAAAGCACTGGACCTGCCAGATGGGGGAGGGTATCCGCCCGCAAATTGCCTGACGCATCAAAGCCGCAACCCTGATGGGTTGTCCTTCCACGGTCCTTGTGGAAGCGCCCGGATGTGCAGAAAAGCGCGCGAACGATGGAGACGCGGGACATTATGGCGGTTTTTCGTTCCAAGCCTGTGCTGAACAAGCTTGTCTGGGCTCTGGCCACGCTGGTCCTGCTGGTGGGCGCCTATGCGCTGGCCGGGTTCTGTCTCGTGCCCCACCTCGTGCGGACACAGGGTACGCAGTGGGTGAAGGACAACCTGCACAAGACCCTCTCGCTTGGCGAAATCCGCTTCAATCCGTTCACTTTCGAGGCCGATATCGACGGCATCGCCCTGCCCGACCGGCCATCCGCGCACAAAGCCGCGCCGATGGTGGCCATCGGACATTTCCACCTCGCCTTTTCGGTGCGCTCGCTGTTCGGCCCGGCCTATCGCCTGCGCGAACTGCGGATCGACCGGCCCGTGGTCAATGCGGTGCTGCGGCCTGACGGCACGCTCAACCTTGCCGATCTCGTTCCGCCCGCCTCGCCCGATTCCAAAGGCCCCGCGCCCGCCTTCCGCATCGACCGGCTGACCATCAACCAGGGCCGCGCCGGGTTCGTCGATCTGGGCCTGGCCAACCACCCCGAGCAGGTTCTGGCCCCGCTCACGTTCACCCTCAACGATTTCGAGACCGCACGGGGGAAGGGGGGCGCCTTCACGCTCCATGCGCGCAGCGACAACGACGAGGAACTGGCCTGGAAAGGCACGGTCTCGCTCGCCCCGCTCGGCTCGCGCGGCACGCTGGCGATCACCCGGTTGCAGGCCCGGACGGTGCAGGACTTCATCGGGGGCTATCTGCCGCTCACGCTCAAGGGCGGCGCGGCCAGTTTCCGGGGGGCTTACGCGCTGACGTATGCCCAGGGCGCGGTGCGCCTGTCCGCGCAAGTGCCGGACGTGACCTTCGAGAAGATCGCCTTTGCGGGCAAGCCCACGCTGTTCAACGGTCTGGTGACGATCGACCGCGCCCGGACCGTGATCCCCGCGCTCGAATATCGCAGCGCCAATCCGGGCGGGGCCATGGGCTTTCAGGCTTCGGCCCCGGCCCTTGCTCTTTCGGGCATCGGCATTGCGCCCCCATCAGGCAGCCCGATCCGGCTTCCCGAAGTGCAAGTGGCCGATGCCCGCTTCGATTATGCCGCGCACAGCCTTCAGGTGGGCAGCCTGACCATCGATCGGCCCTCGCTGGCCCTGCGGCGCGAGGCCAGCGGGGCCATCGACCTCATGCGGATGATGCCCAGGGCCAGTGCCCCGGCGGACCCGCAAGCGCCTGCGTGGAATGTCGAACTGGGATCGGCCCGCGTGAGCGAGGCCCGCATCGGATACGAGGACCGCACGGTCTCGCCCGCCGCGCGGTACGAAGTGGCCCCCGCCACGCTCACCGCCAGCACGCTGGGCACCGACCTTGCAAGGCCGATCACCCTTGCCTTCAACGCGCGCCTCTCGGCGCCGGGCAAGGGGCAGGCGGCCAGCATCGGGGGCGAGGGCGCCTATGTGCCCGCAAGCGGGCAAGTGGACATGGCGGTCAAGCTGGGCAACCTGACCCTGGCCCTGATTCGGCCCTATCTGCCCCATCTGGACGGGCTCGATCTGCGTTCGGTCACGCTGGGCGGGGCAGGGCGGGTGAAACTGACCACGGCGCAGATAGAAAATGCGCGTTTTCAAGGGGATGCTAGAATTGACGACCTGTCCGTCGTCGAAACGGCCACCAACAATCCCTTCGTGACGTGGCGCCGCTTTGCGCTTGCGGGCATCGACTATGCGCCCGGCAGCGTGACGGTGGCGCGCGGGCATCTGGTGGCGCCGCTGGGCCGGGTGGAAATCCTGCCCGACGGGGTGTTCAACTTCACCGCGCTGTCCACCGGGGAGACCTCGGGCCAAGCTGTGCCCGCACCCGCTGCGGCCAAGGTGGCCATGGCGGCCCCGGCGCAAAAGCCGGTCCATGGGCCGGTGGCAGTGTCTCCGGCCGCTTCGACCACGGCGGCCCCGGCCTTCCGGGTGAAGATGAACCGCCTCGATGTCGAAGGCGGGACGATGGGTTTTGCCGACTATTCGATCCAGCCCAATTTCGAGGTTCAGGTCGACAATCTGCACGGCTCGCTGGGCAACATCTCCAATGCGCCGGGCGCGGTCGCGCAGATTGATCTGGGCGGCTATGTCGGCGACCGGTTCTCGCCCGCGACGATCAAGGGTTCGATGGACCCGTTCGGCTATGACCGCCAGACCGACATGCACGCTTCGTTCCGAAACATCGAACTGCCCGTGCTCAACCCCTATTCGGGGCGCTATGCGGGCTATGCGATCGCGCGGGGCAAGCTCACGGCGGAATTTGCCTATCGCATCGAAAACCGCGCGCTCGATGCCCAGCACCATGTCGTGATCAACCAGCTCAAATGGGGCAGCGCCACCCAGAGCAAGGACAAGGTGCCGCTGCCCGTCCGGCTCGCCACCTCGCTGCTCAAGGACAAGAACGGGGTGATCAAGCTCGACGTGCCGGTGACCGGTTCGCTCGACGATCCCAGGTTCCGCATCGGGCCGATCATCTGGCAGATCATCGGCAATGTCATCGAAAAGGCGATCACCGCGCCCTTCCGCCTGCTGGGTTCGATCTTCAGCGGCGCGGAAAAGGCCCGCTATGTCGATTTCGCGCTCGGCTCGGCCGATCTGCCCGAAGGGGCGGGGGCGGCCCTGTCGTCGCTGTCCAAGGCCTTGCAGGACCGCGAGGACCTGCGTCTGGTCATCCCCGCCGGGATGGGCACCAAGGCCGATGCGATCGCCATGGCCGACAAGCGAATCAATGCCGCGCTGATGGCCAGGGAGGCCAAGGGCGGGGCTGCGGTCGATGTCGCAACGCTCAAGCCGAACGACCTGCTCGACCGGCTCAGGACGCTCTACCGGGTCAAGCTGGGCAAGAAGCCGGTTCCCCCTGCCTTCGACAAGGCCGCCCCGGCGCCCGATGGCGCGGCCAAGGGGGCGGGCGAGGGCGAGCGGCGCAAGCTGGCCGAAATCGACTGGCTGCGCACCGCGTTGCGGCAGGCTTGGCTGCCTTCCGACGCCGAACTGGCGAAGCTGGGCGCGGCGCGGGCGACGGCGGTGCGCGATGCGCTGCTGACCGGCAGCACGATCGCGCCCGAGCGGGTCTTCATGGCCACTGACCTTGCGGTGAGCGACGGGCAGGGCACCTCGCGGGTCGAACTCAAGCTGGAGTGAGAGCCCGACTTTTAGGTCGGGCTCTGAGAGGGGCTGGCTTGAAATAGCGTGCCGCGCCTCATATAATGCCCCTTGGAAAGGGCATATGGTGAGGCGTTATGGCATCGGCATTTCTCTCTGACGTGGCGGGGCAGGCCGGGCCGCTCTCGCCCGACGTGCTCTCGGGCCGGTTGCGGATCACCAAGACCGAACTGGCCAGCGCGCTCGGCCTCTCGCGCGACAGCGTCTCGAAGCAGAGCCGCGTGGCCTCGCCCGCGACGCAAAAGCGGCTGCGCGATGTGGTGGAGATCATCAACCGGGTGCTGCCCTGGGCGGGCTCCGAACTGGCGGCCTTTGCCTGGTATCGTTCGCAGGCCCTGCCTTCGTTCGGCGATCTGACCGCGCAAGACCTCGTCCATGCCGGGCGGGGCGAGGCGGTGAAGCGCTATCTGAGCCGGATTGCCGAGGGCGGATTTGCCTGACCGTGGCGCCTGAATCCCCGCCCTCCACCAACCTGCCCTCCGCCGACCTGCCGTTTCTCCATCTGCGCACGAGGGTCTTTCGCGGGCATCATCCGCGCTGGGCTTTCGATCCGCTTTCGGGCGAAGGGGCGAGCCGCCATGGCGGCCGCTTCAACCAGCCCGGACGGCCCGCGCTCTATACCGCGTTGCGGATGGAAACGGCCTGGCTCGAAGCGCAGCAGGGTTTTGCCTTCAAGGCGCAACCGTTGACACTGTGCAGTTATCATATCGATTGCAGCGACATTCTCGACCTGACCGCCCCCGCCACGCTGGCGGCGCTTGGCGTGGGCCCGGCGGATTTGTCCTGCGCGTGGGAGGATCTGGCCGATCGCGGGATTGCCCCGCCCAGCTGGCTTCTGGCCGAGCGGCTGATCGGGCAGGGCGCGGCGGGCATCGTGGTGCCCAGCTTCGCCTTTCGCGCGGGGGCGGGGGATCGCAACCTCGTGCTGTGGCGCTGGGGCGCGGACCTGCCGCACCGCATCACGGTGGTAGACGACCATTCCCGCCTGCCGCGCGACGACAGGTCGTGGCGGTAGGGCTGGTTTATCCTTCCACCACGGCAAGGCGGCTCGTGCCCCGGCCCGTGGGGGTAATCTCGATCTTGGCGGCGATGCGTTCCTTCAGCTCCTCGACATGGCTGATCACGCCCACGCGGCGGCCACTGGCCTGAAGCTGGTCGAGCAGGGCGAGCGCCTGCCCCAGACTGACCGGATCGAGCGCGCCAAAGCCCTCGTCGATGAACAGGCTTTCGATCCTGACCCCGCGCGTGGTCGACATTTCGGCCAGCCCCAGCGCGAGCGCGAGGCTGACCAGAAAGCGTTCGCCGCCCGAGAGGTTGTGAATGCCGCGCACTTGCCCGGCCATGTCGTTGTCGATCACCTGAATGACCATGTCGCCGCCGCGCCCGCGTTCGAGCTGATAGCGCGGCTTGAGTTCGGCAAGGCGGGTATTGGCGTGTTCGAGCAGGCGGTCGAGGGTCAGCCCTTGCGCATATTTGCGGAAAATCCGGCCTTCGCGGTCGCCGATCAGGCTGCCGAGCTGGAGGGCGAGGCGCGCCTTGTCCTCGGTGGCGGCATAGTCCTTGTGGAGGGCGGCGGTGCGTTCGCGCACGTCGTCGTCGCGGCGCAGGACAAGGCGCGCCTCGTCGAGCGCCTGTGCGGCAAGGGCGAGCGCGGCGGCTTGCGCTTCGAGCGCGCGGGCGAGGCCATCGGGGCCGGATTCGAGGGCTTGGGTCAGGGCCTCGGCCAGCGCGGGGCCTTCGGCGGCCTCGAAGGCGGCCAGATCGTTTTGGCGCTGGGTGGCGACGGCGCGGGCCTCTGAAAGGGCGGTGTCGAGCGCGCGCAAGGCGTCTTCCTCGCGGTCGAGGGCCTCGCGCCCGGCGGCGGCCACGCGGGCGACGGTTTCGGGGGTGAGTTCGGTTTGGCCCAGGGCTTCCTCGAAGCGGGCGCGGGCGGCGGTGTGGGCGTCGCGTGCCCCGGTCAGGTGCTTTTCAGCCTCTTCGGCGCGGGTGCGGGCGGCGGCGAGATCCTGCAAGGCCTGTGCCTGCGCGGCTTGCGCGGCTTGACGGGCGCTGGCGAGGCGCTGGTCCTCGCCCGCCAGATCGGCTTCGATTGTGGCGGCAAGCGCGCCTGCGAACGCGGTGCCTGCAAACAGGACGGCGTGGTCGGTGCGCAAGCCGGCAAGGCGGGTGTCCGCTTCGGCATGGGCGCGCGCGGCCTCGCGCGCGGCGTCCTGCGCGCGCTGGTCGTCGAG
>DQVI01000211.1 GCA_015661825.1 Novosphingobium capsulatum
CTGTCGGTCTGGCTGATCGGACTTGCCGTTGTGCTGGTGGTCGCCCTCGGCATCTGGACGCTGGCCGCACGCGGCGGATCGTCGCGCCCGGTGCTTGCTGTCGGCAGCCAGCGCGGAGGCACCAAGGCCCTGATGCTGGCTTCGGGTGCGCTCGACGGGGCGCCCTATCGTGTCGAGTGGTCGGAGTTCCCGGCTGCGCAGAACCTGCTTGAAGCCATTGGCGCCGAGGCGGTCGATCTGGGCGTGGCGAGCGATGCGCCGTTCCAGTTCGCCTATCAGAACGGGCAGCCGATCAAGGCCGTGGCGGCGCTCTCGGCCCGTCCGCGCCCACACGGATCGCTGGCCGTGCTCGTGCCGCGAGGCTCGCCGCTGCGTCGTGCCGCCGATCTGCGGGGCAAGCGCATCGCCACCGGGCAAGGCTCCATCGGGCACTACACCCTCCTGCGCGTGCTGGAAGCCAACGGGCTCAAGCCCGATGATGTGAAGATCGTCTTTCTCTCGCCCTCCGACGCCAAGGCCGCCTTCGACAGCAGCGCGGTCGATGCCTGGTCGACCTGGCAACCCTATGTACCGACCGCGCTGGCCACCGGAGCCCGTATTCTGGCCGATGGCGCGGACTATTTCGACAGCTATGCCTTCGACATCTCCAACGACCGGGCCGTGCAGGACAAGCCCGCGCTTCTGGCCGATTTCCTGCGCCGCGAGGCCGATGCCTATCTGTGGGCCAAGACCCACCCTCGGGATTACGCGAAAGTTCTGTCCCGCGAGACCGGACTTCCAGAACCCATCGCCCTCTATTTCATCGAGCATCAGGCCATGGTGCGCGTGCCCATCGATGCCGCGTTGCAGGCTGGGCAAAAGGATGTAGTCGCCCATTTCCGTTCCGCCGGGGCGCTGCGCGGGAACAGGCCGCCCGAACAAGCCTATCACCCGCTGCTCGCCGGGGCGGCCTCGAAGGCGCCCTGACGGATCACAGACTGACCGTTCGGGGGCGGCCTGACCGCCCCACCTTTTCTCACCCGTATTTCCGCCATTTTTGACGACGCCGGACCCGCCCCGTTTTCCGGGGTGCGGGGGGCCGTGCGTCTGCTTTGCAGGGGGGCAAGCCATGAACCGTTTCGCATTTCTTCTCTCGGGCGCGGCCAGTTTCGCCATGCCCGCCCTGGCCGAGACGCCCGCCGCCCCGGCCAACATACCCACTTCCCCCGATGTGGAGGCCGCGCCTGCCGAACAGGGCCCGGCAGAGCAGGGCCCTGCCATCGTCGTGACCGGCACGCGCAGCCAGCAGGGCCGTACCCTGGCCGACAGCCCGGTGCCGATCGACGTGATCGATGCCAAGTCGCTCCAGCAGACCGGGCGCACCGGCCTCAAGGAGATCCTGGGCAACCTCGTGCCTTCGCTCACCATGCCCGCGCTGGGCGGCGGGGGCACCTCGGCCAGCGTCAAGCCGATCTCGATCCGGGGGCTTTCGGGCGACTATGTGCTGGTCCTCGTCAACGGCAAGCGGCGGCACACCACCTCGCTGATCAACAACCTCTCGCGCGTGTCGGGCGGCTCCACCCCGGTCGACATCGACCTGATCCCGACCAACGCAGTGGGCCATATCGAGGTGCTGCGCGACGGGGCCGCCGCGCAATATGGCTCGGACGCGATCTCGGGGGTGATCAACATCATCCTCGACAAGAGCCGCACGGGAGGGAATATTGCGTTCACCGGCGGCCAGTTCTATTCCAAGGGGGCGCCGCTCTACCAGCTCGACGCCGATTACGGGTTCAAGCTGGGCGATGGCGGCTTCGTCCATTTCGCCACCGAGGCCAAGTTCCACGACCGCGCGAACAGCTCGGCCGAGCCGGTGCCCTATATCCTCCCGCGCGTGAACGGCCAGCCCGACCCGCGCGAAAGCACGGTCGATCATGTCTACGCGGGCGGCTATGGCCGCTCCAACCGCGACGTGATCGTCAACAGCTCGTATGACGCCGAACTGCCGGTCGGGGCCGTCACGCTCTACAGCTTCTCGACCTTCAGCTATCGCGACATCAAGGACGCGCGCGGCGCCTATATCCCCTCGCCCACCGGCTATGGCGGGCAGGCCAATGTGCTGGGCTCCTCGGTCCTGCCCCAGCTCTATCCCACCGGGTTCCAGGCCTACCGGCGCATCAGCGAACGCGATTTCCAGATCGCGCTGGGGGCACGCGGGCAACTGGCCGGGTGGGACTGGGACGCGAGCAGTTCGTTCGGGCGCGATTCCGTCTGGCTGGGGGCGGAAAACACGCTCAATCCCTCGATCGGACCGACCAGCCCCACCAGCTTTTTCATGGGCAGGCAGATCCAGAGCCTGTGGGTCAACAACCTCGACCTCACCCACGACTACGACATCGGCCTGGCCAAGCCGGTGACGGTGGCCGTGGGCTTCGAGCATCGCTGGGAAAAATTCCAGAGCAAGGCCGGCGAGCCCGACAGCTACCGCAATGGCGGCTACCAGATCCCGTCCGACGGCACGCCCTTTGGTCAGCTCTATGGCGGGCTCTATCCTTCGCCGGGGCTGGTCTCGTTCACCGGCACCTCGCCCGCCGACGCCGCCGCACTCAGCCGCAACAACTATGCCGCCTATGCCGACATCTCTACCAACGTCACCTCCCGCTGGTATGTGGGGCTGGCCGGGCGCTTCGAGCACTACGACGACAGCGCGGGCAACACGCTGAGCGGCAAGGTCTCGACCCGCTACGACCTGGGCAGCGGCTTTGCCCTGCGCGGCGGGGTCAATTCGGGCTTTCGCGCGCCTTCGCTGGCCCAGACCGGCTTCTCGACCACCCAGAACACCTCGACGATCATCGGCAGCACGCCGACCGTCACCGTCTCGAAATTCCTGCCCGTCGACAGCGCGGCGGCCCTCGCGCTGGGCGCGCGCGCGCTCAAGCCGGAAAAATCGCTCAGCTACACTGCCGGTCTCACCTACCAGCACGGCGCGCTCAACCTCACGGTCGATGTCTATCAGATCCGGGTCGACGACCGCATCGTGAAAACCGAATTCCTCGGCACTTCGTCGAACGGGGGCAGCGCAATCCGCGCCATCCTGCTCGCCAACGGGGTTACCGGAGTCGACAGCGCGCAGTTCTTCACCAATGCCATCGACACCCGCACGCGCGGCATCGATGCGGTGGCCGACTATACCTTGCGCACGGGCACGCTGGGCACCTTCCGCCTGAGCGCGGCCTACAGCTACAACAAGACCGCCATCCTGCGCGTGGCCGCCAACCCCGCCCAACTGGCTTCGCTCAACGTCACCCTGTTCGGACGACAGGCCCAGCGCGACCTCGTCGTGGCCCTCCCCCACGACAAGATCGTGCTCAGCAGCGACTGGTCGCGCGGCCCCGCCCATGCCCTGCTGCGCCTCACCCGCTATGGCTCCTATACCGAGTCCAGCAACGTCCCCTCGGGCGACCGCACGTTCGGTGCCAAATGGGTGACCGACCTCGAACTGGGCTATGACCTGACGAAGCGGATCACCCTGTCGGCGGGGGCCAACAACCTGTTCGACGTCTATCCGCAGAAGAACGGGGCCATCGGCTACGACGGTTCGGGCGCCTATGGCAATTTCGCGCCGTTCGGGCTGTCGGGCGGCTTCTACTATGGCCGCGTTTCGGTGAAAATCTGAAAGAGGATGGCTCCCCCCATGCATCTGGCCCTGTTCCTCACCGCCGAGGGTATCCATCATGGCGGCTGGCGCCACCCGTCGGCGACGCCGGGGCGCGGCGACCTGGCCTTCTTCCGCGATCTGGCCAAGCGGGCCGAGGCCGCCTGCCTCGACCTGCTGTTCGTGGCCGACAAGCTGGGCATCGACGACATTCATGGTGGCAGCATCGCCGCTACCGTCCGCCACCGCCCCTCGCGCGGGACAGAGCCGCTCACGCTGCTCTCGGCGCTGGCGGCCTGTACCGACCGCATCGGTCTGGGTGGCACCCTGTCGACCAGCTATACCGAGCCCTATCATGCCGCGCGCCTGTTCGCCTCGCTCGACCACCTGAGCCAGGGGCGCGCGGCGTGGAACGCGGTCACCTCGGTCAGCGATGCCGAGGCCCGCAATTTCGGACGCGCGGCCCATTACGGCCACGACGAACGCTATGCCCGCGCCAGCGAATATCTCGATGCCGTGCGCAAGTTGTGGGACAGCTGGGAAGCCGACGCCGTAGAACCCGACAAGGCCGCCGGGACATTCGCCGATCCCGACAAGATCCACTATGTCGATCATCAGGGACCATGGTTCACCGTGCGCGGGCCTCTTTCGGTGCCGCGCCCACCGCAAGGCCATCCGGTCCTGATCCAGGCGGGCGCCTCGGGCGCGTTCCTCGATCTGGCGACGCGACAGGCCGAAGTGATCTTCGCGGTCTACCCCGACCTCGATCGCGCGCGGGCTGGCCATGCCGATTTCAAGGCCCGCGTGGCCGCTGCCGGGCGCGCGCCCGAAGCGGTCAAGGTCCTGCCCGGCATGGTTCCGATCATCGCCGACACCGACGGAGAGGCCCAGGCCCTGCTGGCCGAACTCGACGCGCTGGTCACCCCGGAATCGGGCCTGAGCTTCATGTCGGGCAGCATGAACTACGACCTGAGCCAGCACCCGGTCGATGGCCCCGTACCCGACATTCGCGAAGCGATCCGGGGCAGCAAGGGCCGCTTCCACTATGTGATCGGCAAGGCCATCGACGAAGGATGGACGCTGGCCGACCTTGGCCGCTGGTATGGATCGAGCCTGTCATTCGCCAAGTTCGTGGGCAGCCCGCAAACGGTCGCCGACCAGATGGAAGACTGGATCACCCGGGGCGCCGCCGATGGCTTTGTCGTGATGCCCGCCACGATGCCGCTGGGCGCCACGCGTTTTCTGGACGAGGTCGTCCCCATCCTTCAGGCACGCGGCACGTTTCGCAATTCTTACGAGGGAGCCACGCTGCGCAACCAGACAGCTAGGGATGCAACATTCGCTGAAACGATCCCCGGCGACGCGGACCAAGCGGTGGCTTGGGTGGTTTGACCACGACCGGTTCGGTCAATCGCCGCTCAATAAAGGCCTCCAGGCTCCGCATGGCAACGATCGATGCACTGCCAACCTTGATCAACGGGATCTCGCCCGCTACAACCAGTTCGTAGAATTTGCTGCGAATCAGCCTAGAGGCTGTTATGAACCTGCGATCAGAGCTACGGCCTGCTTTGACATGATGGTAGCGAAGGCAACAAGGTGAAGGCCAGCAAGGGTTTGGGCGTATCGCTCGTAATCCTTGACGAGCCTGCGGAAACGTGTGGCCCATGCAAAGGATCGCTCGACGACCCACCGGCGGGGCAGCAGGACGAATCCGCGCTTGGCCTCGGGCAGTTTGACGACCTTGAGTTCGATGCCATGCCGGGCGGCGGCCTGCGCCGTGGTCGCTCCGGTGTAGCCCTGATCGACCCAGGCGATCTCGATGCTGTCCTGGGTGACGGCCTGGATTGTGCGGGCGAGCGCCTCGACCTCGCCGCGATCCTGCGCGCTGGCTGGCGTGACATGCAATGCCAGCAGATGGCCCAGCGTATCGACCGCGATGTGCAGCTTGGAACCTTTCTTGCGCTTGGCTCCGTCATAGCCGCCCCGCTCGCCGCTCTCTGGTGTCGAGCGCAGCGTGCGGCTGTCGATGATGGCGGCGCTCGGCTCTGGATTGTGTCCCGCGGCCAGACGCAGCACCATCCGCAGATCGTCGATCAGCGCCTCGAAACATCCGGCGGCAAGCCAGCGCTGCGTCTGCTGGTAGACCGCCGCCCAAGGCGGCAAATCATTGGGCATCCAGCGCCAGGGCGCGCCTGTTTTGACAATGTAGCGCAGGCCATTGAAAACCTCGCGCAGGCTGTGTTCGCGCTGGCCTGCATCTTCGGGCAGCAACGTCAAATACGGCGCCAGCAGCGACCATTCTTCATCACACACGTCTGACGGATAAGGCTTGCGGGGGGCTTCCATCCAACCCTTTGAATCTATTCAGCCGACCAAGTCCATAACAGCCTCTAGGAAGAGCAGCAGCTTCCGGAACGCGAATGGCGAGCCGCTCACCCGATGCCATGCCCGGCGGCAGTTTGGGCTCTGCGGCCCGGTCCTTTGCCATGGATTTTCTCCTGTCTGAGGCTGCGAGGCCTTCGCTATGGTCGTCATCGCACCGATCGCCGCCGCAGCACCGGCAGGGGCCGCGCCGCGCCCACCACGCTGATCGCCGGGCGCTGCACGGAACTGCCAGATATCGGCGGCGCGTGAACGGTTGGCGCCCTGGGCGGCGGCAAGCAATAGTCTGCCCATTCTGCATCAACCTGGCACGCTTGCGGAAGAAGTCCGTGCGCAGATAGGCAGCTTTGGTCTTGTCACCCACGGCATGAGCCAGACAGGCTTCGGCAACAGCATCGGCCACATCGGTCTTCTCTGCCGCCCAATCACGAAAACTGGACCGCAAGCCATGGACCGCGTGATCGGCACCGCCATGCCACGGACCAGCGAGCATTGCGGATTTCTCCTGAGCGAACCGCCGTCAGGATCAGGCCCTCAAGCGCCAGAGCGCTGGCACAGACAGGCTTTGCGCGGAGATCGTCCAGAAAGCTGGCGACGTCATGATAGGCCAGCGCCGCAAAATGCCCTTTCCGCTTGGGTTGCCGCGGGAGCCCCTTGGTCAATGAACGCTATCGCGAAAGCCGTTGGAATAGGACCAGTCGAGCACCGCGCCGATGCGCTGGCGCACACGCCTGGCCGTCTCTGGGATCTTCAGCCAGATTTCTGAACATCGGCCCGTCGATCTTGTCGACCGTCAGCTTGCCCAGTTTGGGATAGGTATAGAGCTCGAGCGTCTTGAGCCATTGTTGGGTGTGCTTGCCGTTCTTCCAGCCCTTGAGCATCTCCGCATGTGTGCGCCTCGCCGCCTCCTCAAAGGTCGGTATGACCTTGAGAACCTTGCGTCGCTCCTCGATCGGATCGATACTCAGGGCAGTGAGACGTCTGGCCGCGCCTGCCTCGAGGCGGGCAGTCTTGACCGAGACGTAATTTGCATCACCCAGCTCAATGCCCCTCCGCCGTCAGCATAGCGCACCATGGCGAGTTGGGGGATGGAAGGCTTGGCGGAGAGGGTGGGATTCGAACCCACGGTACGGTTGCCCGTACACCGCATTTCGAGTGCGGCGCATTCGACCACTCTGCCACCTCTCCGTGAAGTGCCTTGCGGAGGAAGCGACTTGCGCCTCCCGGGTCGATGACGGCGCCTCTAACGCACGATTCGCGACCTGCCAAGAGGGAAGTCGAGTTATCCCCAGCCTGATATTCCTCTTGATGCTTGCTTGTTTCACCACGAGGGCAAACCTATATCTCCCTCATGTCGAATGTTGCCGAAAATGCCCGCTATTTCTCCCCTCAGGCCGGTCGCCAGATTTCCGTGCCTGCCGTGAGCGAGGCGCGCTTTGCCATCGGCGATGTGGTGCGCCATCGGCTCTTCGGGTTTCGCGGGGTGGTTTTCGATATCGATCCCGTCTTCGCCAACAGCGAGGAATGGTATGAATCCATTCCGGAAGATATGCGCCCCGTGCGCGAGCAGCCGTTCTACCACCTCCTCGCCGAGAACGACGAGAGCAGCTACGTTGCCTATGTAAGCCAGCAGAACCTGACTTCGGATGCCGAGGCCGGGCCGGTCGACCACCCTTCCCTGCGCGAGATGTTCGACGGGTTTTCCGATGGGCGCTATCACTTGCGCCGCAGCCTCTCGCACTGAGCCCTGCTCCCCGGAATCAAAAAAGGGCGCCCCGTTCGGGAGCGCCCTTTTTTGTGGCCCGATGACCGGAGGCTCAGGCCTTCAGCTTCCAGCCCGACCGCAGCAAGGCATAGACGCCAATGCCCAGCAGCAGGTTGAGCACGCCCAGCCCGACCGCGCCGTGCAGGACGGCCATGTTGTCGCTGCCAATGTCGCTCTGGCCCAGGAAACCGTAGCGGAAGCCCGAGATCACATAGAAGATCGGGTTCATGCGGCTCACGGTCTGGAAGGCCGGGGCGAGACGGTCGATCACGTAGAAAGTGCCTGAAAGCATCGACATCGGCGTGATGATGAAGTTGGTCACCGCCGCGTTGTGATCGAACTTTTCCGCCCACATCGAGGTGGCCACGCCGATCAGCGAGAGCAGCGTCGCCCCCATCAGGCCGAACCACACGATGGCCCAGGGATGGCGCACCTCAAGCGAGACACCCGGCCAGAACATCATGGCCACCGCCACCGCCAGGCCGACCAGCACGGCGCGCGTCACCGCCGCACCGACAAGCGCGGTCAGCAATTCGCCCTCGGACACCGGCGGCATCAGATAGTCGATGATCGTGCCCTGGATCTTGCCGCCGAGCAGGCCAAAGCTCGAATTGGCAAAGGCATTGTTGATCATGCTCATGGCGATAAGACCGGGCGCAACGAAGCTGGCGAAAGGAACGCCCAGCA
This sequence comes from Novosphingobium capsulatum, assembly GCA_015661825.1. Classification (GTDB taxonomy): domain Bacteria; phylum Pseudomonadota; class Alphaproteobacteria; order Sphingomonadales; family Sphingomonadaceae; genus Novosphingobium; species Novosphingobium pituita. The sequence continues at coordinate 8,469 of DQVI01000211.1, forward strand.
CCACCCGGCCACCACCGCCCAGCGCGAGCGTGAAGATCATCAGGTAAAGCAGCGTGGTGACCGCCGGGGCCCAGATCGTCTGGGTCTGCACCTTGAAGAAGCGGCGGACCTCCTTCATATAGAGGGTCCAGAGCCCGACGCGGTTGAAACTGCGGAAAATCGGCTGTCCGGGCGGCGGGAAACCGGCTAGATGCCCGTAGGCATAAGCTGCCGAGGTGCCGGTGAACGCAAGTTCGCCAGCCTTGCTCTGGTCGAGCGGTTTCGTGTCCCCGGTGGGGGACGGGAATTGATTGGCCATGGGCAAGGCGGTATCGCGCGCCGGGGCCAATGGCAAGATGATGTAAGGGCAAGGGAGCATCCCTGCCCATAAAAGGGTTTTCAAACGGATGAGCTGGACCGACGAGCGGATCGAGAAACTGACCAAGATGTGGGAAGGCGGCGCCACCGCCAGCCAGATCGCTGACGAACTTGGCGGGGTCAGCCGCAACGCCGTGATCGGCAAGGCCCATCGTCTGGGCCTCAAGGCGCGCCCTTCCCCGGTCAAGGCCAATGAAAAGGGCGAAGTGGCGGAAGCGCCCGTGGCCAAGGCGGCCAAGCCTGCTGCGCCCGCGCCGGTCGAGGCGCGCCCTGCCGCACCCAAGCCGGTGAGCCCGCCTGCCGCACCTGCTCCGGTCGAAGCGCGTCCGGCGCCTGCAAACCCGCCCGCAGCCCCGGCTGCGCGTCCGGCACCTGCCGC
>DQVI01000078.1 GCA_015661825.1 Novosphingobium capsulatum
CAAAAAACAAGGGTTGCAGGATGTCTACTCAATCATTTCGTGAAGACAGGTTCGTCTCATTCCATGACAGCCCCGCTGCCGAGAGCACTGCTGCGGCAAAGGGGCTCCTGATCGGCCTGGCCGTGAGCCAGGTGTTCTGGATCGGGTTCGCCCTCCTCGTTTTCTAGACCTTGCTTTGCCAGACGCCCGTCTGCGCAGGGGGAGATGTGTCAGACGCAGGCGCCTGGACGCGCTGTTGCCCATGCGTGCCGGGGCAGCAGTCATTGTGAAATGACAGATTGGTCCATGTCCACACGAGTATTCCCACACAAGTCGATGTAAGCCATTCGTGCCTCGGCACGGTCGGCTAATGCGTGCTTCGGCACGTATCGCGGGGAAAGTGCCGGGGGGCGCTTTCCCCGTTCGATATTGGGCCCCGTTCGGTCTTTCGCGTCAAAAGGCTCCACGCGCCAGCAGGACACTCGGCACCGTCAAGACCATGATCTGCAAGTTGAAGCGCAAGGAACGGCTCCGGCGGTAGTAGAGATCGCAAGCGACCCGGCGGCGATACGAGGTGTCATCCCGGCGCGCGACCTGCCACAGGCCCGTCACCCCCGGCCTGATCGCGCAATAGGCAGCAAAGTGGCGGCCATAGCGGGGCACTTCGGCATCGACGATCGGGCGCGGGCCCACCAGGCTCATGTCGCCGCGCAGGACGTTGATCAGTTGCGGCAATTCATCGAGGCTGCTCTTGCGCAAAAAACGCCCGAGCGTGGTGATGCGCGGATCGCGCTGCAACTTGTGGGTGGCCTGCCATTCGGCGCGGGCTTCCGCGTCGGTCTCGAGAACGTGGCGAAGCCGGGCATCGGCATCGGTGCACATCGAGCGGAACTTGAGGCAGTAGAAATGGCGCCCCCCCGCCCCCACCCGGCGATGGCGGAACAGCACCGGCCCCCTGTCGGACAGCCAGACCGCAGCTGCAATCGTGATCATCAGCGGCAGGAAGAACAGGAGCGCCGCCAGCGATACGCTCACGTCCACGAAGCGAATCCATCGCTCGCCCCCCCGCCATCGCTCGTCCCCCCGACGCGGCCCGGCATCACCCGCGTCAGGTGAAGGCCCGACGGGGGTGTCCGCGAGCAGGCCTCTCGCAAGAGAGGGCTCGCCGGGCAAAAGGTCTTCAGGTCCGGTGCGGGCAAGGATGGTACGACGCGCAGCAGACGGCTCCACCGGCGCGCAGACCGGCGTGACGGTCCAGGGCACGGTGGCGACATTGTGACGATGATTCACGGTGACAATCCCCATCATCGAGCGGCGCCGTTTGCGGCACCCGTCACGCGACGATAGGAAGTGGCGCCCGATCCCGTCAGCGCCGGATTAACCCGAGATGGTTCGTTAGCTGACGGCGATCAGGCCTGTCGGTCCTTATGGGCGAAGCAGGAGCCAGATCACGCCGCCCCAGAAGGCGCCGCAAAAAGTCACCGGAAAAAGGACACGAAACCAGCCCGGAAAGCGGGCCACAGAATCCCGTTCACGCCCCTGCGCGACGCCCTGGAAATGCCAGAGGAAGGAATTTTTTTCCATTTCACCAAACAATTCCATTTCCATCTGCGGCCATTCCAGAGGTCCACTCCGGCCCTTGCACACAGCCCTTGCCCCCGCACCGCAAACAGCCGCACGGACACTGCCGCCCCCTGCCCTACATCACGCGCGCTTAAGCATTCACCCCGAGCCGCCGCGGAAGGGCATAGGAACAAACCTTAGGATCAATACTTATCCTGATTGGTTCAAGCCCGCCCTGCCATATTCTCGATTGTGGATGCAAGTCCATCGTGCATCGGCGTGGCATTCAGTCGCGGATTGCCCCTCGCAGCGGTTCGCCAAGAACCGGATAGCCGTGGCCGGGCGGAATCATCAGCCACTCGCATCCCTCGCGCAGCACCATGCGCGGCGAGATCGGCACCACCGGAATGGTCTGCGCATGGGCCCGGCAGGCCGCGAAATCGGGAAAATCGGCCAGACGTTCGAGATTGCGGCGCGTGGGATAGATGATGTGGATCGCGCCCTTGTCGGCCAGCGCCAGCGCATCGCGCGCACTGGCCCAGAACAGCCGCCGGTTTTCGGTGCCATCGACGGCCAGATCGACCGCACCAGTCCCCAGATCGGCCAGATAGAACCGCGTGTCGAAGATCCGCCCCGGCTTGTCGCGCGGCCACCAGCGGGCCCAGGGCACCAGCCCTTCGAGATCGAGCGACCAGCCAAACCGGGCAAGCACCGGCGCCAGCGCGCCCCCTTCCTCCACCAGCATCACTCGCGCGGCCCGGGCCGAAACCGCCGTGAAGGGGGCAGCCTCCCGGCTCGCGGCGACCAGCCCGACCAGCAAGCCTGTTTCCTCCAGCGTTTCACGCACGGCGGCGATCCTGCCCGCCACGTCTTCGGGGTCCAGCCCCGCGCCTTCGCGCGCCTTGCGCGCCATCTCGTGAACAGCCAGCGCGCGGTCGGCAGGATCGACCTTGCCACCGGGAAAGACCGTCGCCCCGCCGGCAAAGGCCAGGCGGGACGAACGCTCGACCAGCAGGATCTCCGCAGCCCCCGTTTCCCGCGCATGACGGAACACAATCACCGTTGCTGCCGGCTCGCCCATGGAAGCTGCGGAAGGGGACGGGACAGGATCAGGAGGCGGATCGATCATCATGACACCATGATGAGCCCGGCCCCGGCACTTTCCAAGCCCCGTTCCAGCCTTGACGGCGTGCCTGCCCGGCCACGAAAAAACGCGGCTTCCCGCAAGGGAAACCGCGTCTGATCGCAAGAGGCGGGGCTGCACCGGGCAGCCCCGTGCCCTCAGGCGGCGGGCTTGACTTCGGCCTGGGCCATCAGTTCAGCCAGTTCGCCAGCCTCGAACATTTCGGTCATGATGTCCGAGCCGCCCACGAATTCGCCCTTCACATAGAGCTGGGGGATCGTCGGCCAGTCCGAATAGGCCTTGATGCCCTGGCGGATTTCCATGTCCTGAAGCACGTCCACGCTGGCATAATCGACGCCAAGGCGTTCGAGAATCGCCACGGCGCGGCTGGAGAACCCGCATTGCGGGAACAGGGGGGTGCCCTTCATGAAGAGGACAACATCATTGCCCTTGACGATTTCGTCGATGCGCGCGTGCGTAGTCATGGTGGGATCGGTTCCTTTCGGCCCTTACTTGGGGGCGGCCGTGGTCAGTTGCAAGGCATGGAGCACGCCGCCCATGCGGCCGCCCAGCGCGGCATAGACCGCCTTGTGCTGGGCCACACGGCTCATGCCCGAAAAGCTGGGGGAAACCACGTGTGCGGCATAGTGATCGCCGTCTCCGGCCAGATCGGTGATCGTCACGTCGGCATCAGGCATCGCGGCCAGAATCATCGCCTGAATATCGGCGGCAGCCATCGCCATTACAATTCTCCCATCAACTGGCGGCGCGCTTCCACCGACTTGGCATCCATGGCAGCGCGAATTTCGGCGTCCGAACTCTCCACGCCCGCAGCGATCAGGTCGCCCAGAAGCTTGCGGATCACATCCTCGTCGCCCGCTTCCTCGAAGTCGGCCTGAACGACACCCTTGGCATAGGCCTCGGTCTCGGCCTGGTTGAGCTGCATGCGTTCGGCAGCCCACTGGCCCAGCAGGCGGTTGCGCCGGGCATGGACACGGAACACCATTTCCTCGTCATGGGCGAGGTTGCTCGCAGGAATGTGCCCGCGGTCGTGAAAAGCGGTCATGGTCGTCGATCCCATCGGTGGTTCTCATTGCGGATAGTCACGCCATGCCCGCCTCGCAAGGGGGCGTGATGCCCCGGAGAAGGGAGAAACAGGGTGGCGCATGGCCTCAGGCGGCATCACATCAGGCTGGTGTTTCGACGAGTTCGGCGATCTCGAACGCGAAACTCTTCCATCCGCGCATCCTTGCCGCCTCTGCTGCGGGTGCGCGCTTGCGTCGGGCTTCCTCCAGCGAACGGGTATGACCCCAGAACACCTCGGTCTTGCCGTTTTCCAGCTCGGCCACGATCCGCCAGTAGTGCGTAAAGCTGTCGTTCGTCGGCCCGATGGTCTTAACATAACCATCGGGCATTGTCGCGGTGAGATAGCGGCGCTTCTTCTTCATGGGACGGCTTCTTTGCGGCGTGCGGCGGCTGGAGGCAACAGGGGGGCAGGTTATGGCGTTGGGGCGCCGGGGGGAGCGGGCAGGCCGGTGTAGCTGGCCAGGAAGGCCAGTACGTCGGCGCTGGTGGCAATGATCTTGTCGATGGGCTTGCCCCCGCCATGGCCGGCCCCGGCTTCCACGCGCAGCAGGTGGGGACGCGGGCCGAGGGCGGCAGCCTGGAGCGCGGCGACATATTTGAAGCTGTGGGCCGGGACCACGCGATCATCGCCCTCCGCCGTGGTGACAAGGATGGCCGGATAGTCGGCGCCCTCACGGATGTTGTGATAGGGGGAATAGGCGCGCAGCACCTTCCAGTCGGCCTCGCGCGCGGGGTCGCCATAATCATCGATCCACTGGCGCCCGCCGGTGAAGCGATCGAAGCGCAGCATGTCCATCACCCCGACATCGGGATTGGCCGCCGCGAACAGGTCGGGCCGCTGGTTGACCACCGCGCCGACCAGCAGCCCGCCGTTGGAACTGCCCTGGATCGCCAGCCCCCCTTTGGGCGTGATTCCCTGTCCGATCAGGTATTCACCCGCCGCGATGAAATCATCGAAGCTGTTCTGCTTGGCGGCCCGGCGCCCGCCATCGTGCCATGCCTCGCCAAATTCACCGCCGCCGCGAATGCCCGCCAGCGCAAAGGCGCCCCCGGCCTGAAGCCAGGCCATGCGTACCGGCGACCAGCCCGGCGTGGGCGTGATGTCGAACCCGCCATAGCCATAGAGCAGCGTCGGCAACGCGCGGCCTGCCGCCTTGCGGGCGCGCACGAGGTAGAGCGGCACCATCGTCCCGTCGCGCGAGCGATAGCTGCGCTGCTCGACCAGATAGTCCGCCGGGTCGAAAGTCAGGCGCGGGCTGGCAAAGGGGCTGGCCTGCCCGGTCCGAAGATCGAATCGATAGATCGTGGGTGGCAGGTTGAAGCTGGAAAACTGGTAGAAGGTTTCCGGATCGCCCGGCCGGCCCGAAAAACCCGTGGCAACGCCGATGCCGTTGAGCGTGATCGCGCGGGCCGGTCGGCCCCGCAAGTCGGTCACCACCGCTGTCGTCGCGCCATCGTGCCGATAGGACAGGATCAGGCGATCCCCCACGACATTGCCCCCGGCCAGAACCCAGTCACGCGGGGGCACCACCACGCGCCAGCGCGCACGGCTCTCGTCTGCGGCAGCCAGCGTCCGCCGGAACGGGTCGAGCCCGGAGCCTCCCGCCGGTCCGATGTCGAGTTCCGCAACCATGCCATTGGGTGCCCCGGCATCGGTGATGAACCACAGGCGGTCCCCCTGCCCCTCGACGATCTTCCAGTCGTTCCTGAAATCATCGACCAGCGGCAGCACCGGCCAGCCTGCCCCGGCCTTGCGTTCCAGCCCGCGCACGCCCCCGCGCAGATCGACCAGATGAACCATGCGCCGGGCCTGCGTGCCCTCGTCCGTCAGGATTACCGCCCAGCGCGAATCGGAGGTAACGAAGGCCTTGTGCCCCCACCCCGGATGATCGGGCGTCGCATAGACCAGTACATCATCGGACTGGGGCGTCCCCACGCGGTGAAACCACAAGGCCTTGTTGGCCAGCACCGCGCCAAAGGCCTGCCCGCCGGGCGGGACCGGATAGCGTGAATAGAGGAAGCCCTCGTCGCCCACCCATCCGATCAGGCTGTCGTTCACGCCTTCGAGGCTGTCGGCCAGAACGCGCCCGCTGTGAACCTCGACCACGCCGAGCCTGCGCCAGTCGCTCCCCCCGTCCTGCTCGCCAAAGGCCAGATAGCGGCCACTGCGCGAGGGCACCCAGGCATCCAGCGCCCTGGTGCCATCGGCCGACCAGTCATTGGGATCGAGCAGCACGCGGGGCACTTGTGCCGCCCGGTCCTGCACATAGAGCACCGACTGGTTTTGCAAGCCGCTGTTGCGCAGGGTGAAATAGCTGTGCCCGGCCTTGCGCGGCAGCGAAATGCGTTCGTAGTCGAACAGGCTCCGGATGCGCGCCGCAAAGGCATCGCGTCCCGGCAGGCGCGCCAGAAAGCCTGCCGTCAGACTATTTTCACGCGCGACCCAGTCGGCCACCTCGGGGCTCGTGCGCATGTCTGCTTCGAGCCAGCGCCAGGGATCGGCCACGTTCTGGCCAAACCGCGTCTCGACGACCGGATCACGCCGCGTTTCGGGATAGGCCTGCTGCAACGCCACGGGCGCGGCCCGAAGCGGTCCAGCCAGCACCATCCCCAAGCCAGCCCCGGCCACCCCCAAACACCATACCCTCATGCCCCGACGCTAGGCCCGACCACAAAATAGCGCAACGCCATGATGGAGGCGTGCCGTACCCCAAAACGCAAGATCAGCAGGAGTCCCGGGGTTGAAGGGGCGATGGCCCCTTCGTCTTCCTTTTCCTGAAAAGAAAATGGGCGGAAGCCTCGCGGCCCCGCCCACTTTCTTTTGCCATTCAGAAGGAGCCGGAAACGGCCCCTTGCGATCAGGCGTTTTCGAGTTCGTCTTCGTCGGCAACCAGCACCGGACCCGAATCGAGGCCCTTGGCGGTCACGTCGCGGTCAACCAGTTCGATCACGGCGATCGGAGCGGCGTCCGAAGCGCGGTAGCCGGCCTTGATGATGCGGGTGTAGCCACCGTCGCGGTCGGCGAAACGCGCGGCGAGGACTTCGAACAGCTTCTTTTCCTGCGCTTCGTCGAGGATGCGCGCGTGCGCCAGACGACGGTTCGACAGGCCACCATGCTTGGCAAGCGTGATCAGCTTTTCGACGTAGGGACGCAGTTCCTTCGCCTTGGGCAGAGTGGTGGTGATCTGTTCGTGCTTGATCAGGGCGGCGGCCAGGTTGCGCAGCAGCGCAATACGGTGAGCCGAAGTACGACCCAGCTTACGCTGGCCCAGCTTATGACGCATAACTCATTCTCCGTTCGTAGGGGGGCCGTGTCAGGTACCCCGATCCAGGCTGATTTGACGGGCAGCCCGTTCCCGCTTGTGCAAAAACCGGCCCGCCGCTGGGGCGCGCCGGTTTCCGCGAAAAGGCGCGAGGCTTAGCCCAGCAGCTCCTGTTCGAGCTTCTTGGCCATTTCCTCGATGTTTTCCGGCGGCCAGCCGGGGATGTCCATGCCCAGGCGCAGACCCATCGACGAGAGCACTTCCTTGATCTCGTTGAGCGACTTGCGGCCGAAGTTGGGGGTACGGAGCATCTCGGCCTCGGTCTTCTGGACCAGGTCGCCGATGTAGATGATGTTGTCGTTCTTGAGGCAGTTGGCCGAACGCACCGACAGTTCCAGCTCGTCCACCTTCTTGAGAAGGTAGCGGTTGAGCTGGTTGGCATCGCTTTCCTCGGGCGTGTGGGCAGCAACGCCCGCCAGCGAGGGTGCATGGCCGGTGGGAACCTGGTCGTCGAAGTGGACGAACAGGGCCAGCTGGTCCTGAAGGATGCGCGCGGCATAGGCCACGGCGTCTTCGGGCGTGACGGTGCCGTCGGTTTCGACCGTCAGGCTGAGCTTGTCGTAGTCAAGCTCCTGGCCCACGCGGGCGTTGTCGACCTTGTAGGAAACCTGGCGCACCGGCGAATAGAGCGAGTCGACCGGGATGAGCCCGATGGGCGCATCGATCGGACGGTTCGACACGGCCGGGACATAGCCCTTGCCGCTGTCGCAGGTCAGTTCCATGTTGAAGGTCGCGCCTTCGTCGAGATGACAGATCACGAGATCCTTGTTCATCACCTCGATGTCGCCGGTCACGGCGATGTCGCCAGCCTTCACTTCGCCCGGCCCGATCGCGGAGAGCTGAAGACGCTTGGGGCCTTCGCCCTGCATCTTGAGCGCGATCTGCTTGACGTTCAGAACGATGTCGGTCACGTCCTCGCGCACACCGGCGAGCGACGAGAATTCGTGCAGCACGTTCTCGATCTTGATCGAGGTCACCGCCGCGCCCTGAAGCGACGAGAGCAGCACGCGCCGCAGAGCATTGCCAAGGGTGAGACCAAAGCCCCGCTCGAGCGGTTCGGCAACGAAAGTCGCGCGACGCTTCGGATCGGTGCCGGGCTTGATCTCGAGAGTGTTGGGCTTCTTCAGTTCCTGCCAGTTCTTGATGTTGACAGTCATGGAATTCCCCTAGGGTGTTACGAAGAGCGCCGGCAGTCGGCCCGAAGGCGCCGCAACCGGTCAGGGTATTGGGCGGGTGTGGCGCGCGTGGTACCTCGCGCGCCACTCGCCAAAAGGCAGGTCAGACGCGACGGCGCTTGGACGGACGCACGCCGTTGTGGGGAATCGGGGTCACGTCGCGAATGGCGGTGATGGTGAAACCAACCGCCTGCAGCGCGCGAAGGGCGCTTTCACGACCCGAACCCGGGCCCTTCACTTCCACTTCAAGGGTGCGCACGCCGTGTTCGGCGGCCTTCTTGCCGGCGTCGTCCGCAGCCACCTGAGCGGCGTACGGGGTCGACTTGCGGCTGCCCTTGAAGCCCATCATGCCGGCGGACGACCACGAGATGGCGTTGCCCTGGGCATCGGTGATGGTGATCATGGTGTTGTTGAAGCTGGCGTTCACGTGCGCAACACCGCTGGTGATGTTCTTGCGCTCGCGGCGCTTAATGCGCTGGGGTTCGCGTGCCATGTGCTGAATTCCTGTCGAGAAACCGTTGGGGAAGATCCTGGGCCGTCAAAGGCCGCGCAGGGATCTTACTTCTTCTTGCCGGCGATCGGCTTGGCCTTGCCCTTGCGGGTGCGCGCATTGGTGTGCGTGCGCTGGCCACGGACCGGCAGGCCCTTGCGGTGACGCAGGCCACGATAGCAGGCCAGGTCCATCAGGCGCTTGATGTTCATCGCGGTTTCGCGACGCAGGTCGCCTTCCACGGTGTGTTCGGCGTCGATCGCTTCACGGATCTGGAGCACTTCGGCGTCCGAGAGATCCTGAACGCGGCGGGCATGGTCGATGCCGAGCTTGTCGGCGATCTGACGGGCCTTGAACGAGCCAATGCCGTGGATGTAGGTAAGCGCAATGATCACGCGCTTGTTGGTGGGGATATTGACCCCGGCAATACGAGCCACTTGTTTCTCCGTTTGCTCCACAGGGCACCGAATCGAAGCCGGCACCCTATCTCATCGCGACAACACCCGCCGAAAAACGCCCTTCCACAGCCCCGCGCAACCGTTTGCACCGGACTTGCAAAGACCTTCCTCGCTCGAGTGAAAGGCGCAAGTAGGATTTTTTCAGGAAAAGGTCAACCACAAAGGCGACAGGTGCGCATGCGGCCTCCCCGTAGCATCGGGGGCCGCAGCAGCTATGGACGCTTTATAGCCGAAAAGGGGGTCTGCGTCAAAGCGAGGTTACAGCTCCACCAACCGTTTCGTGCAGCGCCCCGCCCGACAGCGCGCCTCGCACTGCCAGCGAGTCGCACAAGCAACCGGTCAAGGGTGACTATCGTCTCCGAGCGCGGCATCGAAGGCGGCCTGTGCTTTCTTGCGGGCCGCCGCTTCACCGGTCAGTGGCCTGCCCACCCCCGCTTTCGCCTGGACGGCCTTGTGCGCGACAGGGTGCGTGGCGGGGGGCATGACGGTATCCGATTTGCCGGGGCCGACCCTGGCCGGGTCCATTTTTACGGGCAGGGTTTTGCCGGCTTCGGGTTTTGCAGGGTTGGGCCCGGCAGACGACGGCGCAGCGGCCCCAAGCTTCGCCACAAGACCGGCCAGTTGCTGGCCCAGCATGCGATCGACCGCAGGCGCGATCTGTTCGGGGCGATAGCGCATATAGCCGCCCACGACATATTCGACGAGAATCCGGGTTCCCGCCGTGCTTCCGGCCTTGAGCGTAATGGTCATGGTGCCCAGCAGCGCCTCGCTCTGCAAGGGGCCCAGCGCGCCGGTCAGGCGCAAAACCGCCCCCGGCTCGGCATAGACGACCCGCATGTGCTGCACGCCGCCCTGAGCCCCCTTCCCCGCCTCCTCGGACGCGGGAAGCCGCTCGCAGAAGCAGCCACCGGGAACCGGATCGAGGGTCAGATTGGCCGCGTCGCCCGAAAAGGTATGCTCGCCCGACCACCAGACCGCCGGGCGGACCAGCGTGCGCCAGACTTCGACGGGAGGCGCCGCCACTTCAGCCACCTCGCGCACGACGAAACCGCGTTCATCCTGCATGGCCACTTCGGCCCGCGCCGCCGTCGCGCCCGCCAACAGCGCCGAGGGCGCAAGCAAAAGGGCGGCAATCCAGCCCGCCATCCCGCCGGGATGCCCTGACCGCATTGCCGCCCTCCTCATGTCTGTGGCTTCCCGTGCCCGCTTGCGTCAGGACCGGGAGCCTCGCGTTCAGGCCAGAATGGCCTCGATCGCTGCGGTCACCTCGTCCATCGGCGCCATGCCGTCGACACGGGCAACGATGCCGCGCGCTTCGTAGACCGGCAGGATCGGCGCGGTCTTGGCGCGGTATTCGGCCATGCGCGTGCGCACGGTTTCTTCGTTGTCGTCGGGACGACGCTTGAATTCGTGGCCACCGCACTTGTCGCAGGTGCCCTCGACCTTGGGCTTCTCGAACGTGTCGTGATAGCCCTTGCCACAGGTGGCGCAGGTGTAGCGACCGGTGATGCGCTCGACGAGCGCGTCTTCGTCCACTTCCAGTTCGATCACATGGTCGAGCTTGCGGCCACGGCTGGCGAGAATCGCGTCGAGCGAGATCGCCTGGGCTTCCGTGCGCGGATAGCCGTCGAAAATGGCGCCGGTGCCCGCGCCCATGGCGTCGAGTTCGTCACCGATCAGGGCCGAGACGATCTCGTCGGAGACCAGCTGGCCCGCTTCCATCACCGCCTTGGCCTGAAGCCCGACGGGCGTTCCGGCCTTGACCGCGGCGCGCAGCATGTCGCCGGTGGACAGCTGCTTGAGACCGTGGCGCTCCACCAGGCGCTGGGCCTGGGTTCCCTTGCCCGCGCCCGGCGGGCCCAACAGGATGATATTCACTCTGGCATTCCCCTCGTTCTGCCCGCGTCTTAGCGCAGGCGACCCTTCAGCTTGGCCTTCTTGATCAGATCACCGTACTGGTGGGCATACAGGTGCGACTGAATCTGCGTGATGGTATCGACCGTCACGTTGACCACAATAAGCAGGCTGGTGCCGCCAAAGAACAGCGAACCCATACCTGTTTCGGCCATGATCCACTCGGGCACAACACAGACGAAAGTAATATAGCCAGCGCCCAGCACGGTGATCCGGGTGAGGACGTAATCAAGATAGTTTTCGGTGTTCTTGCCCGGACGGATACCCGGAATGAAGCCGCCGTTGCGCTTGAGGTTCTCCGCCGTCTCCTCCGGGTTGAAGACAACCGCGGTGTAGAAGAAGCTGAAGAACACGATGCCCGCCGCATAGAGTAGCATGTAGAGCGGCTTGCCATGGCCCAGATACTGGTTGAGCGCGATGATCACCTGGCCCCAGGTGGTATCGGGCGAGATCGACTTGCCCGCAAACTGGGTGATGGTCAGCGGCAGCAGCAGCAGCGAGCTGGCAAAGATCGGCGGAATGACGCCGGCGGTGTTGAGCTTGAGCGGCAGGTGGCTGCGGTCGGCAGTCATCCCGCGCTGGGTCATGCGCTTGGGATACTGGATCAGCAGACGGCGCGTGGCGCGCTCGAAGAAGCAGATCACGACGACCACGCCCAGCAGCAGCGCGACGACACCCACGATCACGAACCCGTTGAGCTGGCCGGTGCGGCCCTGCTCGAACATGTTGCCGATGAACTTGGGCATCTGGGCGACGATGCCGGCCATGATGATCAGCGAGGTCCCGTTGCCGATCCCGCGCGAGGTGATCTGCTCACCCAGCCACAGCAGGAACATGGTCCCGCCGATCAGGCTGATGACGGCGGTGATGCGGAACAGGAGGCCCGGCAGCACGACGGCCTGGATGCCGCTCGATGCGCCATAGGCCTCAAGCCCCGTGGCAATGGCATAGCCCTGCACGGCGGTGAGGAACACGGCGCCATAGCGGGTATACTGGTTGAGCTTCTTGCGACCGCTTTCGCCTTCCTTCTTGAGGGCGGCGAGCGCGGGGTGAAGCGAGGCGGCCAGCTGCACCACGATCGAGGCCGTGATGTAGGGCATCACGCCGAGCGCGATCAGGCTCATCCGCTGGAGCGAACCGCCCGAAAAGGCGTTGAAGATGTCGAGAATGCCGCCGCGCGTCTGGTTGTAGAGCGATTCGAGAATCAGCGGATTGACGCCGGGCAGCGGCACGAAGCTCAAGAACCGGAACACGATCAGCGCACCAACGGTGAACCAGATGCGCTTCTTGAGCTCTGTCGCCTTCGAAAAGTTCGACAGGTTGAGGTTGCTGGCGATGTTGTCGGCGCGGGATGCCATGGTCGGGTATCAAGCCTTGCTGGGGCCCGAACGGCACGAAGGCCGCGGGCAGCGCGTCACTGAGGTACGAGAAAATACCATCAGGGCCATATAGGAAGGGCGCAGGGATGCAATAACCCCCGCGCCCGACCTTCACGTCATTTAAAGGCCTCAGGCCTCCGCAGCGGCCTTGACGACGGTCACTTCGACCGCGCCGCCGAGCTTTTCAACGGCAGCCACGGCGCCCTTCGAGGCACCGGCAACCTTGAAGCTGACCTTGGTGGTCAGTTCGCCCTTGGCCAGCAGGCGCACGCCGTTCTTGCCACCACGGGCCAGACCGGCAGCCTTCAGGGCCGCGTGATCGACCACGCCCGACACGTCGAGCTTGCCCGCGTCGATGAACTTCTGGATCGCGCCCAGGTTCACTTCGGCGTAGTCCTTGGCGAAGATGTTGTTGAAGCCGCGCTTCGGGATGCGCATGTGAAGGGGCATCTGGCCGCCTTCAAAGCCGTTGATCGAAACGCCCGAACGCGCCTTGGCGCCCTTCTGGCCGCGACCGGCGGTCTTGCCCTTGCCCGAGCCGATACCACGGCCCACGCGCATGCGACCCTTGCGGGCGCCGCCATTGTCGGAAATCTGATTGAGCTTCATAATCTGCACTCGCTTTCGCTTTTGTCGCGCTTGAGGAACGGGGCCCCTAGTCGATCAGCGCGGGTTTGTCACCCCCTGTCGGGCGATTCGCATGCGGTTCGGATGGCGTAAAGGCCCCGCCCTTCCAGACCCGACCACGAAAAAGCCCCGGAACCTTGCGGCCCGGGGCTCTTCCTGAAGGCTTGCCTTATGGCAACCGGGTCAGTCGACCACGGCCACCATGTGGGGCAGCTTGGCAATGGCGCCACGCACTTCGGCGGTGTCTTCCACCTCGACGACGCGGTTCATCTTGCCCAGGCCCAGACCGGTCAGAATCTTCTTCTGATGTTCGGGGCGACGGATCGGCGAACCGATCTGCTTGATCTTGATCGTAGCCATGACCGATTACTCCGCGATGGCTTCGGCAGCGGCTTCGGCTTCGACTTGCGAAGCGCCACCACGGCCGAGCAGATCAGCAACCTTCTTGCCACGACGCTGGGCAACCGACTTCGGCGAAGTCTGGTCGGTCAGCGCGTCGAAGGTGGCGCGGATCATGTTGTAGGGGTTCGAAGTGCCGACCGACTTGGTCACCACGTCGTGAACGCCCAGGCTTTCGAAGACGGCGCGCATCGGACCGCCCGCGATGATGCCCGTACCGGCCGGAGCCGAGCGGACATTGACCTTGCCGGCGCCAAAACGGCCCTTGCCGTCGTGGTGCAGGGTGCGGCCTTCCTTGAGCGGAACGCGGACCATCTTCTTCTTGGCCGAAGCGGTCGCCTTGGTGATGGCTTCGGGCACTTCGCGGGCCTTGCCGTGGCCGAAGCCAACGCGACCCTTGCCGTCGCCGACCACGACGAGAGCTGCAAAGCCGAAGCGCTTGCCGCCCTTCACGGTCTTCGAGACGCGGTTGATGTGAACGAGCTTTTCGATCAGCTCCTCACCCTGTTCCTCGTCGTTGTTGTTGCGGCCACGACGGTCGTCGCGACGGCCACGGCCGCCACGTTCACCGCGTTCGCCACGCTCGCCGCCACGGCCACGACCGCGACCGCGACCTTCGCGCTGCTCACCACCGGTCTGTTCGACGACGGCAGTGGCTTCGCCCTGCAGGTTGGTTTCGTCAGCCATGATCAGAACTCCAGCCCGCCTTCGCGGGCAGCGTCAGCCAGCGCCTTGACGCGGCCATGGAACAGGTAACCGCCACGGTCGAAGACGACGGTGGTGACACCGGCTTCCTTGGCCTTTTCGGCGATCTGCTTGCCAACGAGGGCAGCAGCTTCGAGGTTGGCGCCGATCGACTTCTCGCCCTTCACCAGCGACGAGGCCGAAGCCACGGTGCGGCCAGCCGCGTCGTCGATGATCTGGGCGTAGATGTGACGGCCCGTGCGGTGCACGGAGAGACGCGGGCGGCCACCCGCACGCGCCTTGAGGGCGGTGCGGACGCGGCGACGGCGGCGATCGAAGAGAGACAGCTTTGCCATTACTTCTTCTTCCCTTCCTTGCGGAAGATGAACTCGCCGCGGTACTTGATACCCTTGCCCTTGTAGGGTTCGGGCTTGCGCCAGCGACGGATCTCGGCCGCAACCTGGCCGACCTTCTGCTTGTCGATACCCGAGATTTCGACCGTGGTGTTATCCGGGGTCTTGATCTCGATGCCTTCCGGCACGGCGAAATCCACGTCGTGGCTGTAGCCGAGCTGAAGCTTCAGGTTCTTGCCCTGAATGTTCGCACGGTAGCCGACGCCGGTGATCTGAAGGACCTTGGTGTAGCCTTCGGTCACGCCGGTGACGAGGTTGGAGACGAGCGTGCGCTGCATGCCCCAGAACGCGCGAGCGCGCTTGGTGTCGTTGGCAGGCTGCACCGAGATCGCACCGTCTTCGACGGCGTAGACGATCTCGTCGACCAGGCTCAGCGTGAGAGCGCCCTTGGGGCCCTTCACGGTCAGCTGACCGTTCGCGATGTCAGCGGTGACGCCACTCGGGATCGCCACCGGCTTCTTGCCGATGCGGCTCATCAGAACACCTCCGCGAGCACTTCACCGCCGACGTTGGCAGCGCGTGCTTCGGCATCCGAGAGCACGCCCTTGGGCGTCGAAACGATGGTGATGCCAAGGCCGTTGCGCACGATCGGAAGTTCCTTGGAACCCGAATAGACGCGGCGGCCGGGCTTGGAGACGCGGGCCACATGCTTGATCGCGGGCTGGCCTTCGAAATACTTCAGCTCGATGCGCAGCTGCGGGTGGGCGCCGGTAGCGTCCTCGCTGAAGCCGCGGATATAGCCTTCGCGCTGAAGAACTTCGAGAACGTGCGCACGCAGCTTGGAAGCGGGCGAGAGGACCGAGTCCTTCTTCGCCTGCTGGCCGTTGCGGATACGGGTGAGCATATCACCCAGGGGGTCGGTCAATGCCATCGATGAGGCTCCTTACCAGCTCGACTTCGTCACGCCGGGGATGAGCCCCTTGTTGGCGAGATCGCGCAGTTCGACGCGGCAGAGGCCGAACTTGCGGTAGTAGCCACGCGGGCGGCCGGTGGTGTTGCAACGGTTGCGGACGCGCGTCGGGTTAGCGTTACGCGGCAGCTCGGCCATCTTCAGACGGGCAATGAGGCGCTCGGTTTCATCGAGCGACTCGTCGTCGGCAGTGGCCTTGAGCGCGGCATACTTGGCCGCAAACTTTTCAACGAGCTTCTTGCGACGCTCGTTCTTGTTGATCGAACTCAGTTTCGCCATGGACTTAAGCTCTTTCCTATGACTGGCTTCAGGCGGCCTGCGCCTGTTCGGCGGCTTCCTGCGGGAACGGGAAACCGAAAAGGCGAAGCAGCTCACGCGCCTCGTCGTCGGTCTTCGCGGAGGTGGTCACGATGATGTCGAGACCGCGCACCTTGTCGATCTGGTCGTAGCTGATCTCAGGGAAAATGATCTGTTCCTTGAGACCCATCGCATAGTTGCCACGGCCGTCGAACGACTTCGGGTTGAGCCCGCGGAAGTCGCGGATGCGGGGCATCGCGATGGTGATCAGACGATCCAGGAATTCGTACATGCGTTCACGGCGCAGGGTGACCTTGCAACCGATCGGCATGCCTTCGCGCAGCTTGAACTGCGCGATCGACTTCTTGGCCTTGGTGACAACCGGCTTCTGACCGGCGATCAGTTCCATTTCGGCGGCGGCGGTCTGGACCTTCTTCTTGTCCTGGCTCGCTTCGCCAACGCCCATGTTCAGCGTGATCTTTTCGATACGCGGAATTTCAAGGTCGTTCTTGTAGCCAAACTTCGCCTTCATCGCAGCAGCGATCTCGGCGTCGTACTTGCCCTTCAGGCGCGGAGTGTACTTGTCAGCCATCGATGGCCTCCCCGGACTTGACGGCCACGCGGACCTTCTTGCCATCGCGGGTTTCGAAGCGGACGCGGGTGGGCTTGCCATCCTTGTCGGCCACGGCAACCTTCGAGATGTGCAGCGGAGCCTCGAAGCGGTCGATGCCGCCCTGCGGGTTCGACTGGCTCGGCTTGCGGTGACGGGCAGCGATGTTCACGCCACCCACGACCACCTTGTCATCCTTGGGCAGAACCTGGAGCACGGTGCCCGTGCGGCCCTTGTCCTTGCCCGTGCGAACGACGACGGTGTCGCCCTTCTTGATCTTGGCGGCAGCCATTACAGCACCTCCGGCGCGAGCGAGATGATCTTCATGAAGCCCTTGCCGCGAAGTTCGCGGACCACGGGGCCGAAGATACGGGTGCCGATGGGCTCTTCGTTCTTGCCGACGAGCACAGCAGCGTTGCCGTCAAAGCGGATGACGCTGCCATCGGGACGACGAACGTCCTTCTTGGTGCGCACGATCACCGCGCGATGGACGTCGCCCTTCTTGACACGGGCGCGGGGCTGCGCCTCCTTCACCGACACCACGATGATGTCGCCGACGCTCGCGGTACGACGCTTCGACCCGCCCAGCACCTTGATGCACTGGACGCGCTTGGCGCCGCTGTTGTCCGCGACGTCGAGATTGGATTGCATCTGGATCATTGATCCGGTTCCTTCTCACTGGCTTGCCGGAACCAGTCCGGCAGTTCCAAAAACGTGACGCTCCCTAAGACCGAGAACGGACGTTTTGTCAAACGTCCGCTTCGATCGCGGCGGTCTTGCCGGCCTGAACCCGGTCGATAACCTTCCAGGTCTTCAGCTTCGAGTAGGGCGAAGTCTCTTCGATCCGCACCGTCTCGCCGGTCTTGAAGGCATTCGCCTCGTCGTGGGCGTGATACTTCTTCGAGCGGCGGATGATCTTCCCGTAGAGCGGGTGCTTCACCTTGCGCTCGACCTTCACGACCACGGTCTTGTCGGTCTTGTCGGAAACCACGGTCCCGATCAGGATACGCTTGGGCATCGTGTGTCTCCTTAAGCCTTGGCAGTGCGAGCGCGCTCGCCCTGCAAGGTCTTGATCCGCGCGATGTCGCGGCGCACTTCCTTGATGCGCGCGGGACGTTCCAGCTGGCTGGTAGCCGCCTGGAAGCGCAGGTTGAACTGTTCGCGCTTCAGCTCGGCGAGGTCAGCAGTAAGCTGGTCGTCGCTCTTGACGCGGAGGTCTTCGAACTTAGCCATCATTCCTACTCCTTACTCGCCACCAAGGTGCGAAGTGTCGCCGAGGCGAGCAACGACCTTGGTCTTGATCGGCAGCTTCATCGCTGCGCGGCTGAACGCTTCGGCGGCCAGCGGGCCGGCGACGCCATCCAGTTCGAACAGGATCTTGCCGGGCTTCACACGAGCGGCCCAGTATTCCACCGAACCCTTGCCCTTGCCCTGGCGGACTTCGGCCGGCTTCTTGGTCACCGGAAGGTCGGGGAACACGCGAATCCAGAGACGACCCTGGCGCTTGATGTGGCGGGTGATCGCGCGGCGAGCCGCTTCGATCTGACGAGCGGTGACCCGTTCCGGTTCGAGGGCCTTGAGGCCGTACGAACCGAAATTGAGGTCGGTGCCGCCCTTGGCGTTGCCGTGGAGACGGCCCTTGAACGCCTTGCGGAACTTGGTCTTCTTGGGTTGCAGCATGGTGCTAGCCTATCCTCAAGCCTCAGCGCGCCGGACGGACGCCGGAAGTCTGTGCTTCCAGCATCAGGCGATCCTGCGCCAGCGGGTCATGACCCAGGATCTCGCCCTTGAAGATCCAGGTCTTGATGCCGATCACGCCGTAGGCGGTGTGGGCTTCGGCTTCGGCGTAGTCGATGTTCGCGCGCAGGGTGTGCAGCGGAACGCGACCTTCACGGTACCATTCGACGCGGGCGATTTCCGCC
This sequence comes from Novosphingobium capsulatum, assembly GCA_015661825.1. GTDB lineage: Bacteria > Pseudomonadota > Alphaproteobacteria > Sphingomonadales > Sphingomonadaceae > Novosphingobium > Novosphingobium pituita. The sequence goes on from DQVI01000078.1 coordinate 18,353, forward strand.
CCGCCGAGACGGCCGCCGCAGGTAATCTTGATGCCTTCGGCACCAAGACGCAGAGCCGACTGAACGGCGCGCTTCATCGCACGGCGGAACGCCACGCGACGGACGAGCTGGTCGGCAATGCCCTGGGCAACGAGCTTGGCATCGATTTCCGGCTTGCGGATTTCAACGATGTTCAGCTTCACGTCGCTGTTGGTGAGCTTGGCAAGCTTGGCGCGGAGCTTTTCGATGTCCGCGCCCTTCTTGCCGATGATCACACCGGGACGGGCCGCATAGATCGAGATGCGGCACAGCTTGGCCGGACGTTCGATCACCACCTTCGAAATCGCTGCCTGGGGCAGGCTTTCGACGATGAACTTGCGGATCTGAAGGTCTTCCTTCAGCAGCTGCTGGTAGTTGCGCCCTTCGGCGTACCAGCGGCTGTCCCAGGTGCGGTTGATCTGCAAACGCAGACCGATGGGGTTCGACTTGTGACCCATGGATCAGGCCTCCTCGACTTCACGGACGACGATCCGAAGACGCGAAAACGGCTTCAGGATGCGGGTCGACTTGCCGCGACCACGGGTGTGGAAGCGCTTCATCGTGATCGACTTGCCGACCGAGGCTTCCGCCACGACCAGCGAGTCGACGTCCAGGTTGTGGTTGTTTTCCGCGTTGGCGATCGCCGAGGCGAGCACCTTGCGGGCATCAACCGCCATGGCCTTCTTCGAGAAGGTCAGGACATTGAGGGCGTCTTCCGCCTTCATGCCGCGGATGAGGGCGGCGACCAGGTTGAGCTTCTGGGCCGAACCACGGATCGTGGTGTTGACCGCAAGAGCTTCCTTTTCACCGACGCGGCGGGGAGCTGCAGACTTGCTCATCAGCGCTTGCCCTTCTTGTCAGCGGCGTGGCCGGGGAAGTTGCGCGTGGGCGCAAATTCGCCAAGCTTGTGGCCGACCATCTCTTCGCTCACGGAGACGGGGATGAACTTCTGCCCGTTGTAGACGTTGAACGTCAGGCCAACGAACTGCGGAATGATGGTCGAACGACGCGACCAGGTCTTGATCGGGCCAGCGCGGCTGCCAGCATCCTGGGCCACTTCGGCCTTCTTCAGGAGGTGCAGGTCGACGAAGGGGCCCTTCCAGACGGAACGTGCCATGTGGTCTTACCTCTTCTTCTTCGCGTGGCGCGAACGAATGATGAACTTGTCCGTCTGCTTGTTGTGACGGGTGCGGGCGCCCTTGGTCGGCTTGCCCCACGGCGTAACCGGATGACGGCCACCCGAGGTGCGGCCTTCACCACCACCGTGCGGGTGGTCGACCGGGTTCTTCGCCACACCACGCGTCAGCGGGCGACGGCCAAGCCAGCGGTTACGACCGGCCTTGGCAAGGTTCTGGTTCGAGTTGTCGGGGTTCGACACCGCGCCGACGGTGCCCATGCAGTCGCCACGCAGGTAGCGCTGCTCGCCCGAGTTCAGGCGAACGATCACCATGCCGCGGTCACGACCGACCAGCTGCACGTAAGTACCAGCCGAACGGGCGATCTGACCGCCCTTGCCCGGCTTCATTTCCACGTTGTGGATGATTGTACCAACCGGCATCTGCGACAGGAGCATCGCATTGCCCGGCTTCACGTCGGTCTTTTCACCGGCAACCACCACGTCGCCAACGGCCAGGCGCTGAGGCGCCAGGATGTAGGCCTGTTCACCGTCTTCATACGTGATGAGGGCGATGAACGCGGTGCGGTTGGGGTCGTATTCCAGACGTTCGACGGTGGCCGGCATGTCCCACTTACGACGCTTGAAGTCGATGAAGCGGTACTTCTGCTTGTGACCGCCAGCAATGCCGCGCGAAGTCACGTGGCCCTTGTTGTTACGGCCGCCGGTCTTGCTCTTGCCTTCGGTCAGAGCCTTGACAGGCTTGCCCTTCCAGAGCGCCGACTTGTCGACGAGGACCAGGCCGCGACGGGCGGGGCTGGTCGGGTTATAGCTCTTGAGTGCCATGGTCTATGCCTTCGCCTCAGATACCGCTGGTGACGTCGATCGACTGGCCAGCAGCCAGGGTCACGACGGCCTTCTTGACGTCGGTGCGCTTGTAGGGCTTGCCCTTCCAGCGCTTGGTCTTGCCCTTCTGGGTCAGCGTGTTCACCTTGGTGACCGTGACATTGAAGAGGGCTTCCACCGCCGCCTTGATCTCCGGCTTGGTCGCCTTGTCGGCAACCTTGAAGACCACGGCATTGTTTTCGCTCAGCAGCGTCGCCTTTTCAGTGATGTGGGGAGCCACGATCACGTCGTAGTGACGCGTGTCGATTGCGTCCTTAGCCATTGAAACGGGCCTCCAGCTTTTCGACAGCGGCGCGGGTGAGCACCAGCGTATCATGCTTCAGGATGTCGTAGACATTGGCGCCGATCGCGGGGAGCACGTTCACGCCAACGATGTTGCGGGCAGCGCGGGCGAAGCCCTCGTTGACCTGTTCACCGTCCACGACGAGCACCTTCTTGCCGAAGCCTGCCTTGGCGAGCGTGCCGGCCAGCACCTTGGTCTTGGCATCAGCCAGTTCCAGGCTGTCGACAACGACCAGACCGCCCTGCGCCTTCGACGACAGAGCCATCTTGAGACCCAGCGCACGGACCTTCTTGTTCAGCGAAACGCTGAAGTCGCGGACGCGCGGACCGTGGGCCTTGCCACCGCCGATGAACACGGGCGCCTTGCGGTCACCGTGACGAGCGGTACCACCACCCTTTTGACGACCGAACTTCTTGCCGGTGCGAGCCACGTCCGAACGCTCACGAGCGCCACGGGCCGTGCCACGACGGTTTTCAAGCTGCCAGGTAACGACGCGGTGGAGAATGTCGGCGCGCGGTTCGAGACCGAACACGGCATCCGAGAGTTCCACGTCGCCAGCGGCCGAACCGTCCAGATTGAGGACCTGAACCTTCATGATTAGCCCTCCTGGCCTTCGGCAGCCACGGGAGCAGCCACTTCGTTGGTGTTGGCGGCCTTGAGGCCGGCCGGATAGGGCGCATCGCCGTGACGATCGACCTTGACCGCGTCACGAACGAGGAGCCAGCCGTTCTTCGCGCCCGGGACCGAGCCCTTGACGAAGATCAGGCCACGCGCATCGTCGGTGCGGACGACTTCCAGGTTCTGCTGGGTGCGCTGACGGTCACCCATGTGACCAGCCATCTTCTTGTTCTTGAAGACGCGACCCGGATCCTGGCGGTTACCCGTCGAACCGTGGGCACGGTGCGAGATCGACACGCCGTGGGTGGCGCGCATACCGCCGAAGCCCCAACGCTTCATGGCACCCGCAAAGCCCTTGCCCTGCGTGTGGCCGGTGATGTCGACGTACTGGCCGGTGACGAAGTGCGAAGCCGCGATGGTCGAGCCGACTTCGAGAGTCGCGTCGTCGGCGACGCGGAACTCGGCGACCTGCATCTTGAGCGGCACTTCAGCCTTGGCAAAGTGCTCGCGCTGCGGCTTGGCAACGTTCTTCTGCTTGGCTTCGCCAGCACCGAGCTGGAGCGCGACATAACCGTCACGTTCAGCGGTACGAACCGAAACCACCTGGCAATCTTCGAGCGACAGGACGGTGACCGGAACGTGCCGACCATCTTCCTGGAACAGGCGGGTCATACCCACCTTCTTCGCGATCACGCCGGTGCGCATGATCTCATACTCCTACAGAGGCCTGAGGGGGCCCATCCCCCAAAGGCGTGACAGCCCGTATGTGAAACGCGCCCCGTCCGGGCTGAATGCCCCTGCCTGAACAGGAGCGAACGGGGGACGCTTTCCCGGCCCTTTTCGAAGCACCCTCTGACGAGGAGCTTTCAGGACCGGAGGTATCCCTATGTCGCGGCGCCCTCGAAAGGGTCGGCCAAACCGGCCTCAGGGCCGGAAGAGATGGTGGATCCGAAGATCCGAAACTGGGAACCGATGAGGCTCGGTCGGGCCGCCCTCCCCGCCACTCTCGTGGGGGCGGGGCCAGGGCTTGCGCTGGATCAGGCCAGCTTGATCTCGACGTTCACGCCGGCAGCGAGGTCCAGCTTCATCAGCGCATCGACAGTGGCAGCATTGGGCTGCACGATGTCCAGCAGGCGCTTGTAGGTGCGGACTTCAAACTGTTCGCGCGACTTCTTGTCGATGTGCGGACCGCGGTTGACGCAGAACTTCTCGATGCGCGTGGGCAGCGGAATGGGGCCACGAATGAGGGCGCCGGTGCGGCGGGCGGTGTCCGCGATTTCACCAGTAGCCTGGTCAAGCACGCGATGATCGAAGGCCTTGAGGCGAATGCGGATGTTCTGGGCTTCCATGTCCGTTTACCGATGCGAAAGAGCGAAAACAAAAACCAGCCGCCCTGCCCTCCGATCCCCTCCACAGCGGATGGGGAGAAAGCGGGACGACTGATCAAAAACCGATCGGCGAGAGACGCGAATCTCTCGCCGGTTCGGCGCCTATATTACTTCGTGATCTTGCTGACAACCCCCGATCCGACGGTACGACCGCCTTCACGGATGGCGAAGCGCAGACCTTCGTCCATGGCGATCGGAGCGATCAGCTTGACCGAGAGGGTCAGGTTGTCGCCCGGCATCACCATTTCGGTGCCTTCGGGAAGGATCACTTCGCCGGTCACGTCCGTGGTGCGGAAGTAGAACTGCGGGCGGTAGTTGGCGAAGAACGGCGTGTGACGGCCACCTTCGTCCTTCGACAGCACGTAGACTTCGGCCGAGAATTCGGTGTGCGGAGTCACCGAACCGGGCTTGGCCAGAACCTGGCCGCGCTCGACGTCTTCACGCTTCACGCCACGAACCAGCGCGCCGATGTTGTCGCCGGCTTCACCCTGGTCGAGCAGCTTGCGGAACATTTCGACGCCGGTGACGGTGGTCTTCGAGGTGTCCTTGAGGCCGACGATTTCGACTTCTTCACCAACCTTGATGATACCGGTTTCGACGCGGCCGGTCACCACGGTACCACGACCCGAGATCGAGAAGACGTCTTCCACGGGCATCAGGAAGGGCTTGTCGGTCGGACGGGGGGGCTGCGGGATGTAGCTGTCGACAGCGGCCATCAGCTCGTTGATCGAGTTCTTGCCGATTTCGTCATCGCGGCCTTCGAGGGCGGCCAGAGCCGAACCCTTGATGACGGGGATGTCGTCGCCGGGGAAGTCGTACGACGAGAGCAGTTCGCGAACTTCGAGTTCGACGAGCTCGAGGATTTCCGGGTCGTCGACCTGGTCAACCTTGTTCATGTACACGACCAGAGCCGGCACGCCGACCTGGCGGGCGAGCAGGATGTGTTCGCGGGTCTGCGGCATCGGGCCGTCAGCGGCGTTCACGACCAGGATCGCGCCGTCCATCTGGGCAGCACCGGTGATCATGTTCTTGACGTAGTCAGCGTGACCCGGGCAGTCGACGTGCGCGTAGTGGCGGTTGGCGGTTTCGTACTCGACGTGGGCCGTCGAGATGGTGATGCCGCGTTCGCGCTCTTCGGGAGCCTTGTCGATGTTGGCGTAGTCGGTGAATTCGGCGCCGCCGGTTTCCGCGAGGACCTTGGTGATCGCTGCGGTCAGCGTGGTCTTGCCATGGTCAACGTGACCGATGGTGCCGATGTTGCAGTGCGGCTTGTTCCGCTCAAACTTAGCCTTGGCCATTGTTCAAACCTTCTATTCGCTTGTCTGTGAATTCTGCGGGGTACGGCACCCGACGGAATCAGGCGCCGCCCCTAGCCTGATCATGACGATCAGGCAAGCTTCTCCTTGACCTCAGCCGCGACGTTCGCCGGGACTTCGTCATAGTGAGAGAACTGCATGGTGTACTGTGCACGACCCTGCGTGAACGAGCGGAGCTGGTTCACGTAGCCGAACATGTTCGCGAGCGGGACCATGGCTTCGACAACCTGGGCATTGCCGCGGCTGTCGGTGCCCTGGATCTGGCCACGACGCGAGTTGAGGTCGCCGATGACGTCGCCCATGAATTCTTCAGGGGTGACGACTTCCACGCTCATGATCGGTTCGAGCAGCTTGATGCCGGCCTTCTGGGCGACTTCACGCATGGCACCGCGACCGGCGATTTCGAAGGCCAGGGCCGACGAGTCGACGTCGTGGTAGGCACCGTCGTAGAGCAGGATTTCGAAGTCGATGATCGGGAAGCCGACGAGCGAGCCGGTAGCGGCCGTTTCGCGCATGCCCTTTTCAATGGCGGGGATATATTCCTTGGGAATATTACCGCCCTTGATTTCATCCTTGAAGATGATGCCCGAGCCGCGTTCGCCCGGAGTCACCTTCACCTTCACGCGACCGAACTGGCCGGTACCGCCCGACTGCTTCTTGTGGGTGTAGTCGATGTCGACGGCCTTGCCCAGGTATTCGCGATAAGCGACCTGCGGGGCGCCGACATTGGCTTCCACCTTGAACTCGCGACGCATGCGGTCGACGATGATGTCGAGGTGCAGTTCGCCCATGCCCTTGATGATCGTCTGGCCCGATTCGTGATCGGTCGAGACGCGGAACGAGGGGTCTTCAGCCGAAAGGCGATTGAGCGCGATGCCCATCTTTTCCTGGTCGGCCTTGGTCTTGGGCTCAACCGACAGCTCGATGACCGGCTCGGGGAATTCCATGCGTTCGAGAACGATCGGCGCACGTTCGGCGCAGAGCGTGTCGCCCGTGGTGGTTTCCTTCATGCCGGCCAGCGCGATGATGTCGCCAGCGTAGGCTTCTTCGACGTCCTTGCGGTCGTTGGCATGCATTTCGAGCATGCGGCCGACCTTTTCCTTCTTCTGCTTCACCGAGTTCAGGTAAGTGCCCTTCGAGAGCGTACCCGAGTAGATGCGGATGAAGGTGAGCGAGCCCACGAACGGGTCGTTCATGACCTTGAACGCGAGAGCCGAGAACGGCGCGTCGTCCTTGGGGGGACGGCTGTCCTTCTCGTCGCTGTCGACCTTGACGCCCTGGACGTCTTCGATGTCGAGCGGCGAAGGCAGGTAGTCGACGACGGCGTCGAGCAGGGGCTGCACGCCCTTGTTCTTGAACGCCGAACCGCAGCACACCGGCACGAACGAGTGGTTGAGCGTACCCTTGCGGATCAGCTTCTTGAGCGTCGCGGCGTCGGGCTCGGTGCCTTCGAGATAGGCTTCCATCGCCTCGTCGTCCTGCTCGACAGCCAGTTCGATCAGTTCGGCGCGATAGACAGCGGCTTCGTCCGCCAGGTCAGCCGGGATTTCTTCGTAGAAGAATTCGGCGCCGAGCGATTCGTCCTTCCAGATGATCGCGCGGTTGTTGACCAGGTCGACCAGGCCCTTCAGGTCGGCTTCGAGACCGATCGGAATGTAGAGCACGGCAGGCTTGGCACCGAGGCGGTCGATGATCGACTGCACGCAGTACTTGAAGTTCGCGCCGGTGCGGTCGAGCTTGTTGATGAAGCACATCCGCGGCACGCCATACTTGTCAGCCTGGCGCCACACGGTTTCCGACTGCGGCTCCACGCCGGCCACGCCGTCGAAGCACGCAACGGCACCGTCGAGCACGCGCAGCGAACGTTCGACTTCGATGGTGAAGTCGACGTGGCCGGGGGTGTCGATGATGTTGATGCGGTGGTCGTTCCAGAAGCAGGTCGTCGCGGCCGACGTGATCGTGATGCCGCGTTCCTGTTCCTGCTCCATCCAGTCCATGGTCGCGGCGCCGTCGTGCACTTCGCCGATCTTGTAGGACTTGCCGGTGTAGTAGAGGATGCGCTCGGTCGTCGTCGTCTTGCCGGCGTCGATGTGCGCCATGATACCGATGTTGCGGTAACGCTCGAGCGGATGGCTGCGGGCCATGGTGGTGTTCCTTGGGTTCGGGAGGGGCCGGATTGCTCCGGCCCGCCCCATATGGTTACTGTAGTGACCGTTTGAAGACGGTCACATGACCAGTTTTTCGGAAGCTTACCAGCGGTAGTGGCTGAACGCGCGGTTGGCGTCGGCCATACGGTGGGTGTCTTCGCGCTTCTTCACGGCGTTGCCACGGTTGTTGGCAGCGTCGAGCAGCTCAGCCGAGAGGCGAGCCGACATGGTGGTTTCCGAACGGTTGCGAGCCGCCGTGATCAGCCAGCGGATGGCCAGCGCCTGGGCGCGTTCCGGGCGGACTTCGACGGGAACCTGGTAGGTCGCACCACCGACGCGGCGCGAGCGCACTTCGATGTGGGGCTTCACGTTGTTCAGCGCGTCATGGAACAGCTGAACCGGATCGGCCTTGGCGCGGGTCTGCATGGTGTCGAGAGCGCCATAGACGATGCTTTCGGCAACCGACTTCTTACCATCGAGCATGAGGTTGTTCATGAACTTCGACAGAACCTGATCACCGAACTTCGGATCGGGCAGAATAACCCGCTTTTCCGGACGACGACGACGAGACATCTTGAATTCCTTCTGATCGGGCCGGGTTAAACCAGCCGGTCAATCCTGCGGGGCTGCCCTCAAATCAGGCTGCCACCGCATGGCCACGATTACTTGGGACGCTTGGCGCCGTACTTCGAACGGCTCTGCTTGCGGTCCTTGACACCCTGGGTATCGAGCACGCCGCGCAGCACGTGGTAGCGCACGCCGGGAAGGTCGCGCACACGGCCGCCGCGGATGAGCACGACCGAGTGCTCCTGCAGGTTGTGGCCTTCGCCGGGAATGTACGAAATGACTTCGCGGCTGTTGGTCAGACGGATCTTGGCGACCTTGCGGAGAGCCGAGTTCGGCTTCTTCGGGGTGGTCGTGTAAACGCGGGTGCAAACGCCGCGCTTCTGCGGGTTCTGCTCCATCGCAGGGACCTTGCTCTTGGCCTTCTGCGGAACGCGACCCTTGCGGATCAGCTGGTTGATCGTAGGCATGAAGTACTCTTCACCTTGGTTGTGGCGCGGCCAGGAAAGGTGAAGGGACTTGCAAGTCTCACACGGTGCAAGGCCAATGCGCGCGACCATGGGCCGGGGGCATCGTTGCACCGGATGAGCCGAAGACACTCCACCCGGCCCAATCGGCACCGGGTTACTTTGACGGCCTGCCCCCCCTTGGCCACCCTGATTCGCTCAGCGTGACAACCAACGGGAAGAGGGCCACCCATGGCGGATTTCCGCCACTTGCAGCCCTGTGCGCACCGGCAATGTTCAGCTCTTGTCTGGGCCGGAGCCGCCCGAAAACGGCACCGGATCGAGGGGCCCACTACGCCAAAGCCCCCCGGGGGTCAAGCAAGCACGATTTCGCTCGACCGCCATGACCGGCTGTGAGAGCCCGGCTTTTCGAGCCGGAACCCCGGTCCGCCCCTCCTGCCAGAGCTGCCGCGATGCCCATTTCACCGCCCTCTCCTGTCCTGCTCTCCGCAGAACGCCACCTTGACGCCCTGCTCAGCCGGGCCGGGCCCAAATCCGGCCCGGAAAACGGTCTTCTCGTGCTGGGCATTTGCGGCGCGCAAGGCAGCGGCAAGTCGACCCTTGCCAGCGCCCTGGCTGCAAGACTGGCCGCGCGCGCGATCCCCTGCGCCATTCTCTCGCTCGACGATCTCTACCGGACACGGGCCGAGCGGCAGGCCATGGCCCGGCAGGTCCACCCGCTTTTTGCCACGCGCGGCGTTCCGGGCACGCACGATGTCGATCTGGGACTGGCCACCATCGCGGCCCTGCGGCGCGGGGAAAGCGTCGCCCTGCCCCGCTTCGACAAGGCCCGCGACGACCGCGCCCCGTCCGGCCAATGGCCGGTCATGCGGGCCCGCGTGCTGATTTTCGAAGGCTGGTGCCTGGGCCTTGAGCCGCAGAGCGAGGAAGCCCTGACAGAACCGGTCAACGCGCTCGAACGGAACGAAGACCCGCACGGCATCTGGCGCAAGGCCGTCAATGCGGCCCTCGCAGACCCCTATCGCGCGCTCTGGGTGACCCTCGACAGCCTGATCTTCCTTGCCGCGCCCGATTTCGAAACCGTCAGGATCTGGCGCCGCGAGCAGGAAGAGCAATTGCGCGCCCGAATGGCGGGCGACGCCTCACCCCGTGGCGCGGAGAGCGCCGCCGGACCGATGCCGGGACTGATGGACCAGACGGCCCTCGCCCGCTTCATGGCCCACTACGAACGCCTGACCCGCCATGCCCTGGCCACATTGCCAGCCAGGGCAGACCTCACCCTCCCCCTCGATCGTCAACGCAATCTGACAGGCTGACAGACGGGGATTGGCTGATCAGGCCGGTCAGAGCGCCTCGCCCGCCGGGAAAGCGCCAAGCTGGCCCTCGTCCGCACCGAGGCGGTCGACGATGGCACTGAAGCCACCCTGCACGTGCCCCATCAACGCGATCATGGCACGCACGCCGCATTCGGTCAGACACACGAAAGTCCGGCGCCCGTCGCGGCCATCGTCCTCGCGCTCGACCAGCCCGCGTGTTTCGAGGATGCGCAGCCAGCGCAAGGCGGTGGTCGGCGGCACATTCGCGCCGATGCAGGCGCTGGTGGTGGGCACACGGCGCCCCTCGCCAGCCGCGATGAACAGGTCGAGCAGGATGTCCCACGTCGGCTCGCCGAACAGGTCGGCGGCCAGGAAACGCTCGCGCTTGCGGCGGCTCTGATAGATTTCCCGCGCCACGGCCAGCGCCGTTTCAGGGATCGCGACGATCCGCGCGGCAGGCGCCTTGCGGCCGATTTCTATGGGTTGAGCCCCAGTGGCAGCAGGAACGCTGCGGAGCATCGAACGGACAGTCATGCCGGAACTCCCGGTATCAAGGCTGGGTGCGGCTCGTGGGTTGCAGGCGCCATCCGGCATAGCGACCGATCCTTCGCGAACGGGCCATATGGGCCCATGTGCCAAAGATCAGCAGCGCCAACTGGATCCAGAAGGGGCCCAGCGTCATCGCCCAGTAGGCCTTGCGCGCCATGTCCAGGTTCCACAGCTTGGCCCCATGCCCGATCAGCACGAGGACTTGCGCTGCGCTGACCGCCAGTGGCCAGGCCCGGTTGGCCCGCAAGGACACCAGCAAGAGGACGATGAAGGCCCATACATCGATCACCAGATGGCCCGGATTTACCGTAAACCAGGCAGCCTCACCAAAAAGGGCGTGATTGGCGACATCCAGAACGAATGTCGCGAGCAGAATCGCCGCCACGGATTGCTCGGGTTCGCCGCCCTTGCGGGCGGCGAACAGCACCGCGAAGATCAGCAGCAGACGAGGGATCCACAACGAAACCATGGCTCGTCACGACCTGCCCGTCATGGCATCACATCCCGATGCGCGAGCCAAGTCAGGCCGCGCGCGGAAGGGCCGCGTCATCGGTCCCGTCAGGACTTTCGAGGAACACGGCTGCGCCCGGCGTTTCCTCGGGCGAGGTCAGCGTGGCGGTCTTGGGACATGCATCGTCGCCCCCCATCGTTTCAACCGCGATGGTCTGCAAACGGCCATGCACCCGTGCCAGTTCGCCCCCGGCGTCGACCATCGCCTGCTGGCTGCGCAGCAGGCGCATGAGCGCATCCTGCCCCAGGAACGGCGGCAGGCCAGCCTCGCGACGTGCGGTCACCATCGAGGAGAGCAGATGGGCCTGGCGGATCAGCGCCTCGTCAAGCGCGGCCTCCGCGCTCTGGAGATCGCGCGTCACCCGCATCTGGGCAACGGCATGGGTCATGCCAGCCTGAGCCTGATTCTGGGCCGACCGAAGACGGGGGCCCTGCTTGATGGTCGCAGCCTCAAGCGTGTCCGAAATGCGATCTTGTTCGGTCTTAATGTCGAGCGTCATCGTCAACTTGCCTCCTCACGGCGCCAGAAGCGCCGTCCCCATGTTGAAGCGGAAGACGTCCGACAGTCAGCGATCCACGATCCGGGACAGTTGCGAGAACATCGTCAAGCCACCCAGGACGGTCAGGATCAGGATCATCGCGATCAGGGCCATGGCCACAAGCCGCATCAGGGTCCCGTGAGGTCCGTCGAACACTTCCGGAAGAACGCGATAAGCGGATGCAGCCTGTTGGCCGGAGTCGCCAGAGTGGATTGTGACAGGACGATCCCCACCGTCCGTTCCACCATTCAATCTGATCATGGCTCCATCGGCGAGATGCCCGTCATCCGGCACTGTCTTGTCCGGATACACCCCGACCGGATACTCCCCGTCTGGCAGGCCACCATGTGGAACGCTGCTGTCGAGGATTTCTCCATTCGATGGAACCGCTTCCTCCGAAGCCGAACCCTCATCGTGTTCTTCCCGGCCTTTGTGCATCGCAACCGGGTCATTGGCGACATCCGGCGATCCATATACGGGTTTTTCGTATGAGTTTCCGGGAGGTTCCTGCTCCAGCAGAACGCGATAGGCCTGCGCCACTTCCGCCCGCGAAGCGACCTGCAACTTGCCTCGCGCCAGCATGATCCGCTGGTCGACCGTATGGGGGGAAATGCCCAGAATTCGGGAAATCTCTTTCGAGGTCTTGTGCTGGATCAGCAAGTCCAGCACCGCACGCTGCTTGGCCGTCAGCGCTTCGAGTGAACCGTCCGATCGCGGCGGCAAGGTCATGATCCAGATCGTTCCTATCGGCTACGTGGTACGCTTGTCGCCCCCCGGGAAGGAAAGGTCAAACATACAGCCCGTCTGTGTACGGAAAATCGACATAAAAAGCTTCAAATGAGGGTATTAACATGGTTTCTGACGGGAAAGGGAGGCTTAACGATGGTCGGGCATGGGGATGAAACCGGGATTCGCGCAGATCGCGGATTCGCCTTCGGACAGGCGCCTTCTCCTTCCAGCCACCAGCCGGGCGCCGGGGATTGCGTTTCATGATACCCTGCCTGCGATTCCATGACCTGGCATTCCTTTTCCGCGGCACACAGGATGAAGCCTTGAACCAGCGGACGATCTTTTCGGCATGCAGTGGCAAGATCCTGGCCTCGTGCCGGACGGCGATCGCCGTGCTGTTTCTGGCCGGGATCAGCCTCTCCTTCGACGAGCCACTGCGCTATCCGCAAGGCAGCCAGTGGGTCGCGATGACATATGTGATGTGGACCGTGGTCATGCTGGCCGTGGCCTGGATCGACTGGTGGCTCGACAGCCGTCTGGCCGCCCTGGCGCAGGCCGTCGACCTGCTGGCCCTGGCCGGCGCGCTCTATGTCGCGATCAGGCCGCACGGGGCCCTGAACGGGCCTTTTCTGGCCTTTGCCACCTTCCTGCTGATCGTGGCCCTTGCCCGGTGGGGCACGTTCGGGGTGGCGGTCTCCAGCCTGTTCCTGATTCTGGCGGCCACGGCGCCCGCGCTTCTGCTCAGCGCCCTCGCCACGGGCCCGGACCCGATGCATTTCCTGCGCGGGCTGGGCTGTATCGTGCTGGTCTCCGCGCTCGTGCTGTGGCTGGCCAGCCAGCAGCGGGGCATGCGCGTGGTCACCCTGACGGAACCGGCCGGCGCGCCCGGCAACCGCCGCAGCCGGGTCCTGTCGGGCGCGCTCGACGAAGCCTGCGCGATCATGCGCGCGCGCGGCGCGGCCCTGGTGGTGAGCTGGGGCGACGAACCCTGGATCGATGTGCTGGTCACGCGCGAGGGCATCGCGACCAGCGAAAGGCTGGGCCCCGGCCTGATGGCCGAAGCCCTGTCATCGCCCATCCCGCCCACGATGTTCAACCTGCCCCGCCACCGCCGGATCGCCCTGATCGGTGAATATCGGCTCGAAGCCAGCCGCGAGGCCTTCAGCGTTCCGCTCGCCGACTTTCTGGAGGTGGACGAGGGCATCATGGCCGCGTTCAATTCGGTGTCGAGCCAGGGCCACCTGCTGGTCTGGGGGGTTCAGGGCATGGCGGTCGACGATCTGGCGTGGATGGCCGCGCTGGCGCGGGAAATCGGCCTGGCGCTCGACCGCGAGGAGATGGCCTCGCTTGCCAAGAATTCGGCGGTGACCGAAGTGCGCAATGCCCTGGCGCGCGACCTTCACGACAGCGTCGTCCAGTTTCTGGCCGGTACGATGTTCGGGCTCGAAGCCCTGCGCCGGCGCCTGCGCGAAGGCACCGACCCGGACGGCGAAATCGTGGCGATGAAGGAATCCCTGCGGCGCGAGCAGGGCCAGCTGCGGGTGATGATCGACCGCCTGCGGCGTGGCGAGGATGGCGACCGCACCGCCGATCTGGTCGAGGAACTGCGCGGACTCGTCGATGAACTGGCCACCCACTGGCATATCAGGGTGCTGTTCACATCCGGCCCCGGCAGTCTTCCGGTCTCGATCCATCTTGCCTATGAATTCCGCCAGATGGTCCGCGAGGCGGTCGCCAATGCGGCTCGACACGGCCATTGCAACGAAGTATCGATTCACCTTGATCATGACGGTGCGAAGTTGATTGTCTCCATCATTGATGACGGTGTCGGTTTCCCCGAAGCGGGGCAACCCCGTCGTCCGCGCTCGATCAGCGAACGCGTCGTGGCCCTTGGCGGCAGGGTCCACATCACCGAGCAGACCGGCGGCCCCCAGCGCCCCGGCGCCAGGCTGGATATCGAAGTGCCCACGCGAGCTTACGCATGATCCCCATTCTGATTGCCGACGACCACGGCTTCATCCGTGCCGGTGTCTCTTCCGTGCTGCGGGGCAGCGAGTTCCGCGTCGTGGCGGCAACGGCCGGGGGCGAGGAAACGCTCGACGCCATCGCCACCCACGATCCGGCCATCGTGCTGCTCGACATCAACATGCCCGGCATGAACGGGGTTCAGGTGCTCGAAACGCTGCGCGCGCGTGGCGACAAACGGTCGGTGGTGGTGCTCACCGCCGAACTGACCGATCGCAACCTGCTGGCCGTGATGCGCGCGGGCGTGGAGGGGATCGTCTCGAAGGAAGGCGCCGGAGACGATCTGATCGATGTGCTCGAACGGGTCCATGCAGGCCAGAAGGTGATCCCGCCCGAACTGCTCACGCGCGCGCTCGATCTTTCGCTTCACCCCGAAGGGGCAGGCCCCCTCGACCGCCTGAACCCGCGCGAGCGGCGGATCGCCCGACTGGTCGCACGCGGCATGCGCAACCGCGACATCGGGACAGAGATGAATATCGGCGAGGGAACCGTGAAGGTCTATCTCCACGCCATGTACCAGAAGCTGGGTATCGAGAACCGCACCGAACTGGCGCTGCTGGCCGTCAACGACCCCGACACCTGACAGCCGGGGGACGGATAACCGGCCTTCGCTTACGCAAGGATACGCAAGCAACACTCCGGGCTTTGCAGGACAGGACATCCCGCCCCAAGACAGCGCAATGGCCCTGAGCAATGCCGAAAGACAACGACGCTATCGCCAGAAACTCAAGGCGCGCGCCTCGGGCGAAGCGGCGGGCGATCTCGTGCGGGCCATGGCCGAGCGTGCCGCCACAGCCCTGTGGACGCTGGAAAAACACCGCTCGGGAGCACCGGAAAGCGTGGGTTCCGGCACGCCCCCGCGCGCCATCGCGCAAGATTTCGCGCAATTCCGGGCCGGGCTTGCCAGCCACCCCCGCGCCCTCATCGAAGCCTGCCGACAGGCGCTGGCCACGCGCCTTCCGCTCGACACGCAGGACCGGCATCTTCTGGCCAGCCTGCTCGAAATCGATGCCGCATTACGGCTGCAATCTCCTCCGGCGGTCAATACAGGCATACCCCCGGAATAAAAGGCACATTTATACTGCCATTTTGGTTTCTTTTCGGTAATACCGCCGGCCAGAAGCCTGCCGGGGACTGGTCCCTTCGCCCAGGGGGGCAGGCTCAAGGGACTTTGCGATGATGGTTTCGACCGGATTTTCCGGCTGGATTCGCGCCGCCCTCATCAAGCGGCGCAGCTTGGGTGAACAGGCAGCCCTGGGGACAGTCCTGGTGGCAGCCCCCGTGCTGCTGCGCCTGCTGATCGACCCCGTGCCCGCAACCATGCCATTCATGGCTTTCTGGCCGACCGTCCTGATCGCAACCCTCCTGCTCGACTTGCGCCAGGCTCTTGCCACGGTGGCCGTTTCCTTTTGCGTGAGCAAGCTGGTGTTTGGCGGGCAGGTCGTGTCGGTGGACTGGTGGGCGGGCCGGGCCATCACGTTCGTGCTCGCGGTCTTCTCGCTGGGCCTGCTGATCTGCACCGCCGTGGTCACGCGCAGCACCGTGCGCGAACTCGATGCGCTGGCCAGCCGGCAGGAATCCTTCAACCGCGAATTGCGCCATCGCACGCGCAACATGCTCGCCATCATCCAGGCGCTCTCGGCCCGCGGGCCGCGTGCGGAAAACCCGCTGGACTTCTTCCGCGAATTTTCCAGCCGTCTCGAAAGCCTGGCCAAGGCCAGCGACCTCCTGCGCATCGGCACCGAGGCCGAAGGCCGCCTGCCCGACCTGATCGAGCGCACGATCCATCCGTTCGGTCTGGGCCGCCGCATCCGCCTCGAAGGCACCGCCTGCGTCATCCCCGACGAAAGCTGCATCCCCCTGATCATGGCCATCCACGAGTTGTGCACCAATGCCATGAAACACGGTGCGCTCTCGACCGACAGGGGGCTGGTCGACTTGCGCTGGTTTCTGGGACCCGACGGCAACCGGCTCTACCTGCTGTGGCGCGAAACGGGTGGCCCGGCGGTCAGCGCGCCGCAGGTCCAGGGCACCGGCTCGCACCTCCTGCGCGCCCAGCCGGGTATCGAGGCCGTCGACCTGATGTTCGATCCCAAGGGAGTCTGGTGCGAAATGCTGATCATCGGAGCCCGCCCCGAAGGCGCACTAGAAGTCGCCTGAATTCCGTGAATTGCAACCCCCGGCGATTGCGTAAGGGTGCGTCCTGAGCCGGTGAAACCAAGGCTGCACAGGCTCTAAAGTTCCGCCACGGAGGTTTCTGCGCGTTGCCGGGCGAACCGGCGATGCGATGCTTGTCCCCGACGACAGTGATCGGGGGTGTTTCGACGTGGATCGGCAACTGCTGCGCCTGTTCCTGCGCAGATATCGCGGCAATCTCGTGCTGGTGGGCATCGCCAGCCTTTTGCTCAATGTCCTGGTCTTTGCCGGGTCGGGCTACATGATGCTGGTCTACGATTCGGTTTTGCCGAGCCGCAGCATCCCCACCCTCGCCGGTCTCTTCGCGATGCTGGTGCTGATCTACCTGTTCCAGGCAATCTTCGAAGCAATCCGGGCCGAGGCGCTGCTGGGCGTGGCCAACGGCGTCCACGACGACCTGTTCGAGGCGGTCCACTACGCCACCGTCACACGCCCCTTGCGCTCCGGGCCCGACAAGGCCGACGGGCTCCAGTTCGCGCGCGACCTCGATTCGGTCCACGCCTTCCTTGCCGGGGCCGGGCCGGTCGCGCTGATCGACCTGCCCTGGGTGCTGATGTTCCTGATCGTGCTAGCTGCACTGCACTGGTGGCTGGGACTTACCGCACTGGCCGGGGTCATGGTGATGGCGGCGCTCGCGCTGCTCTCCAACCGGCGCACGCAGGCCGCCTCGCTCGAACTGGCAACGATCACCGGCCAGCGCTCCGCGGCCACGCTCTCGGAAATCCGCTTTGCCGAATCGGCCTTCGCCATGGGCATGCAGGAGCGGCTGGTCGCGCGCACCTCGGGCTGGGAGGGGCAGTTCATCGCCGCCCAGTCCGCGCTCTCGCGCACGGTCTCGCGGCTGGGCGGCGCCAGCCGCACCTTCCGCCTGCTCCTGCAATCGATCATCCTGACGGTCGGCGCGCTGCTGGTGATCGACGACCGAGCGAGCGGGGGCGTGATCCTCGCTTCCTCGGTGCTCTCGGGCCGCGCGCTGGCGCCGGTGGATTCAGCCATTGCCAACTGGCGCGGGCTGATCGCGGCGCGCAGCGGCTGGGGCCGGCTGGCGCAGGCGATCACCACGTTCCGCCGCCCGCCCGAACGCCACGTCACGCTCGACCGTCCGCGCGGCGAACTCGTCCTTCGCGACCTGTGGGTGGCCCCACCCGGCACCCAGCGGTTCACCGTGCAGGGCGTCTCGCTCCTGCTCCAGCCGGGACAGGCGCTGGCCCTGATCGGCCCGAGTGCAGCGGGCAAGACCTCGCTCGTGCGTGGCATCCTGGGCATCTGGCACCCGGTGCGCGGCGAAGTGCGCCTCGATGGCGCCACGCCCGACCAGTGGGACGCCGAAACGCTGGGCAATGCCATCGGCTATGTCCCGCAGACGGTCGACCTGATCGAGGGCACGGTCGGCCAGAACATCGCCCGGTTCGACCCGGCGGCCACGTCGGAAGGGGTGATCGCAGCCGCGCGCGCGGCCAGCCTGCACGAGGCGATCCTGGCCCTTCCCGATGGCTATGACACGCCTGTTTCGGCTGGTGGAGGAGAGCTTTCCGCCGGGCAGCGCCAGCGCGTGGGGCTGGCCCGCGCGCTCTATGGTGCCCCGCACCTGCTCGTGCTCGACGAAGCCAATTCCAACCTCGACGCGGCGGGCGATGCCGCGCTGTCCCACGCGGTCCTCTCGGTGCGCCAGCGCGGCGGGATCGTCATCATGATCACCCACCGCCCGGCCACGCTGGGGCCGATCACCCATGTCGCGGTCATGCAGAACGGACGCATCGTCGATTTCGGCGACCGCGAGGCCGTCATGCAACGCACCCTGTCCGGCGGTGAACCAGCCACGCCCGGCGCGCGCCCGGCCCCTTCGGCTCCCGGCCGCCTTGCGCAGGAGAGCGCCCGATGAACGCCCCGCTCTCGCCAGACGCCATGCGCCAGATCCTTCCCGCGCTGTGGATCGAGGCAACCGATGTGCCCCGGCCCCATGCCCCGCGGCTGCTGGTGCGGCTGCTGGGTGCGCTGGCCGGGTTGCTGGTGCTGCTGTTCGTGCTGGCTGCCCTCGTGCCGCTGGGCGGGGCCGTGATCGGCGGGGGGCAGGTCGGCGTGGAAACCCGCGTCAAGCGTATCGCCCACCCGACCGGGGGCGTGATCGCGGCCATTGCGGTCGTCAATGGCCAGCATGTGAAACAGGGCGAGCTGCTGATGCGGCTCGACGACCGCGTGACCGGGGCCGATGCGACCTATTCCAACCTCACCGTCGAGCAGCTGCTCGCCCAGAAAGCCCGGCTCGAAGCAGAGCGGCTGGGGCTGGGTCAGGTTTCCTTCCCGCCCGAGCTGACGCAATCGACCAACCCTTCGGCGCGCAAGGCCATGGCCGACGAACAGCACCTGTTCGCCATGCGCCAGACCGAGGAAAGCCAGCTCCGCGCCCAGCTTGGCGCGCGCATCGTCCAATATGACCAGCAGATCGCCGGGCTTCAGGCCCAGATCGACGCCTTGCGCCAGCAGCGCCACCTGATCGAACCCGAACGGCAGGGCGTGCGCGACTTGTGGGACAAGCAACTGGTCACGATCAACCGGCTCAACCAGCTCGAACGCACCGCCGTCGACATCGACGGTCAGGTGGCCCAGCTCCAGTCCCAGATCGCCCAGGCCCGCGCCCGCATCACCGAGGCGCAGGAGCAATCGATCCAGACCGTGCAGACCCGCCGCGTTCAGGCCGGCACCGATCTGGCGCAAGTGAACACCGCGCTCAACCAGCAGCAACTCCGCAAAGTCAGCGCCGCCGACCAGAAGGACCGCACCGAAATCCGCGCCCCCTATTCGGGCACGATCGAGAAAATCGCGTTTGCCGCCATCGGCGACGTGGTGCGCGCCGCCGAGCCGATCATGGAAATCGTCCCCGATCATGATCTGATGGTCGTGGAAGCCTCCATCGACCCGAACGACATCGATCAGGTCCACCCCGGCCAGACCGCGCGCGTGCGGTTCACCGCGTTCAACCGCGCGGCCACGCCGGAAATCCCCGGTCGCGTGATCTATGTCGCCACCGACCGCACCGACAACCAGGAGACCCGGCAGGCCTTCTACACCGTGCGGATCGCCGTCGATCAGGCCGCCATTGCGCGCGAGGGGCTGTCCCTGCGCAGCGGGATGCCCGCCGAATCCTACATCGAGACGGGCAACCGCTCGCTGCTTTCCTACGTCACCAAGCCATTGCGCGACCAGTTCATGCGCGCCTTCCGCGACAACTGAACCAAGGGGTTCGAGCCATGCGTTTGACCACGCCACGCCCTTCGTGCGCCCGCAACCGACGCCGCGCCGCGCCTCTCGCCCGTCTGGCCCCCGCCTTCGCGGGGCTGCTGATGGCCCCATGCCTCCATGCGCAAGAGAGCCTGCCGCCCGCTCCTCCCGAAGCGCCCGAACCGGGCAGGCCGCTGTCCTTCACGCCCGACCTGCCCGCCGATACGCCCGCCGACATCGCGCAGGGTGCGCGTCAGGGCCAGCCGGTCACTTCGCTGGGCGAGGCCTTGCGCTATGCCTACTGGACCTCGCCCGCCGTGCTCGCCCAGCGGTCGGGCGCGCGCAGCAGCGACTGGGGCGTGGCGCAGGCCCGCTCGGCCTATGGCCCGCACCTCGACTATTCGCTGACGTATGGCTGGACGCGCGACAACTACGAGATCGCCCCGGCCAATTTCCTCAAGCGCCATGGCTGGACCTCGACCGCGACGGCCATTCTCACCCAGCCGCTGTTCACCTTTGGCCGCACGTTTGCCTCCGAACGCGCGGCGCGGGCGCAGGCCGCCTATCAACGCGCGGTGCTCCGTTCGACCGAGCAGCAGGCGCTGTTCGACGCGCTCGATGCCTATGTCAGCCTGCGCCGCACGCGAACGGGGGTGGGCATTGCGGCAGACAACCTTGCCGCGCTCACCCGCGAGCTGACCGACAATCGCGCGCGCCTCAAGGCCCACGAAGTCACCGCAACAGACATCCAGCAGGTCGAGACCCGCGTGGAGCTGGGCCGCGTGCAATTGCTGACCGCCCAGCGCGACGCCGGAACCGCCGAAGCCACATTCCTGCGCATGGTCGGCACCCGTCCGGGCGAACTGACCACGCCCCCTGCCCTGCAACTGCCGGTTTCGTCGCTCGAAGAAGCCTATGTCTTTGCCGAAGAACACAACCCCGTCGTCCTCGCCGCGCAGGAGCGCGAGCGCGCCTCGCGCGCGGCGACCGAAGGCGCCAAGGCCGACTGGCGCCCGCGGATCGATCTACAAGGGAGCGCAGCCCTGATGCCCTATTCCAACGGTTTCTCGAACTATTCCGACAGCTTGCGCCAGACCGAACTGCGCGGGGTGCTCACCATTTCCGGCCCCCTGTTCGACAGTGGTGAGCGCCACGCCCGCATCCGCGCCGCGCAGGCCGCCAACGATGCCGACTGGCGGCTGGTCGATGCCAGCCTGCGCGAAAACCGCGCCGCCCTCGCCACCGCATGGAACGACTGGCTGGCCCAGAGCGAGGCGATCGACCGCCTCCAGAGTGCGGTCGATTCGGCCCAGAAAGCCTACGACGGCGCCGTCCTCCAGGAACGCGCGGGGCTGTTCACCACGCTCGACGTTCTCCAGCTCGCCCGCGAACTGCTTCAGACCCGCAGCGCCTACAACGATGGTATTGCCGGGGCCTACCTCGCCAAGGCGCAAGTCCTCGCCGCGCTCGGCGTCATGGAGAGCGCCTGGCTCCTGCCCGACGCCCCGCGCCATGATGCTGAACAGGAAGCCGCGCGCATTGCCGACAATGGCGATGTCCCGCTGCTCACTGGCGCGCTGCACACGCTCGACGGCGTGGCCGAAGGGCGCGGTGCGCCGCCCCCGGCGCGCGATCCGGCCCATGCCACCACGATGCCTGCCGCGCGGATCGGGGTTGATATGCAGCCTTGAAGAAAAAGGATAAAAGCAGGGGCCATTGCCCCTGCACCCCATTATCCTGGCTAACGCTCCGTTGCGGGAAGTGCCGGACATGCCAGCAAGCACCAGTTCCCGGGGGTCCGGGGGCGATGGCCCCCGGGTTTCACACTTCCTTTTGAAAAATCCGTCAGTTCTTCTGCCTGCGCAAATAGGCGATGATGTCCGCCCGATCGAGCGGATCGGATATGCCGCCAAACTGCATGTATGTGCCGGGGACCAGCGCCTGCGGATTGCGCAGCCAGGCGTCGAGGGTGGCATCGTCCCAGTGCCCATTGGCATCGCGCAACGCTGCCGAATAGGCAAAGGCAGGGCGGTTGCGGCCCATCGGGCTGCCATAGATGCCGTGGAGGTTGGGCCCCCCCAGATCCGGGCCGCCGGCATCGAGGGTGTGGCAGCCTTTGCAGGGGCCAGCCTTGGCCTCGCCGATTCGCGGATCGGCCACCTTGAGCAGCGCGGGAAGGGATCGATCAGCTCCCGCCGCCTTCAGGCGGGCATCGTGGGTATCATCGCGCGACGAGCAGCCTGCCAACAGAGCGGCCAGAACCATCGCCGCGACAGACAGGACCGAAGGAGCCTTGATCATCATGGCGCGCGCATAGCGGCGGCAAGGATCATCGCAAAGCGGGCGAAATGTCCCAGCGTGGAAAACCGGGGCCACGCTTGCGCGTTACGCAATGCAAAGCGCGCCCCCGGAAAATTCCATGGGCGCGCCTCCCTTTTCAGTGCCGCAGCGAAAGTCCGACGCGCTCCATCCGGCGATAGAACGTGGCCCGCCCGATCCCCAGCAGACGCGCCGCGCTGCTGACATTGCCACCGGCCCGCGCCAGCGCCTGGCGCAGAACCGCGCGTTCACCATCATCGAAGCTGGCCGGGCCCGACTGGCCGAGAAAATCGCCCAGCGGGCGTGGCTCGATATCAGCGCCAGTGGCCAGACGGAACTGCTGGCGCGCCGCCCGAGTCGCCCCGATCACGAGATCATCGCGATCCACGGCCAACAGGACATTGCCGCGCATTGCCTGATCGCCAGCACCGGCCAGAACGATTCGCGCATCGGAGTAACGGCGGCA
The DNA here is from genome assembly GCA_015661825.1 of Novosphingobium capsulatum. Classification (GTDB taxonomy): domain Bacteria; phylum Pseudomonadota; class Alphaproteobacteria; order Sphingomonadales; family Sphingomonadaceae; genus Novosphingobium; species Novosphingobium pituita. The sequence goes on from DQVI01000078.1 coordinate 41,042, forward strand.
GAACAAGTCGCGCTCGATGCTGCGGGCGGCATCCTGCACCAGCGCCCCGATGAGTGCGGCCATCGTGCGATCATGGTCCCCGCGCGCCGAGGAAATATCGAGCGCGGCGATCAGACGTCCATCGGGATCGAAAATCGGCGCGTCCATGCAACTGACGCCCACGTTGCGGCTGGCGAAATGCTCGTCGCGATGGATCGTGACCGCACACCCTTCGACCAGGCAGGTCCCGATGCCATTGGTGCCCTGCGCGGCTTCGGCCCAGGAAACCCCCGGTGTAAGCCCAATATCTTCGAACAGGGCCGCATCCGAATCGGTCGTCCGCCAATCGAGCACCACCCCGCCCGCATCTGCAATGATCACACAGGCCCCGGCCAGCCCGACGCTGCCGTGAAGCCTGTCGAGCACGGGGGCCGCCACGGTCAGCAATTCACCGTTCGAGGCCCGCAAGGTATTGAGTTCATTGTCGCCCAGCCGCTCTGCCGAAGCCAGCGGCGCGGAAGGGTCGAGCCCGTGATGAAGGGCCGAGCGGCACCATGAGGCGGCCACGGCGGAAACGGCGGCCCGCGAGGAATGCACAGCAGTCAGAACCCGCTCGGCATGCTTGAAACCAGGGCTCAATTCCGCATTCGCCATCATTGTCAGTGCCTCTCCATCGGCTGCGGCATCCTTCATGGCGGTTCTCTTCACCGCTCACTGTGCCGCCCTTGTTTATCTCGCGCGATTTTCCCCATTTGCAAGGCATTTTGCCCGCCGCCCCTTGCGTTTTGAGCAAATGAGATTTTCGCATGCACCTTTGTGCAACACCCTCTCGCCCGGACAAAAAGAAAGGGGGCCCGAAGGCCCCCTTTCCTACCGTGGATGGCTGCCCCCCGATCAGACTGATCGTGGCAAGCCCTGGGATGGTTCAAACGGTCGCATCGGCGCCGCCTGAACCATCAGGCCGAGGCCAGCAGTTTACTGCGTAACCTTACCGGCATTATCCTTGGCGGTGTTCAACTGGGTCGAAACCGAGCCAAAGGTGTTCGAAATCGAGTTGCCGAGCGCGCCCATGGCGGTGATGGCGGCGACGGCGATGAGAGCAGCGATCAGGCCGTATTCGATAGCGGTGGCGCCTTCGGTGTCCTTGATCAGCTTGCGAAAAAAGGTCATGTCCATGTCTCCTGAGTTGCTTAACCCCAAGGCCGGTTTTTGCAGAAACCTCCTAAACATTGGTAAATGTACTCAGGAGAAACACGTATTTGACGCTATGAAATCGCGGTCGGAGGTCTTGCCGATAGGTTAATTTATTCGCCTCCCGCCGGAACAGCCCTTTCAGCCGCGTCCGCGATAGGCGGCCACGCCCTGATCGGGGAGCCACAGGCCCTCGGGCGCGGCGCCGGACTGCCAGAACACGTCGATGGGGATGCCCCCGCGCGGATACCAATAGCCGCCGATGCGCAGCCAGCGGGGCTTCATCTCGTCGAACAGGCGCTGACCGATGCCCACGGTCACATCCTCGTGAAAACCGTTGTGGTTCCGGAACGAACCCAGAAACAGCTTGAGCGACTTGGATTCGACGATGCTGTCGCCCGGCACGTAGTCGATCACCAGATGGGCGAAGTCAGGCGCGCCGGTCACCGGGCACAGCGAGGTGAACTCGGGCGAGGCGAAGCGCACGAGATAAAGCGTGCCGGGACGCGGGTTGGGGACATAATCGAGCACCGCCTCTTCGGGCGAGGCGGGCAGCGCGCTCGACTTGCCCAGATGCAGGGGCGTGGAAACGGGAGGGGTCGACATGACGGGACAATCCTTTCTTGCGGTCGGCCTGTCTTGTGGCCGGCCTTTCTTATGGCCGAGCCAATGCACACCCTGCACCACCTGAGCAAGCCACCTGCTTGCGCGCAGCCGGGGAGGCATTATGCAGCGCGGGGCCGTGGCGACAGGATCCGACCCGGCTGGCCGGCACGACCGGCCTAATCCCATGGATACCATACGAGAGGCATTTCAGGGCAAGCCATGAGCGGCACGCGCGCATTCCAGCATTCTTCATCCCGCACACTGCTGGCCGGGCTTTTGCTCTGCACGCCGATGGGGGGCGCACTGGCACAGGCCGTTCCGGCGCCTGCCTCCGCCGACAGCGCCACGCCAGCGATCCAGTTGCCCGCTGTTCCGACAGCCGAAGCGGGTTCCAGCCCCTCGGCAGCGGCGGCGCCCGCGCCTGCGCCCGTCGTCCTGCCCCTGCCCGCCCCAGCCGCCAAAGTCAGGCCCGCAGCCAGGCCTGCTGTGGCAAAGCCGGAGCAAGCCCCGAAACCTGCGCCGGTAGCCCGGAAAGAGCCCGTGCCTGTCAACGCGCCCGTGAGCGTGCCGGCTCCGGCCACGAGCGAAGCGCCAACTGCCCTGCCCGAAGCTTCGGCTTCGCCCGAGACGGAAAGCCCTGCCCTCGCCACGCCCGAACCGGCGCCCCGGAGCGATGCGGGCTGGTTGCCATGGGCAGGGGGCATTGCGGCGGTTCTGGCTCTGGGCGGACTGGTGCTGGGGCTCTCGCGCCGACGGGTGCGGGGCGAGGCTGCGCCAGACAGCCCCCCTGCGCCTGCGGCGAAGCCCGAACCGGTGCCAGC
>DQVI01000119.1 GCA_015661825.1 Novosphingobium capsulatum
CGCCGCCGGATGGGGGGTGGGCCGGGACGCAGGCCGTGCCGGCCGCGTCGCCGCGCTCGTCCCCGGCTTCTCGAAACCGGGTGGCAACAGCGATTCCTGCGCCAGCAAAGCGCCGGTCATCCCGCCAAGGCCGACACAGCCGAGCAAGGCATGGCGCCAGAGCGGCGAGCGCAACAGACGCGGCTTCATGCGTGCGCTCCCGGCCCGGCAACAGGCCCGGACTTCTGCGCCGGAACCGGACTGGCCGGAGCCACGGCGGGCATTGCCACGGGAACCTCGTGCCAGCTTTCCGGCCGGGGGCCGCCCATCGACCAGGCCAGCACCACAAGCCCCACCACACCGGCCGCCACAAGGCCGGCCATCACCGCCAGCCCGAAGGCCCGGCGCCGGCCACGCGGCGCGAACGCCCCTGATCCGGCAGTGGAGGGGCCAGAAGTGGGGCGGGAAAGGGTCGAACTCTGCTTGATCACGATGCCTCACTGCCTGCACGCTTGCGCTTGGCCCTAGCGCAAGTATAGGCGGCGCGGCAATGGACCACGAAAGCTCTCTCCTGACCTCGGCGGAAATCGCCCGGATCGCCCGCCGCATCGACCGGCCCGTGGTATTGGTCGGCATGATGGGCGTGGGCAAGACGACCGTAGGCCGCAAGCTGGCCGCGATGCTCGACGTGCCCTTCGTCGATGCCGACGAGGAAATCGAACGCGCCGCACAGATGCCGATCCCGGAAATCTTCGCCGCCTATGGCGAACCCCATTTCCGCAGCGGCGAACGCCGGGTCATCGCCCGCCTGCTGGGCCATGAAAATCCCGATGCTCCGCGCAAGCGCAAGGTTCTGGCCACCGGCGGGGGTGCCTTCGTCGATCCCGACACCCGCGCGCTGATCCTCGACAAGGCGATTTCGGTCTGGCTCGACAGCGACATCGACACCCTCGTCGAACGCGTGGGCCGCAAGGATAACCGCCCCCTCCTGCGCGGCGGCAACCCGCGTGAAATCCTCACGCGCCTGCGCGAGGAACGCCGTCCGTTCTACCAGCAGGCCGCCATCCACATCACCAGCGGCAACCAGCCCCACACGGTGACCGCAGGCCGCATCCTGAAAGCGATTGACGCATGGCTGTAATTCCCGTCGCCATTGCCGGCGCCCCCTATGACGTGGTGATCGAGCCGGGCGTGCTGGCCCGTGCGGGCGCCCATTGCCGCCCCTTCGTGCGCAAGGCCAGCGTGCCGGTGATCACTGACGAACACGTCGCCGCCGCCTGGCGCGAGACGGTCACCGCCGGGCTGGCGCAGGCGGGAATCGCAAGCGAATGGCTCGTGCTGCCCGCCGGCGAAGGCACCAAGAGCTGGGAGAGCCTCGCGCGCGTCGTCGATTTCCTGCTGGGTCAGGAAGTCGAGCGCAAGGACAACGTGATCGCGCTGGGTGGCGGGGTGATCGGCGACCTCACCGGGTTTGCCGCCTCGATGGTCAAGCGCGGCTGCGGCTTCATCCAGATGCCCACCACGCTCCTCGCCCAGGTCGATTCCAGCGTGGGCGGCAAGACCGCGATCAACACGCCCATGGGCAAGAACCTGGTCGGCGCATTCCACCAGCCCAGCCTCGTGCTGGCCGATCCCTCCAGCCTCGACACGCTGCCCTTGCGCGATGTGCGCGCGGGCTATGCCGAAGTGGTCAAGTATGGCCTGATCGACGACCCTGCCTTCTTCGAATGGTGCGAGGCCAACGCGCAAAGCCTGCTGGCGGGCGACCCTGCCGCGCGCGAGACCGCGATTGCCCGTTCTGTGGCGGCCAAGGCGCGGATCGTGGCGCAGGACGAGAAGGAAACCACCGGCACGCGCGCGCTGCTCAACCTCGGGCACACGTTCGGCCATGCGCTGGAAGCCGAGACCGGCTTTGGCGCGCGCCTGCTCCATGGCGAGGGCGTGGCGCTGGGCATGGTGCTGGCCGCGCGCTATTCGGCGCGTCTGGGCCTGATGAGCGGGCAGGACGCAGGGCGCATCAGTGCCCATATCGGCGCGGTGGGCCTGCCCGCCTCGCTCAAGGCGCTGGGCCTTTCGTGCGACGGCGAGCGCCTCAAGAACCACATGCTCCACGACAAGAAGATGGACGCGGGCACCCTGCCCTTCCTGCTCATGCGCGGGATCGGCCAGACGTTCCTGGCCAGGGATGTCGACCTGGCCGACATCGCCGCCTTCCTCGACAGCGAACTGGCCGCCTGAGCTTATGACGCGGCGCCCCGGAACAGGTCCGGGGCGCCGCGCAAAGCCATCCTAGAACAACCGCGTCCCATCGGGCACGGGCCGCTCGGGCATGGCCAGAACCACGCGGTCCTGCGCATCGGCAAACCCGAGCGTCAAGACCTCGGACATCGCCTTGCCCACCTGCCGGGGCGGGAAATTGACGACCGCGGCAATCTGCCGCCCGACCAGCCCCGCCGGATCATAGAGCGCGGCCACTTGCGCGCAGCTCTTCTTCTGGCCGATCCCCGGCCCGAAATCGATCAGCAGCCGGATCGAAGGCTTGCGCGCGCCGACCAGTTCCTCGGCGGAAATCACCGTGCCGATGCGAATGTCGACCTTGAGGAAATCATCGAAACCGATGGTGTCCTGAGCGGGGGCGGCGGGGTCGTGAACAAGATGCATGCCCCATCATGCGCTGCCCTTTCCGCGCGGGCAAGCCCTGGCGGAAAGGGGCCCCTCCGATCAGTCGCGATGCGCCTGCGCAAAGGCCGCCGCCGCGCCAAACAGGCCCGGCTGGGGATGGGTGATCAGCTTGACCGGCATCTGCGCCATGATCTGCTCGAACCGCCCCTTGGCGCGAAACCGTTCAGCAAAGCCCGAGCGCACGAGCGTATCCTTGATGCGCAGGCCCAGCCCGCCGGCCATGACCACCCCGCAGGCGCCATGGGCCAGCGCCAGATCGCCCGCCACGCTGCCCAGCGACAGGCAGAAGCGGTCGATGGCCGCTGCGGCAAGACCATCTTCGCCATTGGTGCCCAGCGTCCAGATCGCCTTGTCATCGCGCGGGATGAACGGCGCGCCCTCGATGGCGGCCAGCGTCTCGTAGATGTCGACGATGCCCGGCCCGGCCACCACGCGCTCGACCGAAACCCGGCGATGGCGCTTGCGCAGGCGGGAAAGGATCGCATCCTCGATCCCGTCGAGCGGCGCATAGTCGACATGCCCGCCCTCGGTCGGCTGGACCTGATAGCCCGCGCCATGACGCCAGAGCTGGGCCACCCCCAGCCCGGTGCCCGGCCCGACGATGCTGAGCACGCCCTCGTCGGGCAGCGGCGTATCGGGGCCCGACAGGTGCAGGAAATGCTCAGGGCCCGCCTGCGCCACGGCATGGGCGACAGCGGCAAAATCGTTGACGACGACATATTCGTCGCATCCCAGCCGCTCGGGGATCAGCGCGGGGCGAATGATCCACGGGTTGTTGGTGAACTTGATCACCTCGCCGCCCACGGGCCCGGCCACGGCAATGGCACAGGACGTGGGCAGGCTTCCCCCGTTCTGGCGGCGGAATTCCTGCCAGGCGAGTTGCAGGCTGGCATGCTCGGCGGTCTTGAGCGTGACCGCCTCGCCCAGATGCACGACGCGCCCGCCCGCCACTTCGGCAAGGGCAAAACGCGCGTGGGTTCCGCCGATGTCGACGGTAACGAGTTCCATCAATCTCTCTCCCAAATCGTGCCGCAGGGGGTCAAAGCCCGGCAGCAGCCAGCATGGCCGAGCCGCCGCGTTCGGCAGGGTCGGAATGGTGGCGCATCAGCGCGAAAAGCTCGCGCCCGACGCCCATCGCCTCGACCGGGGCCGGGGCATCCTCGCGCGCGGCCCATTCGGCCTCGCTCACCAGCACTTCAAGCTGTCCGCTCTGCGCGCAGACGCGCACCACGTCGCCATCGCGCAGACGGGCGAGCGGGCCGCCCTTGCGCGCCTCGGGCGAGACGTGGATGGCCGCAGGCACTTTGCCCGAAGCGCCCGACATGCGCCCGTCGGTCACCAGCGCAACGCGGAAGCCGCGATCCTGAAGCACGCCGAGCGGCGGGGTCAGCTTGTGGAGTTCGGGCATGCCGTTGGCCGCCGGGCCCTGGAAGCGGACGACGACGACGACATCCTTCTCCAGTTCGCCCGCCTTGAAGGCCTTGAGCACGTCGTTCTGGTCGTCGAACACGCGCGCGGGCGCCTCGATCGTCCAGCGCGAGGGATCGACCGCGCTCACCTTGATCGTCCCGCGCCCCAGATTGCCCTGAAGCAGGCGCAGGCCCCCTTCAGGCTGGAACGGCGCGGTGACCGGGCGCAACATGCTCTCGTCGGCGCTGGTGGTCGGCGCCGGGTTCCAGGTCAGCGTGTCGCCATCCATCACCGGCTCCTGCGCGCCCTGCGCCAGCGAGGTGCCATAGACGGTCATGATGTCGCCATGGGCCAGGCCATTGTCGAGCAGTTCGCGGATCACATAGGGCATGCCGCCCGCCGCGTGGAAATAGTTCACGTCGCCCGCGCCATTGGGATAGACACTGGCGATCAGCGGCACCACGCGCGAAAGCTCGTCCATGTCGTCCCAGTCGATCTGGACGCCCGCCGCGCGGGCCATGGCCGGAATGTGGATCACATGGTTGGTCGAACCGCCCGTGGCGAGCAGGCCGACGACCGCATTGATGATCGCCTTTTCATCGACGCAATGGCCCAGCGGGCGATAATCGTCGCCATCCCAGCCGATCTGCGCCACGCGATGCACGGCCGCGCGCGTCAGTTCCTGACGCAGCTTCGTGCCGGGCAGGACGAAGCTGGAGCCGGGCATGTGCAGCCCCATCATCTCCATCATCATCTGGTTCGAATTGGCCGTGCCATAGAACGTGCAGGTGCCCGGCCCATGATAGCTGGCGCTCTCGGATTCGAGCAGTTCCTCGCGGCCCACCTTGCCTTCGGCATAGAGCTGGCGGATGCGCACCTTTTCCTTGTTGGCAAGGCCGGTGGGCATCGGGCCCGAGGGAACGAGGATCGTGGGCAAGTGGCCAAAGCGCAGCCCCCCGATGATCAGGCCGGGCACGATCTTGTCGCAGATGCCCAGGAACAGCGCGGCCTCGAACATCCCGTGCGACAGGCCAACGGCGGTGCTCATCGCGATGGTGTCGCGGCTGAACAGCGACAGCTCCATCGAATCCTGCCCTTGCGTGACCCCGTCGCACATCGCCGGAACCCCGCCCGCCACTTGCGCGGTGGCGCCCACTTCGCGGGCGAAGAGCTTGATCTGCTCGGGATAGCGGCCATAGGGCTGGTGCGCGGAAAGCATGTCGTTGTAGGCGGTGACGATGCCGATGTTGAGGGCCTTGCCCCCGCGCAACGCGGCCTTGTCCTCGCCCGAGGCGGCAAAGCCATGGGCCAGATTGCCGCACGAGAGCGCGGGCCGGTTGACCCCGGCCTCGCGGGCGCGGTCGATCAGGGCGAGATAGGCCGCGCGGGTGTCGCGGCTGCGCGCGACGATACGGTCGGTGACCTTGGCGAGAGTGGGATGAAGGGCCATCATTCGCTCCAGTAGATGGTAACCGGCGGGCCATCGGCGCCGCGCAGGAATTCGGAAACCGGGTAATCGGCGTTGCCCGAAAGAACGTCCTCGATCAAAGCCTTCTTCGCGGCTCCTGTCACGACAAGGATGATCTCCCGCGTCGCTTTCAGGGCCCGCGCGGTCAGCGTCAGGCGGTCGAACGGGGCTTCGGGCGGCAAGGGGACCGGCGTCGTGGCGATCACCGTGGCGCCGGGACGGACCAGCGCCTGCATCGTCGGGAACAGCGAGGCGACATGGCCATCCTCGCCCATGCCCAGCCACACGAGGTCGAACGGGGCCACGCTCGCGCCTTCTTCCAGCCGCTCGAAACTGGCACCGCTGTCACCCAAGGCCGCAAAAAGCTTGCCGAAATTGCTCGCCGGATGGTCGTCGGGCACGCGCCGGTCGTCGGTCAGGGCCAGGGTCGTGCCGCGCCAGTCCAGCCCCCGCGTCTTGAGCAGGGCAAAGACCTTGAGCGGGGTCGATCCGCCGGTCATCGCCAGCCGCTTCGGGCCCGGCTTTGCCAGTTCGGCGGCGATCCGGTCGGCCACCGCCGCCGCATCGCCCGGCTGCGCCCAGCGCACGCGCGGATTGGCCGTCGCGATGACAGCAGGCTCAGTCATTCCAGCTTCTCCCGTCGCGTTCGGTCAGCGCGATCGCGGCATTGGGGCCCCAGCTTCCGGCGGCATAGGGCTTGCACTCCAGATCGTCGCGCGCCCAGACGGCGCGGATCGCATCGATCCACTTCCACTGCGCCTCGACCTCGTCGCGGCGCACGAACAGCGTCTGCTCGCCCTCGATCAGGTCGAGCAGCAGGCGTTCATAGGCGATGCGGCGGCGCGCCTTGGCAAAAGCGGTGGTGAGCGAAAGATCGAGGTTCACCTCGCGCAGGACCACCCCGCCACGGTCGAGGCCGGGTTCCTTGGCCATCACCTGAAGGCGCACGTATTCCTCGGGCTGGAGGCGGATCACCAGCCGGTTGGCGCGCAGCCGGGCGCCGCGTTCGGCAAAGATGTTGTGCGGCACCTGCTTGAACTGCACGACGATTTCCGAGCGACGCTCGCCCAGACGCTTGCCGGTGCGCAGATAGAAGGGCACCCCCTGCCAGCGCCAGTTCTCGATATGGGCCTTGATCGCCACGAACGTCTCGGTGTCCGAAGGCTGGCCCAGATCCTCGACATAACCTGCCACGCTCTCGGCCCTGACCGCGCCCGAGCGATACTGCCCGCGCACCATCTCCTCGGCCGCCACGGGGCGCAGCGCGCGCAGGACCTTGACCTTCTCGTCGCGGATCGAGGTCGCGTCGAAATCGCGCGGCGGCTCCATCGCGGTGAGCGCGAGAAGCTGGAGCATGTGGTTCTGCACCATGTCGCGCAGCGCGCCGGTATCGTCGTAGAAACCCTTGCGCCCTTCGAGGCCGACCGTCTCGCTGACCGTGATCTGCACGTGGTCGATATTGCCCGCGTTCCACAGCGGCTCGAACATCATGTTGGCAAAGCGCAGCGCCATCAGGTTCTGGACGGTTTCCTTGCCCAGATAGTGGTCGATGCGGAAAATCTGGTTCTCGGCAAAACCGGCTGCCACCGCGTCGTTGATGCGGCGGCTCGACGCCAGATCGTTGCCCAGCGGCTTTTCAAGGCCGATCCGCACGTTGGCATGGGCCAGCCCCGCGCGGCGCAGCCCCTCGATGGTCGGCTCGAACAGCGCGGGCGCGGTCGACAGGAAAATCGAGAGCCCGCCGCTCGTATCGCCCAGCTTGTCGGCGAGCGCGGCAAAGCCGTCGATGTCCGAGGCATCGAGCGTCTGGTATTCGAGGCGGTCGAGGAAGCTGGCGAGCTTGGTCTCGTCCTTGCGGTCGGCGGGCAGGAACTCGTCGAGCGCCAGCCGGGCAAATTCGCGGAATTCGGCATCATCATGCGCCGAGCGCGCGGTCCCGACAATGCGCAGACCCGGCGCGATCAGGCCATCCTCGTGCAGGGCATAGAGCGAGGGCAAGAGCATCCGGCGCGAAAGATCGCCGGTCGCGCCGAAAAGCAAAAGCGCAGAACAACTGCCGTCGGCCATCCCGGATTCTCCTCAAGTTCTGTTGTTTCACGTATCATCAACGCGCAAGACCGCAATGTGGCCCCGTCGGCGAGCAGCCCTAGAGCGGGATTGCGCGCGATGCACGCTGCATAAGTATGCAAGGCCGCCCCCAATTTTCAGGCCCGCCTTCCCCTTTTGCAAGCCCCTGCGCCCTGTCCGTCGAAACAGCCATCAAAACACGGGAAAACAGCCAGTTGTTTGCCACAGGTAATTCGTCTGCAAAGAGGTTGACCCACCGCGCCCACGCCGCCAGAAAATACGCCTGAAACCGATTGCATACCCCCATGCACCACCCCTGACGGGCTCCGGGGCATATCCATAAAAATCGTGCAAAAACAAGGATGGGAGAGACATATGACCCAAACCCCCTTATCCAGCACCCCGCTGGTCGGCGCCATCGAGGCCGGTGGCACCAAGTTCATCGCGGCCCTGGCCACCGCGCAAGGCGAAGTGCTCGCCCGCGCCCGCATCCCCACCCAGACCCCGCAGACCTGTTTTCCCGCGCTCGCCGAATTCTTTCGCACTGCCCAGGAGCAGCACGGCAAGGCCAGCGCCTTTGGCGTCGCCAGCTTCGGCCCGATCGACATCGACCCGGCCTCGCCCGCCTATGGCACCTTCACCACCACCCCCAAGCCGGGCTGGCAGGGCGCGCGCTTTCATGACGTGCTGGCCTCGTTCGGCGCCCCCATCGTCGTGGATACCGATGTCAACGGCGCCTGCCTTGGCGAATGGATGAAGGGCGCCGGGCGCGAAAAGGACGGATCGCACTGCCGCACGCTGGCCTATACCACCATCGGCACGGGTATCGGCACCGGCGTGGTGCGCGACGGGCGTTCGCTGATGGGCATTTCGCACTTCGAGAGCGGCCACATCCCCTGCCCGCACGACCATGCGACCGACCCCTTCCCCGGCAATTGCCCGTTCCATGGCGATTGCCTCGAAGGGCTGACCTCGGGCCCGGCCATTGAAAAGCGCTGGGGCAAGAGCCTCGACCAGCTGGCCGATGATCCATCCGCCATCGACCTGATCGGCGGCTATATCGCCCATCTGGCGACAAGCCTCGTCCTGCTCCACATGCCCGACCGCCTGATCTTCGGGGGCGGGGTGATGAAGGCGCCCGGCCTCGTGGAATCGGTCCGCCGCCAGACGCAGGCCCGCCTCGCCGGCTATGTCCGCCATCCCCGGCTCGACGCAGGCCTCGAAACCTACATCGTCACCCCCGGCCTTGGCGACGACGCCGGGATCACCGGGGCCATTGCGCTGGCCTGTCAGGCGCTACCCCGATAAGGGGAAACATCAAAAAGGCCCCGGAAGCATCTGCTTCCGGGGCCTTTTTTGGGCGCATAGCCAGTGCGTCAGAAGCGATAGCGGACCGAAGCGGTCATCGTCCGGCCGAGCATGGCCGAATTGTCGAGGATCGCCTGGTTGGCCGCCAGCCCGGCGCTGCCCGGAGCAACGGTCAGCGAACCGTTGTTGGCGCGATAGCCCAGCGTGTTGAGCAGGTTGTTGACATTGAAGCTCACTTCGAGCCCATCGAGCGGACGCACCTTCACATACCCGTTGAGGAACGTGCTGCCCCGCACGCGATAGCCCCCGGCGATCTGGAAGTTCGACTGCCCGCTGGCCGAAAGCCCGAACGCGGCGATCCCGGCGTCATAGCTGGGCGAGGCCAGCCAGGTCCAGTCGGGCATGGCCACCGGCGTTGCCCCGGTGCCCGCGTTGCGCGAATGGGTGTAGACGACATAGCCATCGAGCGAGAAGCGCCCGGCCGCCACCCCGCCCGATGCCTCGACGCCATAGGAATGATAAATGGCGTCGATGAAAGGATTTTCCCCGCGCGAGGGCGCCGTGAAGTCGTAGTTGCTCTCCTTGACTTGCGCACGGTAGAGCGTGACTTCGGCATGATAGCGCCCGCCCAGAAGGCCGCCGCGCTGCTTGATCCCCAGTTCCTGCTGGGTGACATAGTTGAGCGAAAGATGGCTGCCGCCCGCCGTCAGCTTGCCATCGGCGGTGAAGTTGGCGTTGTTGTAGAGCAGGCGGTCGGCGTTGAAACGCCCGCCCCGGCTCACCCGGACGAACACACTGGTGCTCGGGCTCACCTCGTAGAGCGCCCCGAACGACCAGCTGACATAGCCCTTGGCATAATTGAGCACGTTGGCCGGGGTCGCACTGGTGTTGTAGGCCGGAACCGAAGCCGAACCGAGCGCATCGCTCAGCGTGACATTGGCGACCTGCTCGTTGGCATAGGCCACCCCGCCCGCCTTGACGGTATCATAGCGCACACTCGCGTCGAGGTTGAGGCGCCCGATCTGCCCTTCGAGCTGCCCGTAGAGCGCGTCGTTGGTATAGGTCACCGCATAGGACCGCCCACCACAGCACGCGCCCCACTGGGTGTTGAGCCCGTTGACACCCATCGCCCCAAGCTGGTTGCCCGCCGCATCGAACAAGTCGAGCGGAACAGGATTGCCAGAACTGTCAAGCGTTTGCGTCATGTTGTTGATGCGCCAGTCCATGTCGATCGTCTGGCGCATGTGGAACCAGCCGGCATGGGCATTGATCTTCGCGGTGTTGCCCAGCTCGAACTTTCCGTTGAGCGTCAGGTCGTTCACGAAGCTGCCCACGTCGCGCATGGTCACATAGGCCTGCGCGCCGTTGCTGACGAAGCGCCCGCCATAGATCTCGCCCTGGTTGGGCCCGGCCGCATAGCGCAAGGTGCCGTCCCCGGCGACCGAACCGGTGGTGGCCTCGCCGGTCCACTGGTTGGCAAACGTGCCGCGCATCGCCGTCCAGCGCGCCTTGTCGGTCACGGTGAAGGCGCGCGAGAATTCATAGTGGAATTCGCCGCCCACCGAAGTCACGACCGGGTGGATGCCTTCCATGGGCACCGTGCGCAGCTGGCCATCGGCATCGAGCACGCGGAAGGTCTGGTTGTAGAGCCCGCTCGACGCATAGCGGCGCGCGTTCACCCCGTCGAAGGTCGAGAAACCGGTGACCTTGTTGCCATCAACCGTTACCAGGCTGGGCATCGAGGTAAAGGTCGGCTCCTTGTCGTCCAGGCGCTTGAAATTGAGGCGGATATAGCCCTTTCCATCAGCCAGTTCCTTGGTGATGTTGCCCTTGATCTGATAGCCGCTCTGGGCCTTGTAGGGCAGGTGCGTGGGGCCGTTGCCGTCGATGGCATAGCCCCCGACGTGGAAGCGCACGCTGTCCGAGAGATGGCCGCCATAATCGAAATCGACGCGCGTCTCGCGATAGTTGATCGCCTGCGAAACGCCGATCTGGCCGCCGTCGTGCTCGCCGGTCTTCGAGACATAGTTGATCACCGCGCCCGGCGCCTGGCTCGAAAAGGTCGAGGCCGAACCGCCGCGCACCGCTTCAACCCGGTCGACATTGTTGTCGAAGCGCACCCAGTAGTCGTTGTTGCCGAACATGATGTCGCCAAACAGCGTCACCGGCAGGCCGTCTTCCTGAAGGCCGACATATTCCGAACCGCCCGTCGAGACCGGAATCCCGCGCACGCCGATGTTCGAGTTGCCGCCCGGCCCTGCGGTATCCTGCACATTGAGGCCGGGGATCGTGCGCAGGACTTCGGCCTGCGAACGCGGGGTGAAGGCGATCACCGCATCCTGGTTGATTTGCGAGACGGAAATCGAGGAGAGCCGCGCCGATTTGCCGCTGGCCGCCGCCGTCACCACGATCGGGCCGATGTCGGCCACACTGTCACCCGGCGCGCCCGCATCCGGTGCCGCATCCGTGGCCGATGCCGGAGCTTGTGCGGCATCCTGGGCATGGATCGGGGTGGCGAAGAGGGCTCCGGCCAGCGCGACAAGCGACGCGCTCGCAAGATGAGCGAAAGGCTTCATGCAGGTACTCTCCCATGACATGTCCCCGCATCGTTCTGCGGGAATCGATATATTTTGTGATAGACACCGATGCAATCGTTTGCAACGTCGTTTTTTGCCTTATGCAAAGGATTGCATGATACCTGTACTCGCAAGCCGTGTGGCATCGGGAGATTGCAGCATGCCATCCCTTTCCGAAAAGCAAATGGGCCTTTAAGGAACGCTGCCATGCCCTTGCTTTCACAGGCCCTGAGGCTACAAGCAAAAGCATGACCGACACGGCAGCCGACAAGAGCACGAGAGAGGGAAACAAGCCGCGCATCCGCAACATTGCGGAGCTGGCACGCATGGCTGGCGTTTCAGCCGGAACGGTGTCGCGCGCACTGGCCGGCAAGAGCCTGGTCAACGCCGAGACCCGCGAGCGCATCCAGACCATCGCGCGCGAACATGGCTTTCGCCCCAACCAGATGGCGCGGCGCCTGCGCACCCAGCGCACCGGGGTGATCGGCGTGGTGATCCCGCTCGGGCACGAGCGGCGCCAGCACATTTCCGACCCCTTCTTCATGACCCTGTTCGGCCACCTCGCCGATGCCCTGACCGAAAGCGGGCACGACCTGATGCTCAGCCGCGTGATCCCCGGCGACGATGAATGGCTCGACCGCATCGTCGATTCCGGCATGCTCGACGGCGCGCTGGTGATCGGCCAGTCCAACCAGATGGAAGCCATCGAGCGCGTGGCCGAACGCTATCGCCCGCTCGTCGTCTGGGGCAGCCACCGCCCCGGCCAGATCCACTGCACGGTGGGCACCGACAACCGCGAGGGCGGGCGCCTGGCTGCCCAGCGCCTGATGGACCAGGGCATGCACCACCTCGCCTTCTTCGGCGACACCGGGGCGCCCGAAATCGCCGACCGCCTCCACGGCGCGCGCGATGCGGTGACGAAGGGCGGCGGCGGCTACCGCATCGCGGCCTTCCCAACCCATCTTTCGAACGACGAAATCCCCGAGCAGGTCGCCGCCCACCTCGAAAAAATGGGATCGGGTTTCGACGGGATCGTCTGCGCGTCCGACGTGATTGCGATGACCACCTTGCGCCTGCTCCACGAGCGCGGCGTGCGCGTGCCGGTCGACATCGCGGTGACCGGCTTCGACGATGTGCCCCTCGCCACGCAGACCGTCCCGCGCCTGACCACGATCCGGCAGGACATCGCGAGCGGCGCGCGCGCCATGGTCGACCTCCTCATGCAGCGCATCGCCGGGGTCGATACGCCTTCGTGCGTGATGCCGCCCGAACTGGTCATCCGCGAAAGCGCCTGAAAGAGGGGCCGCAAGCCCCTCTTTTTTCCGGCTTGTTATCAGGCAATGGTCACCCGGTCCCCATCGAAGGCCAGCTGGAACACCGGCGCGGGCGCCCCGCCGAACTGCGCGCGCCGCAATTCGGGATGGTCGGCCAGCACGCGCCCTTCCATGCCCCAATAGTCGATGAAGCTCCACACCGCGCCCTCGCCGGTCACCCACCAGCTATAGGTCTGCCCCGCCTCGCCCGCCGGGTTGGGCGCGACCAGTCCCCCTCCATTGAGCGCGCGCCACGGGCCGGTCAGGGCTGGCGCCACCATGCCATAGAGCCCGTTGGGCCCGGCCAGCGCACCGGGGGCAAACGTATGCCGCTGGGTCGACCAGAACAGGTAATAGAGCCCGTCGCGCAGGACCACGCAGGGACGCTCCATCTCGTTGTTGGTGCCGATTGCCTCGACCAGCGGATCATCGAGCACCCAGCCTTGCGGCGTTTTCGTGGCAAGGCCGACAAGGCCGTTGTGGCTGTCCTGCGTCCAGGCCGCGCTGCCGGTAAAGACGATATGGGCAAGGCCGGTCGCCGGATCACGAAACCACGCCGGATCGCGGAAGGCCTTGATCGAGCCGGGCACGGGGTTGGCGATCTCCTGCCGGTCGGCGACATAGCGCGTCCCGTCGGCCACCACGATCTCGCGCGGCGTGCCCCAGTGCCCCGGCCCTTGCGTGCCCATCCGCCCCGGCACCTCGAACAGGCGCTGCTCGTAGGAAAAGACCCCGCCGCGCCGCCCGGCCACGGTGTAGAACAGGCAGACGGAAACCCCGTCGTCCATCAGGACCGCGCTCCCCGCCCATTCACGCGTGCCGGGGTTGAGCCCGTCGGGCAGGGCATTGCCATGATCCCGCCAATCCCCCGCCGCGTCTTGCGAGAGCAGGCGGATGCGCGCGACATCGTGGCGCTCGTGCGGATCATCGAAGCAGGGCGCGCTCAGGAAGAACCACCAGGTGCGCCCCTCGTGAACGACCGTGCGCCCGTCCTCGTGCGCCAGCGGCCAGCAATCCCACACGTCGACCCCCGGCAGGATCGGCACGACATCGGCCGCCGTCACCAGCGGAATTTCGGGCACGGGGTCATAGCCATGGGGCTCCCAGCGCGAGGGCACGCGGGAAACAATCGTTTGCATCGACAGAGTCGGCGAAGCAGGCGTGAAATCGGCAGTCATGCAGACCTCGTGAAGTAAAAAGGGACGCGTCAGAGCGCCGGAGAGGAAGACGGCCGCCCCTCGCGCACCCACAGCACGCTCAGGGCCGCCAGAATGAGGCTCACGCCGCAAGCCGAAAGCATCCGGCCCGGATCGCCGCCCAGCGCGCGCTCGTAGAGGCCCAGTCCAAGATGCAGGAAGCCCAGGTCCAGCTCGCTGGTCACCAGCGCAAAGAGCACCATCGGGATCACGATCATCATGTTGAAGATGCCCATGTAGACCCCGGTGCGCTCGGGCGGGATCGAACTCGACAGGATCGCATAAGGGTTGCCCATGATGCTCCCCCAGGCCAGCCCGACGCCGACGGCGGGAACGAACAGCCAGGCCTTGTCGGTCACATGGGGCAGCGCCAGCATGCCAAGGCCGCCCGCCAGCAGGCACAGCGCATGGAGCGGCCCCGGCCCGATCCGGCGGACCAGCGGCACCATGGCAAAGGCCGCGACGAAGGCCACGCCATTGTAGAACGCCGCGATCTCGCCATTGGTCAGGACCGCGCTGTGAAACGCCGAACTGTGCGGATCAGCGGTGTGATAGACCCCCCGCCCGATCGCATACGTCACATAGAGCCAGTAGCCCCACATCCCCGACCACTGGAACAGGCTCATCAGCCCGAGCTTGCGCATGGCGGCGGGCATCGTGGCAATCGCATCGACGATTTCGGCAAGGGCCGCCCCCAGCCCGCGGGGAGCCGCGGCGATCCGCGCGCGCTCGGCGGGTGTCAGCGGCAGTTCGGGCACGCGCCGCACCGACCACACGATGGTCACCAGCGACAGCGCCGCCCCGACCATGAACACCACCCGCACGGTATAGGGAATGCCATGGGCATCGACCCAGTCCCGGTTCATCCCCAGCGCCACCAGCAGCGACGGGGTAAGGAACGCCAGCATCTGGGCAAGGCCGGTAAACGCGCTCTGCGCGAGAAAGCCGACCTGCCGCTGCGCCGGGGCCAGACGGTCGGACACATAGGCGCGATAGGGCTCCATCGTGATGTTGTTGCCCGCATCGAGCAGCCAGAGCAGCGAGGTGGCCATCAGCAACGAGGAGGAGAGCGGCATCGCCATCAGCCCGAGCGCGCAAAGCACCGCCCCGACAAGGAAATAGGGCGTGCGCCGCCCCCAGCGCCCGTCCGTCCGGTCCGACAGCGCGCCGATCAGCGGCTGGACCAGCAGCCCGGTCATCGGCCCGGCCAGCCAGAGCAGCGGCAGTTGCGCCTCGTTGGCGCCCAGATAGCTGTAGATCGGCCCCATGTTGCCCTGTTGCAGGCCGAAGCTGAATTGCAGCCCCAGGAAACCGAGATTCATTTCGAGAATGCGGCCCAGCGAAAGATGCGGCCGCGCGGTGCCTTCCGCGGGGCACGATGCGCTGCCCACTGCCTCTCCCCCCGCCCCCTCTCCCGATGCCACATTGCGGGCACTGTCCATCACGCTCTCCCCTCGGGCTCACCGGCCCTTCATGCCCTTTTTCGAGCAGATTCTTCCATGGCATATCAGAATGGCGCTGACAACAATCGATTGCATTCAGGTTCGATACATCCCGAAAGGCTTCTTAGCGCTCGCAGCAAAGAAAAGAAATTTGTCGCGAAGGGATTTGCCCACCGCCCCGTTGAAGGGGTGTCCCTCATCCCTCCCCTCCCAACGACGGACCTGACCGAATGCCCCTTGCTCACCCCGAACTTCGCCCGAACCCGGCTGGTGCCATGCGCTTTGGCCGTACCGACGGACCGGTGGCGCCCCCCGCCCCCGCCAACACCCCTGCCACCGGCTTCGAGCCCTCGACGCGCCGGACCCACGACGCGCGCATCGCGCTGCTCGATGAAGACCAGCAGACCCGCGATCTGCTGCGCGAATATCTCGAAGGTCAGGGCATGCACGTCATTTCCGTGGCCAATGGCCAGGAACTGCGCCAGCTGATCCACCACGAGCCGATCGACGCGGTGATCCTCGATGCGATGGCCCGCAGCGAAGACTCGCTGGCCCTGCTGCGCGAGATGGCCGAACAGCCCGGCACCCCGCCGGTCATGCTGCTCTCGGCGGTCGCCAGCGACATCGACCGCATCGTCGGCCTCGAACTGGGCGCCGACGACTACATGGCCAAGCCGTTCAACCCGCGCGAACTGCTTGCCCGCCTGCGCGTCGTGCTGCGCCGCAGCAATGCCGCCAGCGTCCGCGTGGCCGCCACCCCGGTGCTCAGCTTCGCCGGCTGGGTGCTCGACCCCACGTTCTACGTCGTTCGCGATGCTGCCGGGCGCGATGTCGACCTGACCAGCGGCGAATTCAAGCTGCTCCACGCCCTTGCCGGCCATGCCGGGCAGGTCGTCAGCCGCGAAGCGCTGCTCAAGCTGGTTCATGGCGACGAGGCCGAAGCCTTCGACCGCGCCATCGACGTGGCCGTTTCGCGCCTGCGTGCCAAGCTCGTGCGCCACGGCGGCGGCGCGCTGATCCGCACCGTGCGCGGCGAAGGCTATCTGTTCGCGGCCCGCATCTGATCTGATCAGGACGCGTCTGACTCAGGACGCCCGGCGCCACGCCTTCCCTCGGGCTAGCGCCGGGCCCCTAGCGCCGGGTCCTTGACCGCAATGAAATCCGCGACGCCGTCCGGGCATGGAAATCGGGCGGCTTGCCTGCGATCCACGCCACGAACCGGGCGAGCGCGGGATCTTCGACCAGCCTGGCCCTGTCCGCCCCGATCCGCGCCAGTCGCGCATTGTCGAAACAGGCATGGATCGTGCGATGGCAGATCGGATGCAGGGGGACGACATCACGCCCGCCCCGGCTTTTGGGCACCGGATGGTGCCACTCGCACCGCTGTCCGAGCGGACGGCAGCATAACCAGCACGGTACAGCGCCTTGCGTCCCGCTTTCGCCTGCAAAAGTCACACGCTCCGCTCCGTTTCTGCGCGTTTTTAGGGAATCCTGAAGGTTTACGGCTTATTGACGCCAGCGAGAACACCCCGACAGGCCTAACCACCTTGAGGACGCCATCGGGGTAGAGCATACAGGGAAAGACGCATGAGCGCTTTTGGCCGGAAGTCTGGTATTGGCGGGGCAAGTGCCACCCGCCCTTCGTTCGGCGTTGCACGTCCGATGAAGGCTGGCGAACCTGCCGCTCCCCCGCCCGCGTCCGATCCCGGCGCCTTTTCTGCCCCGAGCGATGACCCGTTCACGAGCCGCAACGGTGATGCGCTCTCGCGTCTGGCCGAACGCGTCAATTCCGTGGTCGACAACACCTACCATGCCGAAGGTTTCGAGGCCTCGGTCCACAAGATCAAGGAACAGGTGCTCCCCCGCCTGCTCGAACGCGTCGACCCCGAAGCCGCCGCCACGCTCACCAAGGATGAACTGTCGGAAGAATTCCGCCCGATCATCATGGAAGTGCTGGCCGAGCTGAAGGTCACCCTCAACCGGCGCGAGCAGTTCGCGCTCGAAAAGGTGCTGATCGACGAGCTTCTCGGCTTCGGCCCGCTCGAAGAACTGCTCAACGACCCCGATGTCTCGGACATCATGGTCAACGGCCCGGAGCAGACCTACATCGAAAAGAAGGGCAAGCTCCAGCTCGCCCCGATCCGCTTCCGCGACGAGAGCCACCTGTTCCAGATCGCCCAGCGCATCGTCAACCAGGTCGGCCGCCGTGTCGACCAGACGACCCCGCTGGCCGACGCCCGCCTCAAGGACGGCAGCCGCGTCAACGTGATCGTGCCCCCGCTCTCCTTGCGCGGCACGGCGATCTCGATCCGCAAATTTTCCGAAAAGCCGATCACGCTCGACATGCTGCGCGATTTCGGCTCGATGAGCGACAAGATGTGTACGGCCCTGAAAATCGCCGGGGCCTGTCGGATGAACATCGTGATCTCGGGCGGTACGGGCTCGGGCAAGACGACCATGCTCAATGCCCTTTCCAAGATGATCGATCCGGGCGAGCGCGTGCTGACCATCGAGGACGCGGCCGAACTGCGCCTGCAACAGCCGCACTGGCTCCCGCTCGAAACCCGCCCGCCCAACCTCGAAGGACAGGGCGCGATCACCATCGGCGACCTCGTGAAGAACGCCCTGCGCATGCGACCCGACCGCATCATCCTGGGCGAAATCCGTGGCGCGGAATGCTTCGACCTGCTGGCCGCGATGAACACCGGCCACGATGGCTCGATGTGTACGCTTCACGCCAACTCCCCGCGCGAATGCCTGGGCCGTATGGAAAACATGATCCTGATGGGCGACATCAAGATCCCCAAGGAAGCGATCAGCCGCCAGATCGCCGAATCGGTCGATCTCATCGTGCAGGTCAAGCGCCTGCGCGACGGGTCGCGCCGGACGACCAACATCACCGAAGTGATCGGCATGGAAGGCGACGTGATCGTCACGCAGGAACTCTTCAAGTTCGAATATCTCGACGAGACCGAAGAGGGCAAGATCATCGGCGAATTCCGCCCGTCCGGCCTGCGCCCCTATACCCTTGAAAAGGCGCGTCAGTTCGGGTTCGATCAGGCCTTCCTCGAAGCCTGCCTCTAACCTGTCAGTGGAGGGCGGTCTTCAAGGCCGTCCCCACCAGCATGATCCCCATGAAAAAGCTCAGGACGTAGATCATCGTCCAGGGCATGCAGCCCACGCGGTCGAGATCGTGGCGGGCATGGCGCCGCCGCTCGGCCAGCAGCGCCGCCACGGCGAGGACCAGCAACCCGGCCCCGCAGGCCGCCAAGGCCTGCCACGGCCCGTTCCAGTCGATCATCTGCCACCACCCCGTCATCGCGCCCCCATGGCCTGCTCCTGGGCGCGAAGCAATATGCCCGTGGCAGGCTGGAACCGGCCATGTCCATGCGCGTTAAGGCTGCGTTCGGGGGCTTGCGGCAATGCGGCTGGCCCCAAGCCATAATTTCATGAGGACACAGACCATGACCCGCAAGATCATCCTCGCCATGACCATGGGCGGCCTGCTGCTCGCAACGGCGGCCTGCAACACCGTCAAGGGTGCTGGCCGCGACATCCAGTCGATCGGCCAGGCCGGTTCGGACGCGATCCACTGAGCGACCTGATCACGTAACAAAAAACGCCGCGACACCAGTGGTATCGCGGCGTTTTTTATGCGCCTGCCGAAAAGGCCGGTCAGCCTTCGGTCGGCGTCCAGATCAGACGCGGCTTGCGCGCGGCGCGGGTTTCATCGACACGGCGACGCGGGGCGAAGTGCGGCGCGCTCTTGAGCGCGGCATCCCCGGCGCGGGCCCGCTGGCCCAGACTTTCCATCGCGGCGATGAACTGGTCGAGCCCGGCCTTGCTCTCCGTCTCGGTCGGTTCCACCAGCATCGCGCCATGGACGACGAGCGGGAAATAGACCGTCATCGGGTGGAAGCCCTCGTCGATCAGCCCCTTGGCGAGGTCGAGCGTCGAAAACCCTTCGGCAAAGCCATCATCGCTGAACAGCGCCTCGTGCATGCACGGCCCCGTCGCGCCAAACGGCGCATGAAGGACGTGTTCGAGACGGCGCAACACGTAGTTGGCGTTGAGCACCGCATCGCCCGAGGCCTGGGCCAGACCATCGGCCCCGTGGCTCAGGATATAGGCCAGCGCGCGGGTGAACATGCCCATCTGGCCATGGAACGCGCACATCCGGCCAAAGGCGCCCGGTGCCATTTCGGCCCCTTGTGCTTCCTCGATCAGGTGAAGCACGCCATCGGTGCCCGGCTTGACGAAAGGCAGCGGCGCGAACGGCGCCAGCGCTTCGGACAGGACCACCGGCCCTGCACCCGGCCCGCCCCCGCCGTGCGGCGTCGAGAAGGTCTTGTGCAAGTTGATGTGCATCGCGTCGACACCCAGATCGCCGGGGCGAACCCGCCCGACGATGGCGTTGAAGTTGGCGCCGTCGCAATAGACATAGCCGCCCGCCGCATGGACCGCGTCGGCAATGGTCTTGAGATCGCTCTCGAACAAGCCGCACGTATTGGGGTTGGTGATCATCACCCCGGCCACGTTGGGGCCGAGACGGGCGATCAGTGCGGCGGTATCGACGCGGCCCGCAGCCGTTGCCGGAATGGCCTCGACCTTGAAGCCCGCGAAGGCGGCCGTCGCCGGGTTGGTGCCATGGGCGCTTTCGGGCACGAGGATGACCTCGCGCTTGTCCCCGCGCGCGTCGAGCGCGGCGCGGATCGCCAGAAGGCCGCACAGTTCGCCATGGGCGCCCGCCTTGGGCGTCATCGCCACCGAAGCCATGCCGGTCAGTTCGACCAGCCAGTGGGCCAGTTCGTCGATGACCTTGAGCGCGCCCTGCACCGTGCCTTCTGGCGCGAGCGGGTGAACATCGGCAAAGCCGGGCATCCGCGCGACCTTTTCATCGAGGCGCGGGTTATGCTTCATCGTGCAGCTGCCGAGCGGGAACAGGCCAAGGTCGATGGCATAGTTCTGGCGCGACAGGCGCGTGTAGTGGCGCACCGCTTCCGGTTCGCTCAGGCCCGGCAGATCGACCGGGGCCGCGCGCAGGGCCAGCCCGGCCAGCGGCGAACCGGCTACCTCGTCGAAATCGACGCCGCAATGGTCGGCGCGCCCAATTTCAAAGAGCAGCGGCTCTTCGAGGTGCAGCGCGCGATTGCCGGTGAAGGTCGCGCCCGCGCCTTTGGGTGCGCAAGCGGCATCACCCATTTCCGGGCGCCAGCCCGAAGGATTGAGAGCGGTCATGCCAGCACCTCCCCAAGCGTGGCGACAAGGGTGGCGATATCCTCGTCGGTGGTCAGTTCGCTGGTGGCGACCAGCAGGACGTTGGCGAGGTCGCTCGCGCCGGGCAGCAGGCGCGAAAGCGCGACACCGCCCAGAACGCGGCGCTGCGCCAGCGCCTCGACGACATCGGCCGCCGGGCGCGGCAGGGTCACCGCGAACTCGTTGACATAGGTTTCGTTGACGAGGGCCACGCCGGGCACCCTGGCCAGGGCCTGCGCCGTCTGGACCGCGCGCAAGTGGCTGGCGCGGGCCATGCGGGCCAGGCCTTCACCGCCCAGAAGGCTCATGTGGATGCTGAAGGCCAGCGCGCAAAGACCTGAATTGGTGCAAATATTGCTGGTGGCCTTCTCGCGCCGGATGTGCTGCTCGCGCGTCGAAAGGGTCAGCACGAACGAACGCTGGCCATCGGCATCGACGGTTTCACCGCAAAGGCGACCGGGCATCTGGCGCACGTACTTTTCGCGGCAGCCGAACAGGCCCAGATAGGGCCCGCCGAATTGCAGGCCGACGCCCAGCGACTGGCCCTCGCCCACAACGATGTCGGCGCCCAGCGCGCCGGGGCTTTCGATGAGGCCGAGCGCGACCGGCTCGGTCACGACCGCCACCAGCAGCGCGCCCTTGGCCTGCGCGGCAGCCGCCACGCGGGCCAGATCGGGCACGCGGCCCAAAACGTCCGGGTACTGGACGAGGACGCACGAGGTTTCCCCGTCGATGGCCGCGATCAGCGCGTCCTCATCGGCATGGGCGCCCAGCGTCGGCAAGGCCGTGACCAGACGGTCGCCGGTGAAGCGCGCCATCGTCTGCGCCGTGCCGACATAGTGGGGGTGCAACCCGCCCGAAAGCACCGCGCGGTTGCGCCGCGTGATGCGCCCGGCCATGGCGATGGCTTCCCAGCACGCGGTCGAACCGTCGTAGAGCGAGGCATTGGCCACGTCGGTTCCGAACAGGCGCGCGACCTGCGTCTGGAACTCGAAGAGAACCTGAAGCGTGCCTTGCGCGATTTCGGGCTGGTAGGGGGTATAGGCGGTGAGGAATTCGCCGCGCTGGATCAGGTGATCGACCGAGGCGGGAACATGGTGGCGATAGGCCCCGGCGCCGAGGAAAAAGGGCACCTCGCCCGCCGTCAGGCTCTGTGCCGAAAGGCGGGCCATGTGGCGTTCGACGGCCATTTCGCTGGCATGGCCGGGCAGCCCGGCGATGGGCCCGGACAGGCGCGCGGCCTCGGGCACATCGACGAACAGGGCGCCCACGTCGGGAACCCCGACCGCAGCGAGCATCTCGCCGCGGTCGTGTTCACTCAAAGGGAGATAGCGCATCGGCGATCAGAGCTCCGCGACATGGGCGGCATAGGCCGCCTCGTCCATCAGGCCGTCGAGCTGCGCGGTGTCGGAAAGCGTCATCTTCCAGAGCCAGCCTTCGCCTTCGGGGGCCGAGTTGACCAGTTCGGGGGCGTCTTCGAGCGCGGTGTTGAGCGCGCTCACCGTGCCCGAGACAGGCGCGTAGACGTCCGAGGCGGCCTTGACCGAATCGACCACCGAGGCGCTGTCGCCCTTGGTCAGAACCGCGCCTTCGGCGGGCAGTTCGACGAACGTGATGTCGCCAAGCTGCCCTTGCGCATAATCGGTGATGCCGACAGTGGCAGTGTCACCTTCAACCGCGATCCATTCGTGGTCAGCCGTGAAATAGCGGGTCATCAGGCGATTCCTTTGCGCACATAGCGATGGGGGATGAAGGGAAGCGAAGTGATCGTGGCGGGGATCGTCTTGCCCCGCACGGAAAGCGAAAGTTCGGTGCCGGGAACGGCCAGCGCGGTCTCGACGAAAGCCATCGCGATCGGGCGTCCGAGCGTGGGGGCAAAACCGCCCGAGGTGACGGTGCCCACGACACGATTATCGGCGAGAACCTGCG
This sequence comes from Novosphingobium capsulatum, assembly GCA_015661825.1. Taxonomy (GTDB): domain Bacteria; phylum Pseudomonadota; class Alphaproteobacteria; order Sphingomonadales; family Sphingomonadaceae; genus Novosphingobium; species Novosphingobium pituita. The sequence continues at coordinate 22,627 of DQVI01000119.1, forward strand.
CGCCCTCGCGCGCGGCCATGCGGCCTTCGAGCAGCAGGCCCACGCGGCGACGCGCCGGGCCCTGTTCGAGCGCAGCCACGATGCGCG
>DQVI01000102.1 GCA_015661825.1 Novosphingobium capsulatum
AGCGATGCTGGAGGCATCGTGGCGAACAGCCGACGCCGTGGTGGCACAAAAGACCCGCCAAACCGACCCGAAGGACTTTTGGGTCGGGCTCTCAGAGGGGGAGGGGGAGCAACCATAGCTTGATCGACCGGACGGCAGGCTGCTGAGGGCATGACCGGATATGCTGCCTGATGGCCGCCCCAGCGCCACCATTTCGACAATCCTGAACATTTTGACGATTTCTATCGGCATACCGTCGAAAGGGGAAAGCCACTATTCCTGCCTCATGCCCGGCCCATGCGGGCCCCAACGGGAAAGGCCCTGCCATGTCGATCCGCAATCCTCATATCGAAGGCGTCGAATTTGCCCTGCTGCCGCCCGTCCGCGATCTGGGGGATGGCTTTCAGGTCCGCCGGGCCCTGCCCTCGGCCCACCGCCGCATGGTCGGCCCGTTCATCTTCTATGACCAGATGGGCCCGGCGACCTTTGCCGCGGGCGAAGGGCTCGACGTGCGCCCCCATCCCCACATCGGGCTGGCCACGATCTCCTACCTCGTCGAAGGCGAGATGCTGCACCGCGATTCGCTCGGGGCCGTCCAGACCATCCGCCCCGGCGAGGTCAACTGGATGACCGCCGGGAGCGGCATCGTCCATTCCGAGCGCACCGGCCCCGAAGTGCGCGCCAAGGGCGGCCCCCTGTTCGGGCTTCAGGCCTGGGTGGCCCTGCCCGTCGCCGACGAGGAATGCGATCCGGCCTTCGATCACTACAAGGCCGACGCCATCCCGGCCGTCGAGCAGGACGGCACCCGCATGACGCTGATCGCGGGCAGCAGCGAAGGCCTTGTCTCGCCGGTACGGACAGCCTCGGACCTGATCTATGCCGATCTCGTCATCACGCCGGGCGGGCGCTACCGAATCGCAGCCGAGCATGTCGAGCGCGCGCTCTATGTCGTTCAGGGCGAAATCGCCGTGGTCGGGCAGACCGGCGCCTTTGCCACGCACGAACTGGTCGTGCTCAAGCCGGGCGCCGAAGTGGTGATCACCAGTGCGCGCGGCGCGCGGGTGATGCTGATGGGCGGGGAGCCTTTTCCCGAACAGCGCCACATCTTCTGGAATTTCGTGTCCTCGCGTCCCGAGCGGCTCGAACAGGCCAAGGCCGACTGGAAGGCCGACCGTTTCGCCCATATTCCGGGCGAACACGAGTTCATCCCGCTTCCCGGATGAACCGCCCCGCCCCATGCGCCGCCCCCCTATTGTGACCACAATGTCACGCACAGGTGCCGAATGGCTTCGGTTATCTTCCAATAAATGGACCTGACGCGAAATACGTGTATGACGGACGGGCAACGGTGAAATCAGCAGCCGGAACAAGATTTTACAGTGTAATACACTGTAACAGTCCTGTCCGAGACTGGCAGACACCGGGCACGCAGGCGGATCTGTTGAAACTGTAGGGGAGACCGTTTCCGATGCTTCATCGTCCCGCGCACGCCCGGCCCGCGCGCCTTGCCCTGGCCATCGCGATTGCAAGTGCCAGCCTGAGTCTGGCCACCACCGCCAAGGCCGAAGAAGAAACCGCGCCGCCCTCCGCCTTCACCGTTTCGGGCAGCGCAGCAATCGTGTCCGACTATCGCCTGCGCGGCGTTTCGCAGTCGAACAACGGCTTTGCCATTCAGGCGGGCGTGACCGTCGCCCATCAAAGCGGATTTTACGCTGGCGCCTGGGGTTCGAACCTGGCCGGCTGGGGCACCTTTGGCGGTCCCAACCTCGAAGTCGACCTCATCGGCGGCTACAAGAAGACCGTCGGCCCGGCCACGATCGACGCCGGCCTGACCTGGTACATGTATCCGGGCGGCGCCAACAAGACCGACTATGCCGAACCTTTCGTCAAGGTTTCGACCACGGTCGGCCCGGTCTCGATGCTCGGCGGCGTGGCCTATGCCCCCAAGCAGCAGGCCCTGGGCAAGTGGTACAATTCGGGCGCCTCGGCCGCCACGGGCATCTATGACCACCCCGGCGCCAAGATGGACAACCTCTATCTGTGGGGCGACGTGAACGGCGGCGTGCCGCATACGCCGGTCAACCTGAAGGCGCACCTGGGCTATTCGAAGGGCAACTCGGGCCTTGGCCCGAACGGCACCAGCGTCGCCCCGAGCGGCCAGTACCTCGACTGGATGCTCGGCGCCGAAGTCGTCCTCGGCAGGTTCGTGCTCGGCGTGTCCTATGTCGACACCAACATCACCAAGGCCGACCGCGACCACCTGAGCCCCAACTTCACCAAGTTCCAGACCGCCGGTGGCGATTCGATCTCGTCGGGCCGCGCCGTGTTCTCGGCCACCGTCAATTTCTGAAGAACCAGCGCCTGGGGCTCCTTGCCGGGCCTCGTGCTGACCACCCATAGAAAACCCCCCGCTGGCCCGGCCAACGGGGGGTTTTTCCTGTCGATCCCGGCCTTCCCGGGCGCGGCTGGCCTTATTCGGCAGCTTCGCGCAGCAGCGGCTCGGCCGCCACGCGCACCGCTGCCGGAAGGGCCACGGGAAGCGGGCGATCCTCGCGCAGGGGCACGAACTGGCCAGTGTCGCCATCGAGGCCCAGCACCTGCCCCGCCGCGATGTCGACGAACCAGCCGTGGAGCGACATCTCGCCCCGCGCGATGGCCGCCGCCACCGAAGGATGCGTGCGCAAGTGGGCGATCTGGGCAATCACGTTTTCAAGGGCAACCGCGCGCACGCGCTCCTTGCCTTCGAGATGGGGCGAGCAGCTCGACACGACATGCTCGGCCGCCGCACCATGGCGCAGCCAGGCCACCACGTTGGGCATGCCTTCGGGCGCTTCAGGGGCGGCCAGCGCCTTCATCGCGCCGCAGTCGGAGTGACCGCACACGATGATGTCGCGCACGCCCAGCGCCACGACGGCATATTCGACTGTCGAGGAAACGCCGCCGTTCATCGTCGAATAGGACGGCACCATGTTGCCCGCATTGCGGCACACGAACAGATCGCCCGGCTGGGCCTGGACGATCTGTTCGGGCACGACGCGCGAATCGGCGCACGAGATCATCAGCGCCTTGGGCTCCTGCCCATGGGTGGAGAGCTGCGAATAGAGGTCGCTGCTTTGCGGAAAGGTCGTCTTCTCGAAGCTGAAGACCCGGCCGATGAGTTCGTTCATCAGAAATCACCCCATCTTGTCTGTCATGATGCGCGAGGCCATCTGCACCGCGCTTGCAGAAATGAGGTAAGCATCGGTTTTTGCCCCGATCCGTCGGGGCTGTAAGAAACTATTTCCGCGATGCAGCAGGGCGCTGACCCGGCCCCAGCGGCAGACGAACCGTGACGATCAGCCCGCTGGCAGCCCCGCCGCCGCCCCCCTCG
>DQVI01000080.1 GCA_015661825.1 Novosphingobium capsulatum
CTGGGCCCAGTCGGGCAGGGGGGCGGTGTGGCGGGCCATGCGGCCTGCCTGCGCGCCGCCGCTCCGGGCGAACCAGCAGGCCAGATCGGCGAGCAAGGCGGCCTCTTTCCCGAACGGGGCGGCGGCCCCCAGCGGGCGGCCCTGTGCGCGCAGGATCAGGCCGCCCGACGCGCCGCGCTCGACGCGGAAATCGCCCGCCTCGCCTGCCAGAACCGGGGCTGGCCCGGCATCCACGACAAAGCCGATCTTGCCGGGCAGGGGCGGCAGGGCGGGCAGAGCATCGACGAGCGCGGTGGCAATGCGATGGGTATCGTCTCCAACCTGCCAGTCGGGCGCGACGAGGATGGTCCGCCGTGCTTCGAGGGTGGGGTCTTCGTCGACAAGGCCAAGTGCGATCAGGCTTTCGAGCAGGGGGCGCCACTGGCTCTCGCGCACGCCGCGCAGTTGCAGGTTGGCGCGGCGGGTGAGGTCGATGATCCCGTTGCCATGGCGCAGCGCGGCCTCGCACACGGCGCGGGCCTGCGGCATGGTGAGGCGCGCCATGCGCGGCTTGACCCGGATGAGCAGGCCGTCGCCTGCCTCCATCGGGCGCCATGCATTGGGACACCAGCCCCGGATCGTGCCGTTCGGGGTCATGCGCGTGCGTCCGGCAGGCTGGCGAGAATGGAGTTGCGCCGCGTCTGCCACAGGCCGGCGTGGTGGAGCGCGGCAAAGCGGGCCTCCATAGCGGCCAGGGCGCCGGGATTTTCGCGGGCAAGGAACGCGCGGACATCCACGTCGCCCAGCGTGGCGTCATGATAGAGATCGAACAGATGGGCCGGGACGGCGCCCGCCAGATGGGCAAAGGCGCCCAGATGGTCGAGCGTGGCGGCCAGTTCTGCCCCGCCGCGAAAGCCGTGGCGCATCATGCCCGCGATCCAGCCGGGATGGGCGGCGCGGGCGCGCACCACGCGGGCGATTTCCTCGGGGAGCGGGCGGGCGACGGGCTTGGCGGGGTCGTGGCTGTCGAGGTGGTAGAGCGCGGCCCTGTTGTCGCCGACCGCCATCTGCGCGGCGGCAAAACCGCCTTCGTGGGCGGCATAGTCGGCAGCCAGCAGGAGGTCGGTCTCCTCCAGATCCTGCACATGGACATAGGCATCGGCCTGTCCGACACGCTCGCGCAAGCCTTGCGGATCGGGCGCGAGGTCGGCGTGGTCGAGCGGCTGGTCGGAGGCGGCGAGCCAGGCTTCTCCCCCGGCGCGGCGGCCTTGCTCGCCATACGTCTCAAGCGCGGCCCCCATGCCAAGGCCATAGCGCGCAGGCCGAGGGCCATAGACGCGGTGGGGCGCCTGCTGGCCAACGAAAGGGTTCCATTCGGCAGGTTCGTCGCGCTCGGCCAGCGCGCGCACGGCCTGTCCGAACAGCAGCGGCAATTGCGGGAAGGCATCGCGAAACAGGCCCGAGACGCGCAAGGTCACATCGAGGCGCGGCCTTTCGAGCAGGGCGATGGGCAGGATTTCCACGCCCGTTACCCGGTCGGAGGCACTGTCCCACACCGGTTTCGCGCCCAGCAGGTGAAGCGCCATGGCAAACTCCTCGCCCGCCGTGCGCATCGTGGCCGAACCCCAGAGGTCGACGACGAGCGCACGCGGCCAGTCGCCATGGTCCTGAAGATGGCGGCGCACGAGTTCTTCGGCGAGGGTCACGCCTTGGGCATGGGCGGCGCGGCTGGGCACCGCGCGCGGGTCGATTGTGTAGAGATTGCGGCCCGTGGGCAGGACATCGCTGCGCCCGCGATAGGGTGAGCCGGAGGGGCCGGGTGCCACCCGCCGCCCGGAAAGCGCGGCGCGCAGGCCGGTACGCTCGGCCAGGCCCTGTTCGCCCCGGCCAAAGACGTGAAGTCCTTCGCCAAACCGGCTTTCCTTGATCTCGCACACGAAGCGGTCGATGCGGGTGATCGTTTCGGCGGCAGTGGCTTGGGGGGAGAGGCCGAGATCGGCGGCAAGGCCGAGGGCCTGCGCCTCGCCGCAGATGGCGCCGGTCAGGCGGTCGCGCCGGGCCGGGTCGAGACCGTCGGCATTGGAAAATTCGTCGAGCAGGGCTTCGAGGCGGTCCAGCCCGGTGGCCTTGCCGGCGGGGACGAGGGGCGGCGGGGCATGGCCGATGGTGACCGCGCCAATGCGCCGCTTGGCCTGCGCGGCCTCGCCCGGATCGTTGACGATGAACGGATAGACCACCGGCAGCGACCCGACCAGCACCTCAGGCCAGCAGGCGCCCGAAAGTGCGACGGCCTTGCCCGGCAGCCATTCGAGCGTGCCATGGGCGCCCAGATGGATCAGCGCAGCAAGGCCAAGGCTGCGCAGCCAGATATGGAACGCGACATAGCCATGGCAGGGCACGCGGTCGAGGTCGTGATAGTCGTCCTCGCGCGTGGCACTGGCGCCGCGTTCGGGCTGGAGCAACACGCGCACCGTGCCGCAGGGGAGACCGGCGAAATGGAATGCCCCGTCGCGGCAGGCCGGATCATGGGCCGGATCGCCCCACGCTTGCGCGAGATCGGCTTGCAAGCTTGGGGGCAGGGTGGCCAGCGCTTCACGATAGGCGGAAAGCGGCCATGTCAGGCGCTCGCGCTGCAAGGCGGTGGCGAGATCGGCGGGCATCGGCTGGCCCAGATCAGCCAGAATGGCCTGCGCGGAAGCCAGCGCGTCGAGGCCGACGGCATGGGCAAGCAGGTGGGGCTTGCCCGGATAGGTCGAGAGCACGAGGGCGAGGGATTGGGGCGAAGCGCGCCGGGCCAGCGCCATCCAGCCCTCGACCCGCGCGACGATGGCCGCTATGCGGTCGGGATCGGCCCGATGGCGCGCCGGGGCAAGGCCCAGCGCCGGATCGGGCGTGCCGCTTTCCTTGAAGCTGGCGACACCGGCCAGAATGCTCCCGTCGATCTCGGGCAGGACGACATGCATGGCAAGGTCTGCCGGAGACAGCCCGCGCGGGGAGGCCTCCCATGCCGCGCGCGGCGCGGTGGCGAGCGCGAGCTGGAAGACCGGCACCCCGGCACTGTCGAGCGGGCTTTGGCCGCCCTCGTCGCGGGCGGAAAAGGCGGTGGCGTTGACGATGGCCGCCGGGGCGAGGGCGGCGATCCATTCGGCGATGGCCCCGCGTGCCTCCGGGGCCTTGAGCGAGGAGGCGTAGAGGCCGAGCGCCGCAGCCCCTTGCGCCTCGAACGCGCGGATCAGCGCGGCGATGGGGTCAAGGTCGCCCGCGGCAAGATAGGCACGGTAGAATACCACGAGCACCAGCGGGCGGGCCGGATCGCGGGCTACTGCGAGCGGGTCGACGAGGCCCCGGTCCGGGTGCCAGCCGCCAGCGGGGGGGAGCGGCTCTTGCCCGGCGGGCGTGGCTCCGGGCGCAAAGC
>DQVI01000212.1 GCA_015661825.1 Novosphingobium capsulatum
CGGGCCGCGTCGCGCGCCTCGGCCTCGTCCTCGCTCGACACGATGATCGCCGCCCAGCGCCCGAACGGCGGCGCATGGGCCTCGCGCCGGGCTTCGGTCTCGGCCTCGTAGAAGGCGTCGCGGTCGCCGCTGGCCAGCGCGGCGATGACCGGGGCTTCGGGATGGCGGGTCTGGATCAGCACTTCGCCCGGCTTCTCGCCGCGCCCGGCGCGCCCCGCCACTTGCGCGACCTGCTGGTAGGTCCGCTCGGCAGCGCGCAAGTCGCCCCCTTCGAGCCCCATGTCCGCATCGACCACGCCGACCAGCGTAAGGTCGGGAAAGTGGAAGCCCTTGGTGACGAGTTGGGTGCCCACGATCACGTCGATGGCCTTGTTCTCGGCCTGCTCGACGAATTGCGCAGCCTTGGCCGCGCTCGTCAGCGTGTCGGAGGTGACAAGCGCGACGCGCGCCTCGGGCAGGATCTGGGCCACTTCGTCGGCGATCCGCTCCACCCCCGGCCCGCAGGCGACGAGGCAATCGGGCTCGCCACATTCGGGGCAGGTGTTGGGCGTGGGCACTTCGTGGCCGCAATGGTGGCAGGCGAGGCGGTGCGAGAGCCGGTGCTCGACCAGCCAGGCCGAGCAATTGGGGCACTGGAAGCGGTGGCCGCAAGTCCGGCACAAAGTCAGCGGGGCAAAGCCGCGCCGGTTGAGGAACAGCAGGCTCTGCTCGCCCCGGCCAAGCCGCTCGTGCAGCCCTTCGACGAGCGAGGGGGCCAGCCACCGCCCGCGCTCGGGCACGTCCTCGCGCAAGTCGACAATGCGGATCGTTGGCAATTGCGCGCCGCCAAAGCGGCTGGGCAGGACGAGGCGTTCGTAGCGCCCGCTCGCGGCCATCTGGAGGCTTTCGAGCGCCGGGGTCGCGCTGGCCAGCACGACCGGAACGCCTTCGAACCGCGCGCGCATCACCGCCACGTCGCGGGCGTTGTAGCGCACCCCGTCGTCCTGCTTGAAACTGATCTCGTGCGCTTCGTCGACGACGATCAGGCCCAGATTGGCGAACGGCAGGAACAGCGCCGAGCGCGCGCCGACCACCACTTGCGCGCGCCCTTGGGCCACCGCACGCCAGGCCCGCCGCCGCTCCGAAGACTTGAGCGCGGAATGCCACGAGACCGGCGGACTGCCGAAGCGTTGCTCAAAACGCGATAGAAAGCTTTGAGTCAGGGCGATTTCTGGCAAGAGGACGAGAACCTGTCGCCCCTCTTCGAGGGCGGCGGCAATCGCCTCGGAATACGTCTCGGTCTTGCCCGATCCGGTCACCCCGTCGAGCAGGAACGGCTGAAACGCCCGCGCCTTGACCGCCGCGACGAGGCGCGCGGCAACGGCCCCTTGCGCGTCGGACAATTCGGGCTGGGCATGGTGCGGGTCGGCGCGGGGGTAAGCGCGGTCGGCATCGACGGTCACGGCTTCGAGGAGCCCTGCGGTCACCATCCCGCGCAGCACGGCTTGCGAGACTTCGGCGATTTCCGCCAGTTCGCGGATGGTCGCCTGCTGGTCGATCAGGAGGTCCATCGCCTGCGCGCGCTGGGGGGTAAGGCGTCCCTTGGGCAGGCTTTCGGGGTCACGGCCCGAGAGGCGATATTCGGTAACCGTGCTGCCCCCTTGCAGCGCCGCCGTGCTCGAGAGCGCCATCCGCGCGACCGAGGCCAGCGGGGCAAGGTAATAGTCGGCACACCACTCGATCAACCGGCGCAGCGGCGCGCCGAGCGGGGGCACCGGCAGCACGCCCAGGATCGGGCGCAGCTTGGCCTCGGGCACGTCGGCTTCGGGCAGGCGGTCGGCCTCCCACACCACGCCCAGAATCTGGCGGGGCCCGAGCGGGCAGATCACCACATGGCCGGGCTGAACGTCGAGATGGGCGGGAACCTTGTAGTCGAGCGGACCCAGGGCGGCGTTGAACACCACGCAGCGGATGCGAGCAGAAGAAGGCTGGGTCATCGCCCCCGGATATAGGGAGCGGGACGCCACAGGGCAAACCGGAGGCGGGAAACAGGGCGCAAGGGTGTGCATGAGCGCACCTTGTGGCCACAAGCGGGCCTGACAGGCCGGGGCAGGTGGCCTATAGGCCGCCCCAGAATCAACTTGGCCAATCAACTTGGCCAATCAAGTTGGTCACTCAACTTGGACAATCAATGTGGACCGCCGCCGTGGGCTTCACGGGTGGAAGGCTCCACAAACCTGCGCAGGAAACACCGCCATGAAGTTTTTTGTCGACACGGCTGATACCGCCGAAATCGCCGATCTGGCCGCCACCGGCCTGCTCGACGGCGTGACCACCAACCCCACCCTGATCGCCAAGTCGGGCCGCGACTTCATCGAGGTGACCAAGGAAATCTGCGGCCTGACCCATGGGCCGGTCTCAGCCGAAGTGGTCGCGCTCGACCATGAAGGCATGATGCGCGAGGCCGAAATCCTGCGCAAGATCGCCGACAACGTGTGCATCAAGGTGCCGCTGACCATCGACGGCCTCAAGACCTGCAAGAAGCTCTCGGCCGATGGCACGATGGTCAACGTCACGCTGTGCTTCTCGGCCAACCAGGCCCTGCTGGCCGCCAAGGCCGGCGCGACCTTCATCTCGCCCTTCGTGGGCCGTCACGACGACAACGGCTTCGATGGCATGGACCTGATCCGCGACATCCGCCTGATCTTCGACAACTACGCGTTCGAGACCGAAATCCTCGTCGCCTCGATCCGCCACGGCGTCCACATCCTCGAAAGCGCCAAGATCGGTGCCGACGTGATCACCGCGCCGCCCGCCGTGATCAAGGGCCTGTTCAAGCACGTTTTGACCGACAAGGGCATCGAAGGCTTCCTTGCGGATTGGGCCAAGACCGGCCAATCTATCGGCTGACGCGATGGTTTGCGCCCCGGTGCCGGTCTGGCTTGGTTGCCTTTCCCGGCCCGGGGTGCCTGAAATACGGAACTGATCTTGGCTGGCGAATCTCCTCTCGACACTTTCCGCTCGGTGCTCACCGGCACCGCACGGGCGCTTTCCGAACAGAGCGACGTGGAGGTGGCCTGGACCTCTGATCAGGCCAGCCAGACCGGCCATTTGATGCGCGTGCCCATGCCCGGTCGCGCCTTGCCCGAAGCGCAAGTGGCGCAGGCGCGCGGCGCCGCCGATTCGATGGCGCTGCGCCTGCGGTTGCACAACGACCGTGTTCACGAGAACGGCGCGCCGACCGAACTGCTCGCGCGGGCCTGCTATGATGCGGTCGAGCGCGTGCGCTACGAGGCGCTCGGCTCGCGCGGCTATGCGGGCATGCAGGTCAATCTCGATGCGGTGACCGCCCAGCGCGTCGCCGCCGACCCGATCTCGCGCGCGACCAAGCCCGAGGAAGTGCCGCTGCCCACCGCGATCGCGCTGCTGCTGCGCGAGAAGCTCACGGGCCAGTCCGTGCCGCCGCTCGCCCGTCTGGGCACCGACATGGTGCGCAGCTGGATCGAGGCGCGCGCCGGAGACGATTTCACCCATCTGGCCGACAAGCTTGAAGACCAGAAGGCTTTTCAAAAGCTTGCCCTCGATATGTTGGGCCATCTCGAACTGACCCAGGCCACCCCGCCCGAGCCGAACGAGAACCAGGACCAGGAAGACGAGGAAGACCAGGACGACGGCACCGAACAGCCCGAGGAAGCCGAAACCTCTGCCGACGACCAGCAGCCGGTCGAGATGGCCAGCGACAGTGCGCAGGGTGACGATCAGGGCGAAAGTCAGGAAGACACCGACCGTCCCGATGACCCCGCCGATTCGGATGTCGACGACGAGGGCGAGGACGGCATGCTGCCGACCCGGCCCAACCGTCCATGGACCGACCTGCCCGAAGATTTCGATTATCAGGCCTATACCACCCGGTTCGACGAGGTGATCGCCGCCACGGATCTGTGCGACGAGGAGGAGCTGACCCGCCTGCGCGCCTATCTCGACAACCAGATGAAGGGCCTGCAAAGCGTCGTCACCCGGCTGGCCAACCGGCTTCAGCGCCGGTTGATGGCCGCGCAGAACCGCAGCTGGGATTTCGATCAGGAAGAAGGCCTGCTCGACGCCGCCCGCCTCGCGCGCGTGGTGATCGCACCGGGCCAGTCGCTGTCCTACAAGATGGAACGCGATGTCGAGTTCAAGGATACCGTCGTCACCCTGTTGATCGACAATTCGGGCTCGATGCGCGGGCGTCCGATCTCGATTGCGGCGATCAGCGCCGACATTCTCGCGCGCACGCTCGAACGCTGCGGGGTCAAGACCGAAGTGCTGGGCTTCACCACCCGCGCGTGGAAGGGCGGGCAATCGCGCGAGGCCTGGCTGGCCGGTGGCAAGCCGGCTCATCCGGGCCGTCTCAACGACTTGCGCCACATTGTTTACAAGAAGGCCGACGAACCCTGGCGCCGCGCGCGCAAGAATCTGGGCCTGATGATGCGCGAGGGCCTGCTCAAGGAAAACATCGACGGCGAGGCGCTGCTCTGGGCACACAGCCGCATTCTCGCCCGCCCCGAAGACCGCCGCATCCTGATGGTGATCTCCGATGGCGCGCCGGTCGATGACAGCACGCTCTCGGTCAACCACGCGGGCTATCTCGAACAGCACTTGCGCAAGGTGATCGGCTGGATCGAGAAGCAGAGCCCGGTCCAGCTTGTCGCCATCGGCATCGGCCACGACGTGACGCGCTATTATCGCCGCGCGGTGACGATCATGGATGTCGAGCAACTGGGCGGCACCATCGTCGAACAACTCGCCGACCTGTTCGAGGTCGATTGATCGCCAAGGAGGCGGGACAGGTTCCAACGGCAAAGCTTGACCGGACCTGCCCCGCCGGGGCAAGGCGCGGGGCTATGACGCACACCGCAGCCCCGCTCACGCTGTTCAACAGCCTCACCCGCGCGCTCGAACCTTTCGTGCCGGTCCATCCCGGCGAGGCGCGCGTCTATTCGTGCGGGCCGACGGTCTACAACTATCCCCACATCGGCAACATGCGCGCCTATGTCTTTGCCGACGTGCTGGGCCGCACGTTGTCGTGGAAGGGCTATGCGCTCACCCACGTCATCAACATCACCGATGTCGGCCACCTGACCGACGACGCGGACGCGGGCGAGGACAAGCTCGAAAAGGCCGCCAAGGCCGGTTCACAGTCGATCTGGGACATCGCGCGCCATTACACGCAGGCCTATTGGGACGACATCGCCGCGCTGGGTATTCGCCAGCCCGCGCACTGGTCGATCGCCACCGACTATGTGCCCGCGATGATCGAGTTCGCGAAAACAATCGCCGACAAGCACTGCTACGAGTTGCCCGGCGGTCTCTATTTCGACGTTTCGACCGTGGCCGACTATGGCCGCCTTGCCCGCGCGGCGACGGACGAGGGCGAAGGCCGCATCGAGCAGGTCGAGGGCAAGCGCCATCAGGCCGACTTCGCGATCTGGCGCAAGACGCCAGAGGGTGAGACCCGCCAGATGGAATGGGACAGCCCGTGGGGCCGCGGCGCGCCGGGCTGGCATCTCGAATGCTCGGTCATGTCGGGCCAGTTGCTGGGCTTTCCGTTCGACATCCACACCGGCGGCATCGACCACCGCGAGATCCACCATCCCAACGAGATCGCCCAGAACCAGGCGTTCTGCTGCGCGGGCAGTCTGGCCGATCCGGCCAATTCGGGCGCGCGGACGTGGATGCACAACAACTTCCTCGTCGAACGCTCGGGCAAGATGAGCAAGTCTTCGGGCGAGTTCCTGCGCCTGCAACTGCTGATCGACAAGGGCTACCACCCGCTCGCCTATCGCCTGCTGTGCCTTCAGGCGCACTATCGCAGCGAACTGGAATTCTCGTGGGAGGGCCTTGGCGCCGCGCTCACGCGCCTCAAGCGGATGGTTATGGCTGTTGCGCAATTGCGCGAGCGGGTAGAACCCGGCGCCTCGGGCGAGGGCTGGGAACGTCATGCGAAGATCGCGCCGCTGGTCGAGCGTTTCGATGCGGCGATTTCCGATGATCTCAATACTGCCGTGGCGCTCACGGTGATGGACGAGGTGATCGCGCTCAAGAAGGTCGATCCGGCGCTCAAGCTGGCAGCGATCGGCGCGCTCGACGCGGTGCTGGGCCTGCAACTGACCACTCTGGCGCGCACCGACCTGCGGCTGACGCCCAAGGACGCGACAATCATGCCCGAGGCGATTGCAGCCGTGCTCGACGAACGCCGCGCGGCCCGTGCGGACAAGGATTTCGCGCGCAGCGATGCCTTGCGCGACGATCTCGCCGCGCAGGGGGTCGAGGCGATGGACGGCGATCCGCTGGGCTGGGACTGGCGCCTGGGCTGAGCATGGTCAGGTCCCGTGCCGCCAAACGCGGATACGGGACCTGAGGGTGCAGACCCATAAATGGATCTGGTTTCCTGTCCCTTCGGGATTATTGAATATAAAAAATCAAATAATTAAGTCGGGGGCCATCGCCCCCGAACCCCCGGGCACTGGTGCTGTGTACCATGCACTGGGTGGCCGTTTGCGCGGCGAAGCCAGATTCATGGGGTGAAGGGGGCTTTGCCCCCTTCGATATCTCTTGTTCTTCACGCTCTTGCTTCGAGAGAAAATCGCGAAGCGAAAAGCGGCTCACCTATTTTATGGGTCTGAATCCGCCCCCCCCTTATGCGGGGATGATTTCCAGCGACAGGGCCGGGGCGCCCCCGGCAATCGCGATCAGGCGGTCGATATTGGGGTGGGCGCCGGGTGTGGTGCGCGCGCCGGGGGTATGTTCGGCAAAGATTTCGAGGCCCAGTTCGGCGGCCTGCGCGTCGAGCGTGGCAAAGCGCGTCTTCAGATACTGGTAGACCGCAAGCGAGCCCTGCTGGCCCGGCTGGTTGGCAATGCTGCCCGCAGGCGTACCATCGGCGTCGAACAGGTCGATCCGGGCCACGCCGTCGATGGCGGGAAGCCGGGCGAGGTTATCCTTGAACGAGGGGCCGAACAGGAGCGTGGTCGTCATGGCAAAAAGCACCTTTGAAACGAAGGAAGTGCAGGGGGCTGGCAGGGCTTTCTGAGGCGACTGCCAACCCCCTGCAACCGGCTTCGCTCAGTGGTAGCGGCGCAGGAGGCCGGCGAGCTTGCCCTGCACCTCGATCTCGCTTTCGGCGTAGAATTGCGGTTCGTAGGCCGCATTGGCCGGGTCGAGGCGGATGCGGCCGCGTTCGTGGCGCAAATACTTGAGCGTGGCTTCCTCGCCATGGATCAGGGCAACCACGATTTCGCCATCGCGGGCGACATTGGTGCGGCGCACAAGCGCGACATCGCCATCGAGAATGCCGGCGTCGACCATCGAATCACCCGAAACTTCGAGCGCGTAATGTTCGCCCGAGCCGAGCAGGGCGGCAGGCACGGGAAGCATGGCGCTGCCCTCGATCGCCTCGATCGGCATGCCCGCGGCGATCCGGCCATGAAGCGGGATTTCGACCACGTCGTTGGCGGGCTTGCGCAGCGGGGGCGTGCTTGCCGGGGCGGAACTTGTGGCGCGGGTGCGCGACGGCGCCTTGGTGGCCAGGCTCTCGGGCTCGCGGATCACTTCGAGGGCGCGGGCGCGGTTGGGCAGGCGACGGATGAAGCCGCGTTCTTCCAGCGCGGAGATCAGGCGGTGGACGCCTGATTTCGACTTGAGGTCGAGCGCCTCCTTCATTTCCTCGAACGAGGGGGAGATGCCGGACGCATCAAGCCGCGTCTGAATGAACGAGAGCAGTTCGTGCTGCTTGCGCGTAAGCATCCGCAAGTCTCCTTTGGCGAACGAATGCGGAACGAATAAGCAACCAAACCGAACCCGTCAAGCAAATCCGCCACAATCGAGCAGATAGATCGGCACTTCACTCGCTTCTGGCTGCATCGGCGCGCGCGCTTCGCGGCGCACGAGGCAATTGGCCCGTGCGATGGGCGAGAGTGCGCCCGAATCCTGCAACGGGTCGAGCATGACCTTGCGGCCATCCCATTGTCCGCGCAAAAATTCGGTGCGGCTGCCCCCTGCGGGCATGGCTTCGCCCAGCGGCACCATCAGCGGGCGGGGCAGGGGGTGGGCGGCGCCCAGAGTGGCGCGCAGCAGCGGCAGCAGGAACAGGTGTGCGGTCACGAAGGCCGAGGCCGGGTTGCCCGGAAGGCCCAGGATCACTTGCGACTGGTGCTCGCGCGGGCGGCGCCCGACGAGGATCGGCTTGCCCGGCTTGATCCCGACCCGCCAGAAATCGAGGCTGGCGCCAATGGCTTCGAGGGCGGGGCGCACGAGGTCGTGATCGCCGACCGAGGCGCCGCCGCTGGTTACCACGATGTCGGCCTCGCGCGCGGTGTCGAGCGCGCTGGCCAGTGCATCGAGGCGGTCGGGCACGGGGCCGATACGGGTGACCTTGACCGGCAGGCTCGATGCCATGGCTGCCAGCATTGGGCCATTGCTGGCCGGGATCTGATGGGGGAGCAGCGGGTGGCCGGGGGCAGCCAGTTCGTCGCCGCTGTCGATCACCGCGACGGTAAGGGGACGGTGGACGGGCAGGTGGGAGTGACCTGCGGCGATGGCCAGCGCGATCTGTGCAGGCCCCAGGCGGGTGCCGGATTCGAGCAGGGGATGGCTGGTGGCAAAGTCCATGCCCGAGGGGCGGATATGGCGCCCGAGCGGGTCTGGCGGGGTCCCGGTGAAGGCCACCTGATCGCCGTGGCGAGCCGTGTCTTCCTGAAGCAGGACCATGTCGGCCCCGGCAGGCAGGGCCGCCCCGGTGCTGATGCGGACGGCCTCACCCGGCCCGACCGTACCGGTGAACGGATGCCCGGCGGCGCTTTCGCCCACGACTTGCCACGGGCCGGGCATGTCGGCCTGACGCAGGGCATAGCCGTCCATCGCCGAAAGGGCGGTGGCGGGCTGGGTACGCTCGGCCAGCAGGGGGCCTGCCAGATAGTGGCCGAGGCATTCGGCGCTGGCGATGTGTTCGATGGCCACGCGCGGGGCGAGCGCGATCAGGCGGGCCTGCGCCTCTTCAAGCGCGAGCGGGGGCTTGCGCGGGCGCCCCTGGGGAACGGTAGTGGTCACGGAAAATGTCTCACTCGGGGCAGGTCCAGTCGCCCGACTTGCCGCCGCGCTTGGCGATCAGGCGGACGGCCTCGATGACCATGCCCTTGTCGACGGCCTTGGCCATGTCGTAGATCGTCAGGAGGGCCACGCTCACGGCGGTCATCGCTTCCATTTCCACGCCCGTGCGTGCGGTGAGCGAGGCGGTGGCGGTGCATTCGACGCCGTGGTCGGTCAGTTCGAAATCGATTGTCACTGCGTCGAGCGCGAGCGGATGGCACAGCGGGATCAGGTCGCCGGTCTTCTTGGCGGCCATGATCCCGGCGATGCGCGCGGTGGCCAGAACATCGCCCTTGGGCACGGTGCCATCGCGAATGGCGGCGAGCGCGGGGGCGGACATGCGGATCAACCCGCGCGCGACGGCCACGCGCCGGGTCTGGGCCTTGGCGCCCACGTCGACCATGCGTGCATGGCCACGGGCATCGAGATGGGTCAGGTCGCTCATCGCTCGCTCATGCCAGACTGGATGGCCGGTGCAAGTGGCTGCGGCGTGGGAAGACCCGCACGCAGGCGTTCCAGCGCAATTCCGGCGAGATTTTGCGCACGGCCGACATGGCGCAGGCGCACGCGCGAAAATGGAACGATGGCGTTCCGATAGGCCGCGAAGCAATCGGCATGGGCGGCGAGCGGCGCGGTGCGGCCCTCGATCTGGTCGATCACGCAGGCCGAATCGCCGCAGAGGATGACATTGGTTTCACCCATCCGAGCGGCCAGCGCGAGCGCGGCGAGCAGGGCGAGCCATTCGGCGCGGTTGCAATCGCCCTCTCCGGCGTCGGGCGTGAACCATGTCTGCCCGCGCGTGACGACAGCGTGTTCCATCCGGCCCGGATTGGGGCGGCAGCCGCCGTCGAACCACAGCTTGCAGGGCCGGTTCGCGGCGGCCACGGGGTCAGCCTTCGAGCAGGGCGCGCGTGGCGGCGGTGACGTCGGCGTGGCGCATCAGGCTTTCGCCCACGAGGAACGTGCGCGCGCCGCAGGCCGAAAGGCGCACGAGGTCGGCATGGGTGTTGATGCCGCTTTCGGCGACCAGCAGCGTGCCTTCCGGGGCGAGCGGGGCGAGGCGTTCGGTCGTGGCGATGTCGGTTACGAAGCGCTTGAGGTCGCGGTTGTTGACGCCGATCAGGCGCGAGTGGAGGCGCGCGGCGCGTTCCATTTCGGCCTCGTTGTGAACCTCGACGAGGACATCCATGCCCGCCTCGCGCGCGGCGGCCTCGATCTCGGCCATCTGGGCGTCTTCAAGAGCGGCCACGATGATCAGGATTGCGTCGGCACCAATCGCGCGGGCCTCGGCGACCTGCCAGGGATCGACCATGAAATCCTTGCGCAGGACGGGCAGGGCGCAGGCCGCGCGGGCGGCGACGAGGAAGTCCTCGTGGCCCTGGAAATAAGGCGCATCGGTCAGCACCGAAAGGCAGGCCGCGCCGCCCGCTTCATAGGCGCGGGCATGATCGGCAGGGCGAAAATCTTCGCGGATCAGGCCCTTGGAAGGGCTGGCCTTCTTGATTTCGGCGATCAGAGCAAAACTATCGACGGCGCGCGCGCGCAAGGCGGCCTCGAAGCCGCGCGGCGGCGTGGCGCACGCGGCGC